>NZ_DASPMG010000046.1:0-60179 GCF_035627195.1 Azospirillum sp.
ATGCGGTCGAGGTCCAGCCCGGCCACGGCCATCTCGGCGGCGCGCGCGGGGTCGGCCTCAACGGCGTCGCCAGCGGCGGTGAACAGCGTGTGTCCGCGCCCCGGTGCCGCCGCCGCGGCGCCGGGGCCGGCCATGGCGCGGCCGGCCACGCTCCCCAGTGCGAGGGCCCCCAGCGCGAGCGGCGTCGCCACGCACGCACTCATGGCCGCCGGGCGGCGCCGGCGCGCGGCACCGGGGCGCACCCCGGCCGGCGCGTCGGCGACGAAGCGCGTCTCCAGCGTGCGCGACCCCGCGATCAGGCCCAGCGCCAGCAGGCCCCAGGTCCCGCCCCAGGCGAAGGCGATGTTCACGTCGTGCGCCAGGGCCGGCGCCACGGCGGCGGCCAGCACGAGGCAGGCCGGCAGCACCGTCGCCATCATCGCCAGCGCGCGGGCCAGGATGAAGCCGCGCCTTGCCACCCGCGACCGGCGCAGCCGGTGCAGCGCGTTGGCGGTGAACAATGCCCCCAGCAGGGCCACCGCATAGGCCGCGCTGAATTCGAAGGTGAAGGCCAGGGAATGCGACGTCGCCGGCAGGGCGAACGGCAGGGTGACGACCCCGGACAGCAGGATCAGCAGCCCCTCCCGCCAGACCGGCATGCGCCACGCCTGGTCGCGATCACCCGCATGGCCGCCCAGGTCGGGGGAGGCGGCGTCGATGGGAACGGCGATCGGGATGGCGGCGGGGCTGGCCAGCGCCACGGCCCCGACCTGGGGCGGCACGGTACCATAATCATCCGACACGTCCGTGCCCCCGGCCGGAAATGAGGATTGGCTGGTGACCTCTGTCATCGCGACCTTGCCCTCGCCCAGTTTCTTGCCGCGTGTTCTTGGCGTCTCTTTCAGACGCCGGTATTCGGCGCCCGTGTTTTTGTTTTGCCGTGTACGGAGCAACTCAACAGCTTGGGAATGATTTTATTCAACAATCAAAAGTGGTATCATCAGACGCATTGGTGACGAGCGTCGAAAAAATCCGAAAATTTTTAGATATCGGAGACTTTGTTTATAAAAATCGAGATGAAAAGATCTTTGATGATTTGCTATTCAAGCAATTATTCAACCTGCATGCCGTACAATCTTTCAAAGATAACTGGCTTTCAACGATAACTGGCGCAGGAACCGAACCATACGGGGGGTCCTTCGCCGCCGCAAAGCGGGAAAACGAATTACAAACTACCCCTACAGCCACCGTTGCGGCGCGCCGCTGCGTCGAAATGCATGTCGGCCGTGCAGCCTGGACGCTCATTGGGCAACAGCGATGCACGGCCAACCTCTCGCTGGCGACGGCGACTTTCCCGCCGGATGCGTTGATTTTCTTGCACCATTGCCCGTATCCGAAGGTTCATCTACACAGAAGCTGGATAAGGCGACGGTTGTGGCGGCACCGCCGGTGTTACCCTGTCTCGGGTCAGAATCGTTCAAAGAAGAAGCGCGGACTCCGGCCGTTTTTACCGCCTTCGGTACCCCCGTGCGGGTGAGCCCTAACCACACTGAACGTCTTCGGGCGGCGGAACCCGCCCGGTAGGATGAGGGTTCGCCCCGCGACGGGGCCCATCCCCACACAACGAGAGCGCCACGCCCATGCCGGACATCATGCCGGACACCGCCGCCACGGCGCCCACCGAGGACCTGACGCTGTCGGTCGTCATCACCTGCCACAACTACGGCGCCTTCGTCGGCGACGCGATCCGCAGCGCGCTGGCCCTGCGCTGGCCGCGCGTGGAGGTGATCGTGGTGGACGACGGCTCCACCGACGGCTCGCCGGGGATCATCCGCGGCTTCGAACCGGCGGTCCGCCTGATCGAGACGCCGCACGTCGGCCCCAGCGGTGCGTGCAGCGCCGGATTCGCCGCCAGCACCGGCGCCGTCGTCTCCTTCCTGGACGCCGACGACCTGCTGCACCCCGACCTGATGCGGGAGGTGGCGCGCGTCTGGCACGCGGGCGTGTCCAAGGTTCAGTGCCAGATGGCGACCATCGACCGCGACGGCCGGCCGCTGGGCACCGTCTTCCCGCAGTTCCCGCCCGGCCTGACGCCGGAGCGGATCCGCGCCATGCTGCGCACCTCCTATGCCTATCCCACCCCGCCGGGCTCGGCCAACCTCTACGCCCGCTGGTTCCTGGAGCGCGTGATGCCGCATCCGGAGACGCTGGACGGCCTGCGCGTCGGCAACGACACCATGCTGCTGGGCATGGCGGTGATGAGCGGCGACGTGGTCACCATCCCCAAGCCGCTCGTCTTCTACAGGATCCACGGCTCCAACCTGTCGGTCGCCTCCGACCAGGGGGCCAAGGCGCTGGTGCGCCGCATCCGCGTCGATCAGGCCAACCTGAAGCGGCTGCGCGCCAGGGCGCCGGACCTCGGTTTCGACCTGCCGGAAGGGGCGCTGGAGCGCAGCCCGAACCACCTGCAATACCGCATCGCCTGCCACCGCCTGTTCCCCGACGAGCATCCGGTGGCCGGCGACCGCACCGCCGGGCTGCTGGCCCGCATGGCGCGCGCCGTGCTGGCCTTCGACGGCATGTCGGCCAAGGGCAAGGCGGCGATGCTGGTGTGGAGTGCCGGCGTGCTGCTGGGGCCGAAGCCGCTGGCGCGGCGGCTGGTGCGCTGGCGCTTCTCCCCCACGGCGCGCCCGCGCCTGCTGCGCCGCGCCCTGTCCGCCGCCGGCGTGCTGACGCGTCTGGCCCCGCGCGCGGGAGATGCGGCCAAGTGATGGGTTCGCCATGATGGATTTGCCGCCCGACCTTCCTCCCGGCTACGTCCTGACCTTCGCCGAGGAGTTCGATGCCTTCGACTGGAGCGCCGACGGCCACGCGCGCTGGAAGACGAAGTTCTACTTCGACGGCCGCACGCTCAGCCGCAATGGGGAACTGGGCTTCTACTCCGACGCCACGGTCGGCCCCGACCCCTTCCGGCTGGAGAACGGCGCCCTGGTCATCACCGCGAAGCCCGCCGCCGGCCTGCCGCGCGACCTGCCCTACAGCACCGGCCTGATCACCACCGAGATGTCGTTTTCCCAGACCTACGGCTATTTCGAGATGCGCGCCCAGCTTCCCGAAGGCAAGGGGATGTGGCCGTGCTTCTGGCTGCTGCCGACGCACAAGCGTTGGCCGCCGGAGATCGACGTGTTCGAGGTGCACGGCGACAAGCCGCACCGCATCCACGTCAACGCCATCGGCGTCAAGAAATCCGCCAACCCCGGCACCAAGTGGATCGACGTGACCGGCGACGTGACCGACGGCTATCACACCTACGGCGCCCACTGGACGCCGACGGTGGTCAGCTACTACTTCGACGGCCGCAAGATCGCCGAGCTGCCGACGCCGGAGACCATGCACACGCCCATGTACCTGCTGGCGAGCTTGGCGGTCGGCGGCAACTGGCCGGGCAAGCCCGACGCCTCCACCCCCTTCCCGGCCGAGATGCGCATCGACCACATCCGCGCCTACGCCCAACGGCCGAATGCACCGGCCGGCGCGATGGCCGCCGCGGCACCGCGCGAGGCCGCGCCGCGCACCCCCACGCCCGCCGCCTCCCCGCGCGCCGAGCCGGCGCAGCCGCCGCAGCCCTGGACGACCCGCATCCCCGACGACGTGGCCGACGGCACGGCCGGCGACGACTACCTGGGCAGCCGCCACCGCGACACCCGCCCGCGCGCCGGCCACGCCGGCAACGACACCTACAAGGTCACCGACTTCCGCCAGTCGGTGGTCGAGCAGCCGGGCGAGGGCATCGACACGCTGGAGCTGTGGGCGCACACCACCCTGCCGCCGAACGTGGAGAACGCGGTGGTCCGCGCCCGCTACGGCGTCCAGGTGGTGGGCAACGGGTTGAGCAATACATTGCGCGGTGGGCCGGGCGACGACCTGCTGGACGGGCGCGGCGGCGACGACGTGCTGACCGGCGGCCCCGGCCGCGACGTGTTCTGGATCCGCGCCGGCCGCGGCCGCGACACCGTCACCGACTTCAAGCCCGGCGCGGAGCCGGACAGCGACGTGCTGGAACTGGCCGGCTACGGCCTCAGCGACCTCGCGGCGGTGAAGGCGGCGATGCGCCAGCGCGGCCCGGACGTGGTGCTGACCTTCGACAACGGCGAGACGCTGACGCTGCAGGGCACGGACGCAACGAAGATCGTGCCCGAGAACGTGCGCATCGTGCCGGTAACACCGGCCGTGGCTGCGCGTTAGGCGCGCTTCGCGTCCAGGGCCGCCACCCCCGCCTCCACCGTCTCGACCGGGCGCTTCAGCACGACCAGCGCCAGCGTCGTCACCAGCGTGCCGGCCAGGATCGCCAGGACGTAGCCGCCCAGCGGCGTCACCGCGTTGGGGATCGCCAGCACGAAGACGCCGCCGTGCGGCGCCCGCAGCCCGCAGCCGAACCACATGGACAGCGCCCCCGCCACGGCCGAGCCGGCGATGCACGCCGGGATGACGCGCAACGGGTCCTTCGCCGCGAACGGAATGGCGCCCTCGGTGATGAAGGCCAACCCCAGCACGCCCGCCGCCTTGCCCGCCTCCTGCTCCTGCACGGTGAAGCGGTTCTTCGCCACCATGGTGGCAAGCGCCAGCCCAAGCGGCGGCGTCATGCCCGCCGCCATGACGGCGGCCATCGGCGTGAAGGTGTTCGACGCCAGCAGGCCGACCGCGAAGGTGTAGGCCGCCTTGTTGACCGGCCCGCCCATGTCCAGCGCCATCATGCCGCCCAGCAGCAGGCCCAGCGCCACGGCGTTCGCCCCGGTCATGCTCTGCAGGAACCCGGTCAGCCCGGCCATGATCGCCGCCACCGGCGTGCCGATCACGTAGACCATCATCAAGCCCACCACCAGCGTCGCCAGCAGCGGGATGATCAGCACCGGCTTCAGCCCCTCCAGGTTCACCGGCAGGCGGATGGTGTCGCGCAGCCAGCGCGCGACGTAGCCGGCCAGGAACCCGGCGACGATGCCGCCCAGGAACCCCGCCCCGATCTTCGCCGCCAGCATGCCGCCGATGAAGCCCGGCGCCAGCCCCGGCCGGTCGGCGATCGAATAGGCGATGTAGCCGGCCAGCACCGGCACCATCAGCCCGAACGCCGCCTCGCCCCCGATCTGCATCAACGCGGCCGGCAGCGTTCCCGGCTCCTTGAACGCCTCGATGCCGAAGACGAAGGACAGGGCGATGATCAGCCCGCCCGCCACCACGAAGGGCAGCATGAAGGACACGCCGGTCAGCAGGTGCTTGTAGGGACCCGACGACTCCCCCTTCTGCTGCGCCTTGGCCCGCGCCACCTCCTGCGCGAAACCGGGGCCGCCGGCCGCCGGGGGCGGCAGGGCCAGCGCGTCATCCACCACGCGCCCGGCGTGCTTCAGCGCGTCGCCGACGGAAGTCTTCAGCACCCGCTTGCCGGTAAAACGCTCGGTGGTGACGTGCGTGTCGGCGCCGATGATCACCGCGTCGGCCTCGGCGATCTCCTCCGCCGTCAGGGCGTTCTTGGCGCCGACGGAGCCCTGCGTCTCCACCTTGATGCGGTAGCCCTTGGCCTGCGCGGCCTGCTTCAGCGCCTCGGCGGCCATGAAGGTGTGGGCGATGCCGGTCGGGCACGCCGTGATGGCGACCAGCAGGCCGGAAGCGCCGGAGGCGGACGTGGGTGCGGCCGGCGGCGGTGCGGCGGCGGGCGCTTCCTTCACCGGCTGGTGGACGTGCGCCAGCGCCTCGTTCAGCACCGTCTCCGTCTCGCGGATGGCGCGGGCGGTGGTGGTGCGCACCACCGGCTTGCCGGCGAAGCGCGCCTCGTCCACCGCGATGTCGGCGGCCACGACGACCGCGTCGGCGGCGGCGATGTCGGCGGCGTCCAGCGGCGCGCCCGGCCCTTCGGCGCCCTGCGTCTCCACCGCGATGCTGTGCCCCTTCAGCGCGGCGGTGCGGCGCAGCGCCTCGGCCGCCATGACGGTGTGGGCGATGCCCGTGGGGCAGGCGGTGACCGCCACCAGTCTTGCCATGTCGAACCCCTCCGACGCACGTGAAGCTCCGTAGGTTGGGTTGAGCCGCAGGCGAAAACCCAACACCCGGCGCCATGCGGACACGTTGGGTTTTCGCTGGCGCTCAACCCAACCTACGACGTTCCGAATCCCTGGAGCTCCTCCACCCGCACGGCCGCCATCAGCTCGGCGATGCGGTCGGGGGGCGGCAGCTCCGGACCCAGGCGGGCCAGCGTGCCGGCGGCGAACGCGGTGCCACGCCGGGCGCAGGCCTCCAGGTCGCCGCCCTCCAGCCGGGCCGCCAGCACCCCCGCCACCATGGCGTCGCCCGCCCCCACCGTGCTGGCCACCGTCACCGGCGGCGGCACGGCCAGCAGGGCGCGCCCGCCCTCCACGAACACCGCCCCGTCCGCACCCATGGACACCACGGCCAGCGTGATTCCCGTGCCGCACAGTTCCCGCGCCGCGGCCACGACCTCCTCACGCGTGGACAGCGGGCGGCCCAGCAGGTCGGACAGCTCGTGCACATTGGGCTTGATCATATCCGGCCGGGCCGCCACCGCGTGGCGCAGCGGCGCGCCGCTGGCGTCCACCGCCACGAACGCGCCGCGCGCCCGCAGGTGCGCCGTCAGTTCCGCATAGGCCGTCTCCGGCACCCCCGCCGGCACGCTACCGGCCAGCACGAAGGTGCCGTTGCTTGCGGCCAGCCCATCCACCGCGGCCAGCAGTGCGCGCCAGCTCTCCGCCCGCACCTCCAGCCCCGGCAGGTTGATGTCGGTGACGGAGCGGCCTTCGCGGTCCACCACCTTCACGTTGACGCGGCTGCTGCCGGGCACGCGCAGGCAATGGTCGTGGATGTGGCGGCGGCGGAACAGCGCCTCGAAGACGCCCACGTTGTCCTCGCCCAGGAAGCCCGTCGCCGTCACCGGGACGGGGCCGCCCCCAGGAAAACAGGACGCAAGGAAGGCCGCGACGTTGATGCCCTTGCCGCCGGCCGTGCGCGTCTCCGCCACCGCGCGGTTGACCGCCCCAGCGGTGAAGCCCGGCACGTCCAGCGTCTGGTCGACCGCCGGGTTGAGCGTGACCGTGACGATACCCGTCTTCGGGGCGCCCTTCATGCCGCACCTCCGCCGAAGCGCTCGCGCACCAGCGCGCGCACCGCGCCCGCGTCGGCGCAGTCCAGCGCCGCCTTCGCCGCACTCTCCGCCTCGGCCATCGATATGGTGCGCAGCCGCGCCTTCACCGCCGGCACACTGGGAATGGCGACGCTCAGCTCCGTCAGGCCCAGCCCGGCCAGCAGCACGGCCCCCGCCGGGTCGCCGGCGATGCCGCCGCAGGCCCCCACCCACACGCCGGCCGCGCGCGCCGCCGCCACCGTGCGCTCCACCATGCGCAGCACCGCAGGGTGCAGCCCGTCGGCCTGCGGCGCCAGCACCGGGTGCAGCCGGTCCATGGCCAGCACGTACTGCGTCAGATCGTTGGTGCCGATGGAGAAGAAGGACACCTCCCGCGCCAGTTGGTCGGCCATCATGACGGCGGACGGCACCTCGATCATCACGCCCACCTCGACCGGATCGGCGCCCACCTCCCGCCGCACCTCCTCGGTGATCGCCTTGGCCTTCGCCAGTTCGGCGGGGGTGGCGATCATCGGGTACATGATGCGCACCGGCCCCTCGGCGGATGCCCGCAGCATGGCGCGCAGCTGCGTGCGGAACAGGTCTTCCCGCTCGAAGCACAGGCGGATGCCGCGCACGCCCAGGAACGGGTTCTCCTCGGCCGGCATGCGCAGGTAGGGGACGTTCTTGTCGCCGCCGATGTCCAGCGTGCGCAGGATGATGGGCAGCCCGTTCATCGCCCGCACCATGGTGCGGTAGGCCTCGAACTGCTCCTCCTCGGTGGGCGGGAACTCGCGCTGGAGGAACAGGAATTCCGTGCGCATCAGGCCGATGCCCTCCGCCCCCGCTTCCACCGCCTTGGCGGCGGCCAGCGGGTCGGAGATATTGGCGGCCACCTCCACCCGCCGCCCGTCGGTGGTGATCGCCGGCTTGTAGCGGTCGAGGTGCTCCGCGTCGCGCCGTTCCTTCACCGCCACGCGGGCGGCGGCGGCGCGGGCACGGTCGCGCTCCGACGGGCCGGCCACCAGCACGCCGTCGTCGCCGTTGATGATGGCCTCCCGCCCATTCTCCAGGTCCAGCACCGCCGGCCCGGCCGCCACCACGGCGGGGATGTCCAGCGAGCGCGCGATGATCGCCGTGTGCGAGGTCGCCCCGCCACCCGCCGTGCACAGCCCCAGCACCATGGCGGGGTCGAGCTTCGCGGTGTCCGACGGCTCCAGGTCTTCGGCCAGCAGGATCACCGGGTGGTCGGGCAGCACGGCCGTGCTTCCCGTGGCGTCGGCCAGCAGGCGCAGCACGCGGCGGCCCACGTCGCGCAGGTCGGCGGCGCGCCCGGCCAGCAGCGGGTCGGCCAGCTGCGCCAGCATGCCGGCGCGGTCCTCGTACACCGCCCGCCACGCCCAGCCCGCACTCTTCCCCCCGTCGATGCCGGCGTGGGCGTCGGCCACCATCTCCGGGTCGTCCAGCAGTTCCAGGTGCGCCTTGAAGATGGCGGCCTTGGCCGCACCGGCCTTCTTCCAGAACTCCTCATGCAGGTTGCGCAGGTCGGCGGCGGCCCCGGCCAGCGCCTGGTCCAGGCGGCGGTGCTGCACGGCGGGATCGGCCGCCGTCTCCGCAACCGTCAGTTCCTCGCGCTGGAACTTCCACACGGTGCCGACGGACACGCCGGGCGAGGCCGAGATGCCGGCGATCACCGCGCCGTCGTAGTCCAGGTCCACCGGCACCGCCGCGGCGGGCGCCGGGGCGGGCGGCGGCGGGGTGCCGGCCACCGCCGGCTCGTCCAGCCCGTCGGCGAAGGCGGCGCCGATGGCGACCAGCGCGGCCTCCGCATCCTCCCCCGCGGCCGTGACGGTCAGCGGCTGCCCGCCCGACACGCCGAGGCGCAGCAGGGAGACGAGGCTCTTGGCGTTGCCCACGCCGTCGCCGTGCCGCACGGCGATCTCCGCGCGGAAGCGCTTCGCCACCGCGACCAGCGCCGTGGCCGGCCGGGCGTGCAGCCCGTGCGGCGACGGTGCCGTGACGTCGATGGACACTCCCCCATCCGGTAAGGACACCGGCGCCGACACCGGGGCGGCGGCCCCCTCCGCGCCGTTCAGCACGGCCATCACGGCGCGGGGATCGGTGGTGCGGCCCAGCCGCTCCGCCTCCTCCGGGTTGCCCAGCACGCCGGTCAGGCGCTGGAGCACGGCGATGTGCTCGTCCGACTTGGCGGCGATGCCGACCACGAGGCGGGCGGGCTCGCCCCCGCCCCAGTCGACGCCGCCCGGAAACTGCACGACCACCACGCCGGTCCGGCGCACGAGGTGGCGCGCCTCCGGCAACCCGTGCGGGATGGCGATGCCGCTGCCCAGGTAGGTGGCGGCGACGCGCTCGCGCCCCAGCATGCTGTCGACGTAGCCCGGCTCGATCAGGCCGCTCTCGACCATGGTCTGCCCGGCGAGGCGGATCGCCTCCTCCTTGCTGGCCGCCGAGAACCCGAGACGCACCTGCGCTTGCGTGAGCTGGAGCATCGGCCGTCCTCCCCCTGCGGAATCCCGGCGCCCCAGGAGGGGGCGGCGCCGGGTTCCCTTATCCGCAGGTGTAACGCCCCATGCCCCGGGGCGTTCCGGCCGTCACTCCTTCTGGCCGATCTCGAAGTTGGCGAGCGTCTCCAGCGCGCGGACCATGGCGGAATGGTCCCACGCCTTGCCGCCGCGCGCCGCGCAGGCGTTGAACAGCTCCTGCGCCGTCGCCGTGTTGGGCAGCGCCACGCCCAGCGACCGCGCCGTGCTCAAGGCAAGGTTCAAGTCCTTCTGGTGCAGCTCGATGCGGAAGCCGGGGTCGAAGGTGCGCTTCACCATGCGCTCCCCGTGCACCTCCAGGATGCGCGACGACGCGAAGCCGCCCATCAGCGCCTGCCGCACCTTGGCCGGATCCGCGCCGGCCTTGGATGCCAGCAGCAGCGCCTCGCCCACCGCCTCGATGGTCAGCGCCACGATGATCTGGTTGGCGACCTTGGTGGTCTGCCCGTCGCCGTTGCCGCCGACCAGCGTGATGTTCTTGCCCATCAGCTCGAACAGCGGCTTCACCACCGCGAACGCCGCCTCCGGCCCGCCGACCATGATGGTGAGCGACGCCGCCTTCGCCCCCACCTCGCCGCCCGACACCGGCGCGTCCAGGTAGGCGCAGCCCAGGTCGTTGATGCGCCGGGCGAACTCCTTGGTGGCGACGGGGGAGATGGAACTCATGTCCACCACGATCTTGCCGGCGTTCAACCCCTCCGCCACGCCGTCGGGGCCGAATAGGGCGGCCTCCACGTGCGGCGTGTCGGGCACCATGGTGATGACCACGTCGGCCGCCTGCGCCACGGCCCGGCCGCTTTGGCAGGCGGTGGCCCCGGCGTCCAGCAGGTCCTGCGGCAGGGGGGCGAGGTCGTGCAGGAACAGCGTGTGCCCGGCGGCGATCAGGTGCCCGGCCATCGGCCGTCCCATGATGCCCAGCCCGATGAATCCGATCTTCATGGCGTCTCTCCCCGTGCTCGCGGTTTGGACGGGCAGCGTGGGCGCAACCGCCGGCCCCGGACAACGCGCGGGGGCCCGCTTTTCCACGATGCGGGAAAGTGCGGCCCCGAAGCGCCGCCGCCTTCCACCATGTGGAAACAAAAGGAAAAGCGGTGGCCGCCCGCTCCAGCCCGCGCCCAGTGTCACGGGACGCTGGCGAAACGCCATCCAGGGAGGTTCGACCATGGCAAGGATGACAGCGATCGAGGCGGCGGTCCACGTCCTGGAGAAGGAGGGCGTCACGGTCTGCTTCGGTGTGCCGGGTGCCGCCATCAATCCCTTCTATGCGGCGCTCTTCCGCCGCGGCACCATCGGCCACGTCCTGGCCCGCCACGTCGAGGGCGCCTCCCACATGGCGGAGGGGTACACCCGTGCGCGGGCCGGCAACATCGGCGTGTGCGTCGGCACCTCCGGCCCGGCGGGCACGGACATGATCACCGGCCTCTACTCCGCCTGGGCCGATTCCATTCCCATCCTGTGCCTGACCGGGCAGGCGCCCCGCGCGCGCCTCTACAAGGAGGATTTCCAGGCGGTGGACATCGAATCCATCGCCAAGCCGGTCACCAAGTGGGCCGTCACCGTGCGCGAGCCAGGGCAGGTCCCCTACACCGTGGCTCAGGCGTTCCAGACCATGCGCTCCGGCCGGCCGGGGCCGGTGCTGATCGACCTGCCGCTCGACGTGCAGACGGCGGAGATCGAGTTCGACCCCGACACCTACCACCCCCTGCCCGTCTACAAGCCGCGCGCGACCCGCGCCCAGGCGGAGAAGGCGCTGGCCATGCTGAACGCGGCCGAACGGCCGCTGATCGTGGCCGGCGGCGGCATCATCAACGCCGACGCGTGCGAGCGGCTGGTCGAGTTCGCCGAGTTGACCGGCGTTCCCGTGATCCCGACCCTGATGGGCTGGGGCGCCATCCCGGACGACCACCCGCTGATGGCCGGCATGGCCGGGCTGCAGACCGCGCACCGCTACGGCAACGCCACGCTGCTGCAATCGGACTTCGTGCTGGGCATCGGCAACCGCTGGGCCAACCGGCACACGGGATCGGTCGACGTCTACACGCGCGGGCGCACCTTCGTGCACGTGGACATCGAACCCACGCAGATCGGCCGCGTCTTCATGCCCGACTACGGCATCGTGTCGGACGCCGCCGCCGCACTGGACCTCTTTCTCTCGGTCGCCGAGGAATGGAAGACAGCCGGCACGCTGAAGGACCGCAGCGCCTGGGCCGCCGACTGCGCGAGGCGCAAGCGCACCATGCTGCGCCGCACCGACTTCGACGCCACGCCCATCAAGCCGCAGCGCGTCTATGAGGAGATGAACCGCGCCTTCGGTCCCGACACCTGCTACGTCAGCACCATCGGCCTGTCGCAGATCGCGGGTGCCCAGTTCCTGCACGTCTACAAGCCGCGCCACTGGATCAACTGCGGTCAGGCCGGGCCGCTGGGCTGGACGCTGCCGGCGGCGCTGGGCGTGCGCGTCGCCGATCCCAGGCGCCCCATCGTGGCGCTGTCCGGCGACTACGACTTCCAGTTCCTGATCGAGGAACTGGCGGTGGGCGCGCAGTTCAAGCTGCCCTACGTGCACGTGCTGGTGAACAACGCCTACCTCGGCCTGATCCGGCAGGCGCAGCGCGCCTTCCAGATGGACTTCCAGGTCCAGCTGGCGTTCGAGAACATCAACGCGCCGCACACGGCCGGCTACGGCGTCGACCACGTGGCGGTGGCGGAGGGCTTCGGCTGCAAGGCGATCCGCGTCACCGACCCCGACCGGCTGGCATCCGCCTTCGCCGACGCCCAGGCGATGGCGCAGCAGCATCAGGTGCCCGTGGTGGTGGAGGTGATCCTGGAGCGCGTCACCAACATCGCCATGGGCCCGGAGATCGACGCGGTGACCGAGTTCGAGGAGGTGCTGGACCTGCCCGAACCGGCGCTGGATCCGGTCCACGTCTGACATTTCCTGGGGAGAAACCCACCATGCCGAAGTTCGCGGCCAACCTGACGATGCTCTACACCGAGCACGACTTCCTCGACCGCTTCGCCGCCGCCGCGGCGGACGGCTTCACCGGGGTCGAGTACCTGTTCCCCTACGCCCACCCCGCCGACACGCTGGCCGAGCACCTGCGGCGCCACGGCCTGACCCAGGTGCTGCACAACCTGCCGGCCGGCGACTGGGACGCGGGGGAGCGCGGCATCGCCTGCCTGCCCGGCCGCACGGGCGAGTTTCAGGACGGCGTCGCCAAGGCCATCGCCTACGCCACCGCACTCGGCTGCCCGCAGGTCAACTGCCTGGCCGGCAAGGCCCCGGCCGGCGTGCCGGCGGAACGCCTTGAGCAAACGCTGGTCGACAACCTGACCTTCGCCGCCCGCGCGCTGAAGGACGCCGGCATCCGCCTGCTGGTCGAGCCGATCAACACCCGCGACATCCCCGGCTTCCACCTGTCCACCACCGCGCACGCCGAGCGGCTGCTGGAGGCGGTCGGCTCCGACAACCTGTTCATCCAGTACGACGTCTACCACATGCAGATCATGGAGGGGGACCTGACCCCCACCATCCAGCGCCTGCTGCCGAAGATCGCCCACGTCCAGGTCGCCGACACCCCCGGCCGCAACGAGCCGGGCACGGGCGAGATCAACTATGGATACCTCTTCGCCGCCCTCGACCGGCTCGGATACGGCGGCTGGGTGGGGTGCGAGTACAAGCCGGCCGGCCGCACGTCGGACGGGCTCGGCTGGCTTGCCCCCTACCGCACCGCGCCTACTCGAGCGCCAGAACCAGCTGGAACGCCTTAATGACCATGCGCTTGCGGTGGTAGAAGCGGTGGGCGTCGGTGCGCTGCACGCCGGAGATCACCTCCATCTGCGCGCAGCCGCGCCCGCGCGCCTCGCCCGCCAGCCAGTCGAACAGCGCGTCGCCCAGCCCGTGCGAGCGGTGGGCGGACGAGGTGACCAGATCCTCCACGTACATGTACCGCCCGCGCGACAGCGTCTCGTGCATGCGGAAGCCGGCGCAGCCGGCGATCTCGCCGTCGAAGCGCAGCACGGCCAGCGTGTAGCCGTCGTCCATCTGCCGGCGCACCTGCCGGCAAAAGGCGTCCTCGTCGGTCAGGTGCGTGCGCAGTTGCCGGATGGTGGGGAAGCACGCGGTGATGTCCGCGTCGGTGGTCGCCGGTTCGATCCGGATGGTGCCCTGCTCCATGTGGCTCATTCCTCCCAGGATGGATTGCGCGCTGCCGCACGGATCGCCGCAGCGGACCAGTACGGTATTCTGGATATCGTATACCACGCAACTCCGTTCTATAAACCCATACGGAGAGTTCCCGTTCGTTGCTGTTGACATTGCGTATACCGTATACCAAGCTCAGCCCGATGGCGGTTCCGACAATCAGCCACGCGCACGACCTGTCGCGCGCACGACGTCCGCCGCCGGCATCGACGATGGGAGGGGGCCAGGGCATCATGAAAATCTGCATCTACGGGTCCGGGGCGATCGGCGGTTACCTCGGCGTTCGGCTGCATCAGGCGGGGGCGGAGGTCAGCCTCGTGGCGCGCGGCGCGCATCTGGCGGCCATGCGCGAGAACGGCGTCACCCTGCTGGTCGGCGACGAGGCGCAGACCGTGAAGGCGCGCTGCACCGACAACGCGGCGGAGCTGGGGCCGCAGGACTACGTCATCATCGGCCTGAAGGCGCATTCGGTGCCCGGCGTGGTCGACGCCATGCAGCCGCTGCTGGGGCCGGACACCGCGATCGTCACCGCCGTGAACGGCATCCCCTACTGGTACTTTCACAAGCACGGCGGCCCGTTCGAGGGGCGCACCCTGGAAACGGTGGACCCGGGCGGGCGCCAGTGGCACGGCCTGGGGCCGGAGCGCGCCATCGGCTGCATCGTCTACCCGGCCACGGAAGTGGTCTCCCCCGGCGTCATCAAGCACGTCTATGGCGACAAGTTCGCGCTGGGCGAGCCCGATGGTTCCATGTCGGAGCGCGTCACGGCGCTCAGCCGGATGATGGAGGCCGGCGGGCTGAAGGCCCCGGTGCGCGACCGCGTGCGCGACGAGATCTGGCTGAAGCTGTGGGGCAACCTGTGCTTCAACCCGATCAGCGCGCTGACCCACGCGACGCTGGACGTCATCGCGTCGGATCCGGAAACGCGCGCGGTGGCCAAGGCGATGATGCTGGAGGCCAAGGAGATCGGCGACCGCCTGGGCGTCCACTTCCGCGTGGACGTGGAGCGGCGCATCAACGGCGCGGGTGCCGTGGGCGCGCACAAGACTTCCATGCTCCAGGACCTGGAGCGCGGCCGGCCCATGGAGATCGACGCGCTGCTGTCGGTGGTGCAGGAGATGGCCCGCATGGTCGGCGTCGCCACGCCCACCATCGACGTGGTCCTGGCCCTGGTGCGTCAGCGCGGCGAGGTTGCCGGCCTCTACACCCGCCCGCACCCGCCCACGCCGGAGCAGGACCCGCAGCCGGCCGTCGCCGCGCAGTAACGCCCGCATGAGTAACGCCCGCATGAGGAGGCGGAGCCATGGAGCACCCCGATCCCGCCGGCCAGATCGCCGCCTTCCAGGGCGCGCTCCAGACCCTGCCCGGCGACGCCGTCCTCATCGGTTTCGCGCTGCTGGTTCTCGCGGGGATGTTGTATTGGTCGGTCGGGAAGGGGCGGAAGTAGGCGACGTTTTGCCCCCTCCCTAACCCTCCCCCTCTTCAAGGTGGAGGGGACTGCCGCCGCTTTCCCCCTCCACCGCGTAGCGGGGGAGGGTGCCCGGAGCGCCGGCGGAGGGCGGGAGGGGGCACACGCGCTTCGCACTTCGCGCTACACTGCGCGCCATGCTCCCCGCCCCGCCCGTCCTCCTCATCACCGACCGCCATCAGGCCGCCCAGCCGCTGCCCGAGCTGGCGGAACGTGCCTTCGCCGCCGGCCTGCGCTGGCTGTCGCTGCGCGACAAGGGCCTGCCCGATGCCGAGCGCGCGGCCCTGGCCCGCACCCTGGTCGCGCGCGCCCGCCCATGGGACGCCACCGTCACCGTGCACGGCGATCCCGAACTGGCCCGTGCCGCCGGCGCGGCCGGCGTGCACCTGCCGGACGGCGGCGACGCGACCGCCGTGCGCGCCCTGCTCGGCCCGCGCGCGCTGATCGGCGTGTCGGCGCACGACGGCGCCGGACTCGCGCGGGCGGCGGCGCAGGGCGCGGACTACGCAACACTCTCGCCCGTGTTCCCCTCCCCCAGCAAGCCGGGGTACGGGCCGCCGCTGGGCCTGGACGGCTTCGCCCGCCTCGCGGCGAACGCGCCGCTGCCGGTGCTGGCGCTGGGCGGGATCGACGCCGGCAACGCCGCGGCGGTGCGCGGCGCCGGGGCGGCGGGTGTGGCGGTGATGGGCGCGCTGCTGCGCGCCGACACGGCGGAGGCGACGGCCCGCCTGCTCGCCGCCTTCACCGCAGCCGACTTCACTCCATAAAGTTGGTCAGTCGTCCAGGAAGTCGCAGTGCTTCTCGACGTGCGCGGCAAGGCCCAGCGTGTGCTCGCGCACCAGCCGTTCGGCCAGATCGGCGTCGCGCCGCTCCAGCGCCTTGATGATTTCCTTGTGGTCGTGGATCGACCGTTCCGCCCGGTTGTCCTGCCCGATGGTCAGCTTGCGGATGGCGCGGACGTGGATGAACAAATTGTCCGTCATCTCCTGCAGCAGCGACGAGCCGCTGAGGCGGATGATGTTCTTGTGGAAGGCGATGTTCGCGTCCGAATACTCGGTCACGTGGTCCATCGGGCTGCGCTGTTCGAAGTTGCGGAACAGGTCCCACAGGGTGCGGATGTCCTCGTCCGCCGCATGCTGCGCGGCAAGGCGCGCCGCCATGCTCTCCAGCGCCGCCCAGGCCTGGATCATCTCGACGATCTCGGTCTTGGTCTTGCGCACCACGAACACGCCGCGGCGCGGCTGCAGGCGGATGAAGCCCTCCTGCTCCAGCAGGCTCAGCGCCTCGCGGATGGGGGTGCGGCTGACGCCGAGAAGGTCGCTGAGCTGCCGCTCCTCCAGACGGATCTCGGTGGGATGGTCATAGATGTCCATCTCCGTGATCGCCTGCTTCAGCGCATGGTAGACCTGGCTGCGGAACGTGGTTCCGGTGTCGAGCGGCTGGACGTTCAGTGCGGGTGCCTTCATCGTCTTCAACGATCCCCTGCCCTGCCGGGAAAGGGCGCCCGGCGCATCTGGTATCTCATACACCAGATGCACACGCCCGGCCAGGAATTCCAGGGCGTTCCTTAACAACACGCCACGGCGTCACCGCGTCACGCCGGCAGCCGGCCGCCGATCTCCATGGTCACGGCCGCCGCAGTGCGCCGGGCCATCTCGCCCAGCGCCGCCGCGCGGCCGTCGGCCATGCGCCGGTTGCAGCCGGACAGCGACAGGGCGCCGATCACCCGCGCGTTCTCGTCGTGGATGGGGGCGGCGACGCAGCACAGGCCGGGCACCCGCTCCTCCTGGTCCAGCGCGTAGCCGCGGCTGCGGATCAGCGCCAGCTCGGCGTGCAGGGCCGGCAGCGACGACACGGTCGTGCGGGTGAACCGGCGCATGCCGCGCTGGGTCAGGATGTCCTGCACGCGCGCCTCCGGCATGCCGGACAGCAGCGCCTTGCCGACGGCGGAGCAGTGCAGCAGCGTGCGGTCGCCCTCCGGCACCGCCGGGTCGACCACGCGCGGGCCGCCGACGCGGGCGAGGTAGACGGCCTCCCCGTCCTCCTCGACGGCGAGGTTGACGATCTCGCAGCTCTCCTCCATCAGCCGCCGCATGCGGGGCTTGGCGACGTCGAGGAGGCTGCGCGTCTTCAGGAAGTTGGCGCCGGTGATGTAGGCCTGCACCCCCACCGCCCAGCCGCGCGCCGCCTGGTCGAAGCGGACGTAGCGTTCCTGCTGGAGCGTGGTGAGCAGCCGGTGCGCGGTGGAGGGCGACAGCGCCGCCTGCTGCGCCAGATCGGACAGGTGCATCGGCCCGCCCGCCCGGCCCAGGATGGTCAGCAGGCTCATCGCGCGGGTGAGCGACTGCACCGACTGGCCCTTGGCGGCCTTTTCCATGTTCCCCTCCCCCGTAGGTTGGGCCGCGCTGGCGCTTGGCCCAACCTACGATGCTACGTTTCACCTTCTATGCCGCCGGCTCCACCTTCGCCGCGCAGAACTTGAACTCCGGAATCTTGCCGAAGGGGTCCAGCTGCGGGTTGGTCAGCACGTTGGCCGCCGCTTCCGCGTAGCAGAACGGCACGAAGATCAGCCCCGACGGCACGGCGGAGTCGGAGCGCGCCTTCAGCTCGATCCGGCCGCGCCGGGTGGTGACGCGCACCGGGGCACCGGCCTCCACGCCCATGCGCCGCAGGTCGGCCGGCGCCATGTAGGCCACCGCCTCCGGCTCCAAATCGTCCAGCACCTGGGCGCGGCGCGTCATGGCGCCGGTGTGCCAGTGCTCCAGCTGGCGGCCGGTGGTCAGCACCATGGGGAAGTCGGCGTCCGGCTCCTCCGCCGGCGGGATGACCGCCGCCGGCACCAGCCGCCCGCGCCCGCTGGACGTCGGGAAGCCGTCGCCGAACACGATCTGCTGCCCCGGATCCTCCGGCGACAGGCTGGGATAGGTGACGGAGCCCTCGCGCTCCAGCCGGTCCCAGCTGATGTTGTCCAGCGACGGCATCGCCCCCTTCATCTCGGCGAACACGTCGCGCGGGTGCGTGTAGGCCCAGTCCAGCCCCAGCCCACGGGCCAGCTCCTGCACGATCCACCAGTCCTGGCGCGCGTCGCCCGGCATGGGCAGGGCGGTGCGGCCCAGCTGCACCTGCCGGTTGGTGTTGGTCACCGTGCCGTCCTTCTCCGGCCACGCCGAGGCCGGCAGCACCACGTCGGCGTACTTGGCGGTCTCCGTCAGGAAGATGTCCTGCACCACGAGGTGGTCCAGCTTCGCCAGCGCCTCGCGGGCGTGCTGCACGTCCGGGTCGGACATGGCCGGGTTCTCGCCCATGATGTACATGCCGCGCACCTGTCCGGCGTGGATGGCGTCCATCACCTCCACCACCGTCAGGCCGCGTTCGGGGTCCAGCTCCGTCTTCCAGAAGTCCTCGTAGAAGGCGCGGACCTCCGGGTTCGTCACCGGGCGGTAGTCCGGGTACATCATCGGGATCAGGCCGGCGTCGGAGGCGCCCTGCACGTTGTTCTGCCCGCGCAGCGGGTGCAGGCCGGTGCCGGGGCGGCCGACCTGCCCCGTGGTCAGCGCCAGCGCGATCAGGCAGCGCACGTTGTCGGTGCCGTGCGTGTGCTGCGACACGCCCATGCCCCAGAAGATGATGGAGGCCTGGGCGCGCGCGTACAGCCGCGCCACGTTGCGCAGCGTCGCCGCCGGAATGCCGCAGACGTCGGCCATGGCTTCCGGCGTGTAGCCGGCGATGTGCGCCTTCAGCCGGTCGAAGTCCTCGGTGTTGGCCTCCACGTACTGGCGGTCGTACAGGCCTTCCGTGATGATGACGTTGAGCAGCGCGTTCAGCATCGCCACGTCGCGGCCCGGCTTGAACTGCAGCATGTGCGTGGCGAAGCGCTTCAGCGCCTGCCCGCGCGGGTCCATGACGACCAGCTTGGCACCGCGCTCCACCGCGTTCTTGAAGAAGGTGGCGGCGACCGGATGGTTCTCGGTCGGGTTGGCGCCGATCACCACGATCACCTCGGCGTCCTCGGCCGCGTTGAACGGCGCCGTCACGGCGCCCGAGCCGATGCCCTCGATCAGCGCCGCTACCGAGGAGGCGTGGCAGAGCCGCGTGCAGTGGTCGACGTTGTTGGAGCCGAAACCGGTGCGCACCAGCTTCTGGAACAGGTACGCCTCCTCGTTCGACCCCTTGGCCGAGCCGAAGCCGGCCAGTGCGCGCCCGCCGTGCGCGTCCCGGATGCCCTTCAGGGCGCCGGACGCCAGCGCCAGCGCCTCCTCCCACGTCGCTTCGCGGAAGTGGGTCAGCGGGTTGGCTGGGTCGATGTCGGCGTCGTGCTTGGACACGCCGTCGCGCCGGATCAGCGGCTTGGTCAGCCGGTGCTTGTGGTGGATGTAGTCGAAGCCGAAGCGGCCCTTGACGCACAGCCGCCCGTGGTTGGCCGGCCCGTCGCGCCCGGTGACGGACAGCAGCGCGTCGTCCTTGATGTTGTAGGTCAGCTGGCACCCCACGCCGCAGTACGGGCACACGCTGTCGACTTTCCGATCAGGCGCGGCGGTGAACACGCCGGTCACCGCGTCGACCTGCGTCTTCGGCATCAGGGCGCCGGTGGGGCAGGCCTGCACGCACTCGCCGCAGGCGACGCAGGTGCTGCTGCCCATGGGGTCGTCGAAGTCGAAGACGATCTTCTCGCTGTGCCCGCGCAACGCCATGCCGATGACGTCGTTCACCTGCACCTCGCGGCAGGCGCGGACGCACAGGGTGCACTGGATGCAGGCGTCGAGCTGCACCGCCATCGCCGGGTGGCTGAAGTCCTTGTCCACCGGTGCCGCGCGCGACGGGAAGCGGCTCTCCGTCACGCCGACCCGGTCGGCCCAGTTCCAGAACTTGGAGTCGGGATCATGCGCGCGCGCCCGGTCCGGCTGGTCGCCGACCAGCAGTTCGAACACCATGCGCCGCGCCGCCTTGGCGCTGTCGCTGGCGGTGCGCACGCGCATGCCGGGCGTCGGCCTGCGGATGCACGACGCGGCCAGCGCGCGTTCGCCGTCGATCTCCACCATGCAGGCGCGGCAGTTGCCGTCGGGGCGGTAGTCGGGCGCCGTCGAGTGGCAGAGGTGCGGGATCTCGGTGCCCAGGCGCGTGGCGACCTGCCAGATGGTCTCGCCGGGCCGCGCCTCGACCTCGACCTCGTCGAGATGGAAAGTGACGCCCTCGCTCATCCCACGTCCTCCCGGTTCGCCTGTGGCCCAACGGCCGGTGCGGCGAACTCATCCTGGAAATGCTTCAGCACGCTCTTCAGCGGATTCATGGCCGCCTGCCCCAGCCCGCAGATGGAGGCGCTGCCCATCACCTTGGCCAGTTCCAGCAGCAGCGGCTGGTCCCACTCCGGCCGGCTGACCAGCGCCATGGCCTTCTCGGTGCCCACGCGGCAGGGCGTGCACTGGCCGCAGCTCTCGTCCTCGAAGAAGGCCAGCAGGTTGCGCACCACGGCGCGCATGTCGTCCTTGTCGGACAGCACCACCACGGCGGCCGAGCCGATGAAACAGCCGTGCGGCTCCAGCGTGCCGAAGTCCAGCGGGATATCGTCCATGCTGGCCGGCAGGATGCCGCCCGACGCCCCGCCCGGCAGGTAGGCCTTGAAGCTGTGCCCCTCGGCCATGCCGCCGCAGTGTTCCTCGATCAGCTCGCGGATGGTGATGCCGGCGGGGGCCAGCTTGACGCCCGGCTCCTTCACCCGGCCGGACACCGAATAGCTGCGCAGGCCGGTGCGCCCGTTGCGCCCGAAGCTGCCCCACCAGGCACCGCCCTTCTCGACGATGTCGCGCACCCAGAACAGCGTCTCGACGTTGTTGATCAGCGTCGGCCGCCCGAACAGCCCGACGACGGAGGGGAACGGCGGCTTGTGGCGCGGCAGGCCGCGCTTGCCCTCGATGCTTTCCAGCATCGCCGATTCCTCGCCGCAGATGTACGCACCGGCACCCCGGCGCAGGTGGATGCGGGTGTGCCGGGCGAG
This sequence comes from Azospirillum sp., assembly GCF_035627195.1. Taxonomy (GTDB): domain Bacteria; phylum Pseudomonadota; class Alphaproteobacteria; order Azospirillales; family Azospirillaceae; genus Azospirillum. The sequence goes on from NZ_DASPMG010000046.1 coordinate 21,331, forward strand.
GCCGGCGGATTCCACAACGGCGATCTCCTTCAGCAGGATCTCACGGATCTGCGGGTACTCGTCGCGCAGGTAGATGTAGACGTCCGTGGCCTCGATCGCCCAGGCGCCGATCAGCATGCCTTCCAGGAAACGGTGGGGGTCCGTCTCCAGGTGGTGGCGGTCCTTGAAGGTGCCGGGCTCGCCCTCGTCGGCGTTCACCGCCATCAGGCGCGGCCCCGGCTCGTGCCGGACATAGCGCCACTTGCGGCCCGTCGGGAAGCCGGCGCCGCCCAGGCCGCGCAGGTTGGCCGATTCCAGGCGCTGGAGGATGTCCTCGACCTCGTAGCGGTGCGCCAGGCATTCCGACAGCAGCGTGTAGCCGCCGCCCGCGCGGTACTCGCCGAATCCCATGTAGCGGGGGATGTGCGGGTGGGTGTCGCCGGCCGCGACGGCGGCCGTGACGCTCTCCGGCGTGGCGTTCTCGTGCAGCGCGTGGCCGATGGCCACGGCGGGCGCGTTGTGGCATGCCCCCATGCAGGGGGCGCGCACGACGCGCACGTTGGGGCCCAGCGTGCCGGGCAGGGCCTTCAGCAGCTCCTCGCCGCCGGCCATGCAGCACGACAGGCTGTCGCAGACGCGGACGGTGACGGGCGGCGGCGCCTCCTCCCCGTCCATGACGATGTCGAAGTGGGCGTAGAAGGAGGCGACCTCGTACACCTCGACCAGCGCCATCCGCATCTCGTGCGCCAGCGCCGCCAGATGGCGGGCGTGCAGCCCGTGATAGGTGTCCTGGAGGAGGTGCAGATGCTCGATCAGCAGATCGGGCTGGCGGGACCGCGTGCCCAGCAGGTCCCGGACCTCGGCCAGCGCCGCCGGGTCGACCTGCCGTCCCTTGGGCTGACCCCTGGTGTTCCGCCGGCCGGAGCCGGGGTGGATGGCGCGTGCCTTGTCCGGGATGGCCGTATCCATAGGTCGCCTCCCCTCCCTTTTATCATCGCTGTTCATTGCGGACGGCATGGTCGAACCTAGGGCCGGCCGGGCTGCCGCCCAGAGCTTACCGCACCCGCGCGCGCCACGCGACGGCCCGAAAGGGCATGTGCGGACCGGCCTTGGATCGGGCCGTAGGTTGGGTTGAGCGCCAGCGAAAACCCAACGTCCCCTGCATGGCGGGCACGTTGGGTTTTCGCCCTCGGCTCAACCCAACCTACGGCGTCCCCTTGTCACAACAACCCGGCCGCGCGGGCCCAGCGGTACTTCGCACCCAGCACCGCGACCGGCGTCTCGGTCGAGTACGGGTAGGCGACGACGCCGTGGTCGTAGAGGTACTCGGCCGCCTCCTCGACCTGCACGTCGCCGGCCAGCGAGGCGACGATCGGCTTCTCGATGCCCTTGGCCTTCATCTCCTCCTTCACCTCGATCACCAGCTTGGCGAACACCATCGGCGGCGTGATGATCGTGTGCCAGTAGCCCAGGATCAGCGCGTGGATGCGCTCGTCCTCCAGGCCCAGGCGGATGGTGTTCTTGTAGGTGGTGGGCGGCTCGCCGCCGGTGATGTCCACCGGGTTGCCGGCCGCGCCGAACGGCGGGATGAACTTGCGGAACGCCGTGTCCAGGTCCGGCGGCATGGCCATCAGCGACAGCCCGTTGTCCACGCACGAATCCGACAGCAGCACGCCCGACCCGCCGGCCCCCGTGATGATCACCACGTTCTCGCCCTTCGGCGTCGGCAACACCGGGATGCCGCGGGCGAACTGCAGCAGGTCCTGCAGGCTGCGCGCCCGCACCACGCCCGACTGCCGCAGCACGTCCTCGTAGATCTTGTCGTTGCCGGCCAAGGCGCCGGTGTGGGAACTGGCGGCGCGGGCGCCCAGCGAGGTGCGGCCGGCCTTCAGCACCACCACCGGCTTCTTCTTCGACACGCGCTTGGCGGCTTCGGCGAAGGCGCGGCCGTCCTTCAGGTCCTCGCAATGCATGGCGACGACCTGGGTGTTGTCGTCCTGCTCGAAGAAGGCGAGCAGGTCGTCCTCGTCGATGTCCGACTTGTTGCCGAGGCCCACGATGGCCGAGACGCCCATCTTGGTGGAGCGGCTGAAGCCGATGATCGCCATGCCGATGCCGCCGGACTGCGACGACAGCGCTGCCTTGCCCTTCACGTCGAACGGCGTGCAGAAGGTCGCGCACAGGTTCTTGTGCGTGTAGTAGAAGCCGTAGATGTTCGGCCCCATCAGGCGCACGTCGTATTTGCGCGCGATGGCGACGATCTCATCCTGCCCCTCCACGTTGCCCGTCTCGGCGAAGCCCGACGGGATCAGCACGGCGCCGGGGATCTTCTTCTCGCCGACTTCTGTCAGGGCCTGCGCCACGAACTTGGCGGGGATGGCGAAGACCGCCACGTCCACCTCGCCCGGCACGTCCTTGACGCTCTTGAAGGCCTTGTAGCCCAGGATCTCGTCGGCCTTCGGGTGGATCGGGTAGATCTTGCCCTGGTAGCCGCCGTTGACGAGGTTCTTCATGACCGAGTTGCCGATCTTCCCGTCCTCGGACGAGGCGCCGATCACCGCCACCGCTTCCGGCTTCATGATGCGGTTCATCTGGCGCACGATCTCGTCCTGGGACGGCAGGTAGCGCTTCGCCTTCGGCTCGAAGTCCAGCACCACGCGCACGTCGGCCGCCGTGGCGCCGTCCTCGCGGGCGAACACCGGGTTCAGGTCCAGCTCGACGATCTCCGGGATGTCGTTCACCAAGTTGGAGACGTTGACGATGATGTCGGCCAGCGCCTCGCGGTTGGCGGGCTTGGCGCCGCGCACGCCCTTCAGCACCTCGGCCGCCTGGATGCCGTCCAGCATGGTCAGCGCGTCGGCCCGGCTGACGGGGGCCAGACGGAAGGTCACGTCCTTCAGCACCTCCACCAGCACGCCGCCCAGGCCGAACGCCACCAGCTTGCCGAAGCTGGGGTCGGTGATGGAGCCGACGATGACCTCCTGCCCGCCCTTCAGCATCTGCTGCACCTGCACGCCGATCAGCTCGGCGTTCGGGTCGTACTGGCGGGCGCGGTCCATGATGGTCTGGAAGCCGCTCTTCACGTCGTCGGCCGAGTTCACGCCGACGATCACGCCGCCGGCCTCCGTCTTGTGCAGGATCTGCGGCGAGACGATCTTCAGAACGACCGGGTAGCCCATGCCGTCGGCCAGCCGCGCCGCCTCGTCCGCCGTTTTGGCGACGCCTTCCTGCGGCACCGGGATGCCGTAGAGGTCGCACAGCTCCTTGGCTTCCGGCGCGGTCAGCGCGCTGCGCCCCTCGGATTTCGCCGTGTCGAGGATGCGGCGGACGACGTCGGGGGCCGGAGCGGTCCGCGGCGGGTCGATGACTGCAGTCATGGCGTTTCCCTCCTCTGGTGTCTCTTCTGGCTTCTGGCACCCGCCGTTCGCGGGCACGGTTCGGGCGTCCGCCGGGGGCGGGCGGCCCCCGGCGCGGCCGGTTCTCGTCGGAATGGCTGGCGCCGGCCCTACTCGGCCGCCAGCAGGCGCGGCGCGCCGATGGCGCCGGCGCCGCGGAGGTCCGCGATGGCGCCGTCGTCGAAGCCCAGCACGTCGCGCAGGATCTCCTCCGTATGCTCACCCAGAAGGGGCGAGCGCTTCACCTCGGTCGGGCTGTCGGACAGCTTGATCGGGTTGCCGACGGACAGGTACGTGCCGCGGGTGGGGTGGTCGACCTCCACCACCGTGCCGGTGGCGCGCAGCGACGGCTCCTCCGCGATCTCCTTCATGGACAGGATGGGGCCGCAGGGAATGTCGTACTGGTTGAGGATCTCCATGGCCTCGAACTTGGTCTTGGTCATGGTCCACTTCTCGATCTCCGCGAAGATCGACATCAGCCGCGGCAGGCGGGCGACGGGGGTGGCGTAGTCCGGGTCGGTCTTCCACTCCGGCTTGCCGATCACGTCGCAGATGGCGCCCCACACGGGGGCCTGGGTGATGAAGTAGATGTAGGCGTTGGGGTCCGTCTCCCATCCCTTGCACTTCAGGATCCAGCCCGGCTGCCCGCCGCCCGACGCGTTGCCGGCGCGCGGCACCGCCTCGCCGAAGTGGCCGTTGGGGTACTGCGGGTATTCCTTCAGCGGCCCGTGCGCCATGCGCTGCTGGTCGCGCAGCTTGACGCGGCAGAGGTTGAGGACGCTGTCCTGCATGGCCGCCAGCACCCGCTGCCCGCGCCCCGTGCTGTTGCGCTGGTACAGCGCCGTGACGATGCCCAGCGCAAGGTGCAGCCCCGTGCCGCTGTCGCCGATCTGCGCACCCGTCACCAGCGGCGGCCCGTCGTCGAACCCGGTGGTGGAGGCGGCACCGCCGGCGCACTGGGCGACGTTCTCATAGACCTTGCAGTCCTCGTACGGGCCGGGGCCGAAGCCCTTGACCGAGGCGACGATCATGCGCGGGTTCAGCTCCTGGATGCGTTCCCAGGTGAAGCCCATGCGGTCGAGCACGCCGGGGGCGAAGTTCTCCACCAGCACGTCGCAGCTCTTCACCAGCGCCTCCAGCACCTGCTTGCCCTGTGGGTTCTTGGTGTCGAGCGTGATGGAGCGCTTGTTGTGGTTCAGCATCGTGAAGTAGAGGCTGTCCGCGTCCGGCACGTCGCGCAGCTGGCCGCGCGTGATGTCGCCTTCGCCGGGCCGCTCCACCTTGATGACGTCGGCCCCGAACCAGGCGAGCAGCTGCGTGCAGGTCGGTCCCGACTGCACATGGGTGAAATCGAGGATGCGCACGCCGTCCAGTGCTTTGCCCATATGCCCCTCCCTTGGGCTTCAGTGCGAATGCAGTTCTTTTTGAAGCCCTTCTCCCCTTGAGGGAGAAGGGTTGGGATGAGGGGTCGTTACCGCCCGGAGGGCGGGAAAATGAGTCCACTTTTCCGGCTCTCCGAGCCGTAATACCCCTCACCCCAACCCCTCTCCCTCAAGGGGAGAGGGGCTTTTAACGAGCTTTACTTGTACATCGTCTGGGCCTTGGTGCCCGGCGCGTACTCCCGCGGGTCGACCCAGATGTTGACCACGGCCGACTTGCCGTCGCGCTGCACCGCCTCGCGCGCGCGCCGCAGCGCCGGGGCGATCTGCGAGGATTCCCGCACCTCCTCGCCGTAGCCGCCCAGCATCTCGGCAAACTTGCTGAAGGGCACGTCGCCCAGCAGGTTGCCGACGTCGCCGCGCTCCTCGCCGTACTTGGTGATCTGTCCATAGCGGATCTGGTTCATGGCGGAGTTGTTGCCGATCACCGCCAAGTACGGCAGGCCGAAGCGGTTGGCCGTCTCCATGTCGAAGGCCGTCATGCCGAAGGAGCCGTCGCCGTAGTAGCAGAGCACCTCCTTCTCCGGGTTGGCCGCCTTGGCCGCCAGCGCGAAGCCGGTGCCGACACCCAGGCTGCCCAGCGCGCCGGGGTCCATCCAGTGGCCCGGCCGGCGCGGCCGCACGGCCTGGGCGGAGATGGTGACCACGTCGCCGCCGTCGCCGATGTAGATCGTGTCGTCGGTCAGGAACTCGTTCAGTTCCCAGGCCACGCGGTAGGGGTGGATCGGCGATTGGTCGGAGGTGAAGAGCGGCATCAGCTTGGCGGTCGCCACCTCCTCAGCCGCGCGCAGCTCCTGCATCCACTCCCGCCGCTTGGCCTGCGCGCCGCGCTCGATGCGCCCCGACGCGGCCTGCCGCACGGCGGCGAGGATGGCGCCCGGATGGCCGACGAGGCCCAGCGCGATGTCGCGGTTCTTGCCGACGGTGCGGTAGTCCATGTCGATCTGCACGACCGACGCGTTGCGGCCCAGCCGCCTGCCGTAGCCCATGCGGAAGTCGAAGGGCGTACCGACGATGACGATGACGTCGGCCTTGTCGAACCCCTCGCGCCGGGTGCGGTCGAAGTGGTGCGGGTCGCCCGGCGGCAGCAGGCCGCGCGAGGCGCCGTTGAAGTAGGCTGGGATGTCCAGCGCACGCACCAGGTCGATCGCCGCCTCGTGCCCGCGCGCCGTCCACACCTGGCTGCCCAGCAGGATGACCGGGCGCTCGGCGTGCGCCAGCAGGTCGGCCAGCGTCTCGATGTCGGCCGGGTCGCCGATGGAGCGGGTGGAGGCGCGGTAGGCGCCCGGCTGCGGGATGACGGCGCGGCTGATGTCCACCTCGCGGTCCAGCACGTCGCGCGGGATCTCCAGGTACGCCGGGCCGGGGGCGCCGGCGAAGCACTCGCGCGCGGCCATGGAGATCATGTCGGCGATGCGTTCGGTGGAGCGCACGCCGGCCGCGAACTTGGTGATCGGCCGCATCATGTCGACGTGCGGCAGGTCCTGCAGCGAGCCCATCATGTGCTGCGTCAGCGCCCCCTGGCCGCCGATGTGCAGAACCGGGCTTTCCGAGCGGAAGGCGGTGGCGATGCCGGTGACGGCGTTGGTGCAGCCCGGCCCGGCGGTGGTGACGACGCAGCCCAGCTTGCCGGTCTGGCGGGCGTAGCCGTCGGCGGCGTGGGCCGCGACCTGCTCGTGCCGGACGTCGATGATGCGGATGCCTTCGTCGATGCAGCCATCGTAGATGTCGATGATGTGGCCGCCGCACAGCGTGAAGATGGTGTCCACCCCCTCGTTCTTGAGCGCCTTGGCGACGAGGTGGCCGCCGGAGACGACGTTGCCGTCCTTGGTCTTCCTCTTCAGCGTGTCGTCCGCCGTCGTCGTCGAGGCGGGTGCGGCCGCCACGGTGGGCGCGGCGGTGGCAACGTCGTTCGCCATGGGTGTCTTCCTCCTGTGAATGCGTCCGTGCGGGAGCGCCCTTGCCGGGTCGGCCGCAATTGCTTTTTTCGCGTCGCACGCGGGGCGGACGGCCAGAACGGCGTCCGGCGCGGAGAGTCCGGGCGTCGAGGCCCGCGTCTCTGAATAAATGATACGGTATACCAGATGCCTAACTGCGGCAAGCCCATTTGCTGGCGTCGCCAACTGTCCAAATGGCGGATAGATGGGCCAAGCGGGCGATTGGCACGGTGCGCAACGCCCTCGGTTCCACCGATGCCCTCGGCAAAAACGGCGGTTTTCCTGGGCTTTCGGCAACGCCCTGGCTGCGCCGCCCCGGCGACAAGCCTCGCCAGCCCTTCTGGTATACCAAATACGCTCAGCGCATGGCTGGCATACGGAATCCCAGATGGTCGTGCTGCGCTCCAACGGGGTACAAAGGAACCGGGTCTACGCGGTGTCCTCCCGCTGGATTCTCCCTAACTCCCCCGGCGCCCCGCGCTCGGGGGATTTTTGTGTGCGGGGGGCACGCGTAGGTCGGCGCCAAGCGCAAGCACGGCCCAACACCCCTTGCCATGACGGCGGATGTCGGGCCGCGCTGCGCTTGGCGCCAACCTACGGGATCGGCGTGGCCGTTACTGGTTCACGGCGATCGGATAATCCCACTCCTCCTCCGGCGCCTCGGCGAGCTGGCGTTTGATGAGGTCGCGCACGCTGATCACACCCACCAGCGTGAAGCCGTCCAGCACCGGGACGTGGCGGATCGCATGCTCGTCCATCAGTTGAAGGACGTGGCGCACGGGGTCGGACGGCCGGCAGGTGATGGGGTTGCGGCTCATCAGCGCCGACACCGGCTGCTGGAGGATGGCGGGGCCACTGTCGACGAGGCCGCGCACCACGTCGCGCTCCGAGATGACGCCGACGATGGTGTTGCCCTCCGTCCGGCAGACGTCCTTGACGACGAGGGCACCGATGTTCTCCCGCCGCATCAGCTTCAGCGCGGTTTCCACCGTCTCGTTGACCCGCACCATGTTGATCCGGGTCCCCTTCGTCCGGAGAATCTCTTCGACCTTCATGACACCCCTCCTCTGAACGGCTCCCTCCCTGGCGTGCCCGCGCGTTCCGGACAGGGGTTCGCAACGGCCGCGTTGTGGGATGCCTTATACTGGTATACAGAATGCCACACCGTCAAGCGGATTCGTTGGGCACACGAATTGTTGGCCCCAAGATGGTATGCGGCGGCGCTACGGCGCGCCGAGGGTCACCGTGAAGCCGCCGTCCCCGCGCGCCCGCCCGTCGGACAGCTGGTTCAGCCAGTCCAGGAAGTCCCCGTGCTTCTCCACGTGCTCCGCCAGGCCCAGCGTGTGGTCGCGGGCCAGCCGCTCCGCCAGGTCGGCGTCGCGCCGCTCCAGCGCGGTGATGATGCCGTGGTGGTCGTGGACCGAGCGTTCCACCCGGTTGTCCTGGGCGATGGTCAGCTTGCGGATGGCGCGGATGTGGATGAACAGGTTGTCGGTCATCTCCTGGAGCATCTTCGCCCGGCTCAGCCGGATGATCGCCTTGTGGAAGGCGATGTTGGCGTCCGAATATTCCTTCAGGTGCTCCGACGGGTTGCGTTGCTCGAAGGCGGCGAACAGCGTCCACAAGCCCCGGATGTCGTCGTCGCTGGCGCGCTGGGCGGCGAGGCGCGCGGCCATGCTTTCCAGGGCGGCCCAGGCGATGATCGTCTCGATGATCTCGGTCTTGGTCTTGCGCACCACGAAGATGCCGCGGCGCGGCTCCAGCCGGACGAACCCCTCCTGCTCCAGCAGGGTCAGCGCCTCGCGGATGGGCGTGCGGCTGACGCCCAGCTGGTCGCTGAGCTGGCGTTCGTCCAGGCGCACCTCGCCGGGATGGTCGTAGATGTCCATCTCGACGATGGCGCTCTTCAGCGCCCGGTAGACCCGGCTCCGGAACGTGGCGCCGACGTCCAGCGGCTGGACGTTGATTGCGGGAGGGGGCATCCGGTGTTGCTCCTCTGTCTGGACTCCTTGAAGCCCTTCTCCCCTCGCCCTCAAAGGGAGAGGGGCTTTGGATCGTTACGCATTGCGCCCTACCCGACGAAGCGGTTGCGGTGCAGGTGCTCCTCGATCCGCTTCACGCCGGGCACGCTCTCGGCGGCGATGCGCAGGGCGCGGCGCTGGTCGTCGTTCTCGACCACGCCCCACAGCTGCACCACCGCGTCGGCCACCACGATGTTCACCTGGTTCAGGTCGATCCACCGCTCGCCCGACAGCCGCTCCAGCAGGGCGGCGCGGATCGCCATGTCCCCCTCGGTCCCCGCTCCCGCCGCCGCCCCCTGCGGCGCGTGGCGGTAGGCGACGAGGCCGTGCAGCAGGTTGGCGCGGCTGACGATGCCCACCGCCCTGCCGTCCACCAGCACGGGCACGCGCTTCACGCGCTCGCTCTCCATGATCTGGGCGATGTCGGACAGCTCGGTGTCGGGCGTTACCGAGATCACCCGGCGGGTCATCACGTCGCGGGCACGGCGCCCATGCGACTTCACGAACTCCGACGCCTGTCCGGTCGGCCCGGTCAGCAGCTCCAGCCAGCGCGAGCGGCGGCGCTCCGTGCCGGTTTCGGCGCGGTGCAGCAGGTCGCCCTCGGTGACGATGCCGATCACCTTGCCCTCGGCGTCGGTCACCGGAACGCCGCTGATGCGGCGCGACAGCAGCAGCTCGGCGATCTCGGGCACGGTGGTGTCCAGCGTCACCGTGATCACCGGCGATGTCATGACGTGCTTGGCTTGCATCGGACCCTCCTCTCGGACTCGCGTTTACCCCAGTGCCCTTCGCTCGTGCGCCCTCCGTTTATGTGTCCTTTGGTTCACTGGCCCGCACCTTCGCGCCGCCGGCCTGTTGGTGCGGGACGGACAGCGCGGCATGCACACCGTACGTATCTGGTATGCCAGATACCGTCTGCGGCATACGGTCGCCTTGCAATCGGGAAGCGGTTCTGCCATATATGCGGCGCCGCACAAAACACCCCCGAAAGAGGAGCTGGATATGTCTTTCGACTACGCGCTTGAGATCGTGGCCCTCGTCGTCGCCGTGGCCGGCTTCGCCGCGGTGGTCAGCGAGATCGTCGCGCGCGATCCCAAGCTGCTGGTGGAAATCGTGACCGACGTCCGCGCCATGGCCCGCCCGGGCGCCCACGTTCCGCCGGAAGACCGCCGCGCCGCCGCCACCCGCGGTGTCCACGCCCACAACGCCGCCTGACCCCGGCTCCTTTTCCCGGCGCGGCGTCATGACGCCGCGTCGGTCTGCTGGCGCCGCCGTTCGGCGACCACGCGGGCGAACAGGTGGCCGATGAGGATCACCGCCGCCGCGCCTACGAAGGGCGCCGCCCCCTCCACCAGCGGAAGCGCCTGCACGGCGGTGCCGTGCACCAGCGGATCGGTCAGCATCACCTCCGCCGCGATGTAGCCCAGCAGGCCGGCACCCGCGTAGATCAGGGCCGGGAACCGGTCGATCGCCTTCAGGATCAGCGTGCTGCCGAACACGATCAGCGGGATGCTGATCGCCAATCCCAGAATCAGCAGGACCGTGTTGCCGTGCGACGCCGCGGCGATGGCGATGACGTTGTCCAGGCTCATCACCGCGTCGGCGATGACGATGGTGCGGATCACGCCCATCAGGCCGGACACCGACTGCACGTGCCCGCCGTGCTCCGCCTCCGGTTCGGGGATCACCAGCTTGACGGCGATCCAGAACAGCAGCAGGCCGCCGATGATCTTCACGTAGGGGATCGCCAGCAGCCAGACGATGATGACGGCGAACAGCACGCGCAGCACGATGGCGGCCCCGGTGCCGAGCATGATGCCGATCTTCTGCTGCTTGGGCGGCAGCGACCGGCAGGCCAGCGCGATGACCACCGCGTTGTCGCCGCTGAGCAGGATGTCGATCCAGATGATCTGGAGCAACGCGATCACGAAATCGGTCGTGTCCATCGGACGTGTCTCCGGACGGTCGTCGCGTGTGCGGAAAAGGGCGGGGAACGCCGCCTCGGGCGTCCCCCGCATGCCGTGGCTCACTTGGCCGGGATCGCCGCCTCGGTGCTCTCCACGCGGCGCGCTTGGCGCTTGCGCAGGAAGAGCGCGAGGACCGGCCAGAACAGCATGACCAGCGCCAGCGAGATGATGCCGCCCACCAGCGGGTTCGACCAGAAGATGGCCAGGTCGCCTTGCGACACCAGCATGGCCTGCCGGAACGAGCTTTCCGCCATGTCGCCCAGCACCAGCGCCAGGACCAGCGGCGCCAGCGGGTAGTGCAGCTTCTTGAAGACGTAGCCCAGCACCCCGAAGAACATCATCATGACGATGTCGAAGAAGGCGTTGTGCACGGTGTAGGCGCCGACCGCGCAGACCACGATGATGATGGGTGCTATGATGCTGAACGGGATGCGCAGGATGGAGGCGAACAGCGGCACCGTCGTCAGCACCACGATCAGGCCGGCGATGTTGCCGATGTACATGCTGGCGATCAGGCCCCAGACGAACTCCTTCTGTTCCACGAACAGCAGCGGCCCCGGCTGCAGGCCCCAGATCAGCAACCCGCCCAGCAGCACCGCCGCGGTGGGCGAGCCCGGAATGCCCAGCGTCAGCATGGGCAGCAGCGCGCTGGTGCCGGCGGCGTGCGCGGCGGTTTCCGGCGCCACGACGCCTTCCATCTGGCCGGTGCCGAACTTCTGCCCGTCGCGCGAGAAGCGCTTGGCGAGGCCGTAGCTCATGAACGAAGCCGGGGTTGCGCCGCCGGGCGTGATGCCCATCCAGCAGCCGACGATGGAGCCGCGGATGGCGGTGATCCAATAGCGCGGCAGCTGCTTCCAGGTGTTCCACACCACGGTCGCGCTGATCTTGGCGCTCTTGCCGCGGAAGGCCAGCCCTTCCTCCATGGTCAGCAGGATCTCGCCGATGCCGAACAGGCCGATGACCGCGATCAGGAAGTCGAAGCCGCGCAGCAGCTCCACGGACCCGAAGGTCATGCGCAGCTCGCCCGTCACCGTATCGATGCCGACGGCCGCCAGCGCGAAGCCGAACATCATGGCGCACAGCACCTTGAAGGGGGATTCGCTGCCCATGCCGACGAAACTGCAGAACGTCAGCATCTGCACCGCGAAGAACTCGGCCGGGCCGAAGCGCAGCGCGAAGCGCGCGATCAGGGGGGCTAGGAAGGTGATCAGCACCACCGCCACGAAGGCCCCGAAGAAGGACGAGGTGAAGGCCGCCGTCAGCGCCTCCCCCGCCCGCCCCTTCTGGGCCATGGGGTGGCCGTCGAAGGTGGTCGCCACCGACCAGGGTTCGCCCGGGATGTTGAACAGCACCGACGTGATGGCCCCGCCGAACAGCGCCCCCCAGTAGATGCACGACAGCATGATGATGGCCGAGGTCGGCGACATGCTGAAGGTCAGGGGCAGCAGGATGGCCACGCCGTTCGCCCCGCCGAGGCCGGGCAGCACGCCGATCAGCACGCCCAGCGTGATGCCGACGAACATGTAGACGATGTTCATGGGGTCGGCGAGCACGCCGAATCCCTGGATCAGTGAAGCGAGCGCTTCCAATGTTCCCTCCCTTTATGGCTGCCCGGCTGGCGCGCCCCGCTCTTTGTGTTTTTTGGGGACGGGGTGTTTTTTGGGGACGGGGCGGCGGCTTCAGTACCCGAGCATCGCTTCCAGCGGACCCTTGGGCAGCGGCACCAGGAACCAGATCTCGAAGGCGACGAAGAGCGCCGCCGGGACCAGAACGGCGACCGGCAGGATGGTCCGGAGCGGGTATTTGCCGACCCAATGCATGAAGAAGGCGATGAACAGCATCGCCGCGACGTAGATGCCGATGAAGCCGACGGCGACGACGAACACCATGCTGGGCACGAAGACCTGCATGACCAGCGCGAACTGGTCGCGCTCCACGAAGGTGCTCTTGTCGCCGGCGCGGCGGAAGACGGCGATGCCCAGCGTCGACAGGCTGCTGACCAGCATCACCAGGCCGACGTAGAAGGGGAAGTACCCGGCCCGCGGCCCGTCCGGCGCCCATCCGGCGCCGACGCGCAGGCTGTCGGCCATGACGATCACCGCGACGGTGGCGAAGAACAGGGCCGCCACGATCTCCATGGTCCGGTTGGTGACGACCGGTTCGCTGCTTTGCGTTTCGTGTTCCACGGTTCGACTCCCGCGAGGAGGGGCGCGAGGAAGGGCGGCACGGCGGGCCTCCGGGTGCCGTCACCCGGAGGCCGCGGCGCCGGGGCGGCCGGTTACTTGGCGAAGCCGGCCTTCTGCATCAGGTCGCGGTGCATGGTGTCGGCGCCGGCCAGCCACGTGTTGAACTCGTCGCCGGTCAGGAAGCGCGTGTTGAACGCCCCCTTCTCCATGAAATCCTTCCACTCCGGCGTCTCGCGGACCTTCTTGAAGAGGTCGACGTAGTAGGCGACCTCGTCCGGCTTCACGCCGGGCGCCATGAAGACGCCGCGCAGCATGGTGTATTCGACGTCCAGCCCGGATTCCTTGCAGGTCGGGATGGTGTTCCACGACTGGCTGCCGGCGATCGGCTCCTTCAGCGGGATGCGGTCGCCGTCGAAGACGCACAGCGGGCGCAGCGCCCCGGCGCGCCACTGCGACACGGCCTCGATCGGGTTGTTCACGCTGGAATTGATGTGCCCGCCGACCAGCTGCGCCGCCACGTCGCCGCCGCCCTTGTAGGGGACGTAGGTGAAGGTGGTGCCGGTCGCCTGCTCGATGGCGGCGGTGATGATCTGGTCTTCCTGCTTGGATCCGGTGCCGCCCATCTTGAACTTGTTGGGGCCGGCGGTCTTGACCGCGTCGATGTATTCCTTGGCCGTCTTCTGCGGCGCGTCGTTGTTCACCCACAGCACGAAGTTGTCGAGCGCCAGCATCGACACCGGGGTCATGTCCTTCCACGAGAAGGGCACGCCGGTGGCCAGCGGCGTGGTGAACAGGTTCGACAGCGTGATGATGATCTTGTGCGGGTTGCCCTTCGACCCCTTGACGTCGAGGAAGCCTTCCGCACCCGCCCCGCCGGCCTTGTTGATGACGACCATGGGCTGGGCCATCAGGTTGTTCTTCTGGATGATGCCCTGGATCATCCGCGCCATCTGGTCCGCACCGCCGCCGGTGCCCGCCGGGACGATGAAGTCCACCGCCTTGGTAGGCTCCCAGGCGACCGCGGCGTTCGGGAACATCGACAGGGCCGAAGCCGCGAGGAGGCCCATGCCGAGCGCGGACAAGCGCGTAACGTGCGGACGTTCTACCTCTTTCATGTCTCGTTTCCTTCCCTGGCTGACCGGGGCGTCACCCTTCCCGGGCGTTCTTGGTTCCGGCGCGGCGGCTTGCGTTTGCATCACGGATGGTTGGTGACACTGATATGCCGCGTGGGATACGGTATCTGGCATGCAGTGTTCAGATCAACTCCTTTCTTACACAGACGATCGGTGCATCAAACAATTAGGTTGTGGGGTGGCACCCTTCTTGCTTAGCCTCAAACCCGAAAGACGATGCCGTCAGCGGCGAAAGGAGGTCCGGCAGCCCTGCCGCCCGGACACGCGCACGAACAAATCACCGACGGAGGAAACGATGAAGATTCTGGTTCCCATCGACGGCTCGGAGACGTCCCTGCGCGCCGTCCATTACATCGCCAAGGCGTTCCCGCGCGCGGAGACCGAGGTTCACCTGATCAATGTTCAGGCGCCGCTGCCCAGCGCCGTCAGCGACTTCGTCGGCGTGGCGGAGCGCAGCGCCTACCACCAGGAGGAAGGTGAACGTTCCCTGGCCGACGCGCGCCGCACGCTGAAGGAGGCGGGCATCGCCCACCACGCGCATCTGGTGGTGGGCGGCGTGGCGGAAACCATCGTCGACCACGCCGCCAGCCTGGGCTGCGACCAGATCGTCATCGGCAGCCGGGGCCTCAGCCCCTTGCCGAACCTGCTCCTCGGCTCCACCACCACGCGCGTCCTGCATCTGGCCGAGGTGCCGGTGACCGTTGTGAAGTAAGGGTTTGCGCCAGCGTGCGGCGGGGCCGGAGCGGCAGCATCCAGCCCCGCCGTCTTTTCCACATGGTGGAAATCTTTCAGGCCGGCGGCTCCGGCGGTGCGCGACGAGCGCGGGCATGCTCTCGGCCTCCTCCCGGACCGGGCGGCCGCGATGAAGGACGCGGACGACCGCCGCTCTGGAGTTCGGTGGACGAATTGTTGGTATACCACATTCCGTATTATCGACCCAGACCGCGGATCGTCATAGCCGCCCCTTCCGATGCGGTACCCGAAGCGTCGCCGTCCGGCCCGCGAATCGCCGCGCCACTGACGCGCCATTGACGCGCCATTGAAAAGCCCAAATTCCCGAAAATCATCGGCGCCAATTCCACCCGCCAGAGGCCACCGGGAAAAACAACACGCAAAATCATTTTTGCCGCCCGGCGTTGCCGATTTCAGCGCCACGGGCGGCGTAATCATAATAATATACTTTGAAAAACCCGGTCCGAAGCCCCATTTTCATCGGGGAATTTTCCCAAACGCGGTGGAGAACGAGGGTATGGCGCGCATGAAGACCGGTCCCGCCAAAGCCCCTGCCGGCCGCCCCCCAGCCGGCCGGTGGGCCGGCGTCGCGTTCCGCACCGGCGAACTGGCGGCGCTGTGCGGCTCCCCACGGACGGCGAACCCGCACCCCGCCGGCAGCGTGCCCGCCAAGAGCTGGTCCGAGGGATGGCGCGCCCGCACGCCGCACGCCCCGGCCGCCCGGGCGACGACGGCGCCCGCCGGAGACGACACAAAGCAAGAAAGCGACAGTGACATGAACCTTCTCGACAAGCTGCCCGACATGGCCGACGCCGCGCTCGACACCCTGGGCGCCAACGCCGAACGGCTGGCCCAGTCCGGAACCGCGAAGCAGCGCAAGGAGGCGCAGGCGGTGCTGCCGGCGATCCAGGCGGAGATCACCGCGCGCCGGGAGCGCAAGGCCGCCGCCGCCCCGCCCCGTCCCGCCGCCCGCAAGACGGTGGTGAAGAAGGCGGCGGTGAAGACGGCCGCCGCGACGAAGACCGCGTGACGCCCTCTTACAGCCGGAGGTCACCCATGAACGATCAGAAGTATCACGTCGGCCAGATCGTCCAGTTCTGCGGCTGGGAGGTGAAGCGCGGGGCGCCGTCGGGCGACCACCGCGTCGAACGCCTGCTGCCCCCGGACAGCGGGGAGCACCAGTACCGGGTCAAGGCGGTGGAAAGCGGCCGCGAGCGCGTTGTGCGCGAAAGCCAGATCGGCGGCCGTGTCGCCGTCGAAACGCTCGCCCAGAGCCTCTACGAGGCCGAGAACGCCACCAACGTCCCCTGGTCGCAGCGCGGCCGCCCGATCCGCGACCTGTGGCTGAAGGAAGCCCGCAGCCGCCTTGCCGATGCGGACGGGGTCGGCTGACGCCGGCTTCCGCCGTTCATCCGGCCTTTCACCCCTCCCGCGCCAGGCGCTCCTCGGCCATGGTGCGCAGGCGGGCGCGCTGGATCTTGGTGCCGTTGGCGCTTTCCGTCGTCGGGAACGCCTCCACCGGCCAGACCCGGTACGGCACCTTGAACCCCGCCATGCAGCCCCGCGCCCGCGCGACCAGCGCGTCCGGGTCGATCGCGGCTCCCGGCTGCGGGATGACGAAGGCCACCGGCTTCAGCTCCGTGCCCACCGCGACCGCCACCACCTGCGCGTCGGCCACCCCGTCGAAGCCCTTCAGCACGTCCTCGATCTCCACCGGGCTCACCAGATAGCCGCCCAGGCGGATGGCGTCCCCCTTGCGCATCTCGTAGACGAAGCTGCCGTCGGCGCGCAGGTGGCCGACGTCGCCGGTGCGGAAGAAGCCGTCCGGCAGCATCACCTCCGCCGTCGCCTCCGGATCGTCCAGATAGCCGGCGAAGTTGCCGGGCGCCGCGATCTCGATTTCCCCCGACCGCCCCGGCGGCAACAGGTCGCCCGTGTCGACGTCGCGCACCCGCACCCGGGCCAGTTCGCCCGCCGACGGCAGGCCGCCGCCCAGGATGCGCTCCTCCAGCGGCAGTCCCTCCGGCTGGATGGCGAACAGGGCCTGCACCTCGCTCGACCCATACAGGCCGACCATGGGCACGCCGCGCGCCCAGGCCTCCGTCGCCAGTTCGATGGCGCCCGGCTGGAAGGCGGCGAAGCCGAACAGGCGGGCGGTGGGGAACGGCCGGTCGCCGGCGCGCGCCTGCAGCAGGCGGCGGTACATCTCGTCGCTGCCGAAGGTGTGGGTGACGCCGTGCGCCCCGATCAGCGCCGCCGCGCGCTCCGCGTCGAAGGTGTCGAGGATGACGACCGGCGTGCCGGCGGCGAAGGCGGCCAGCGTGCCGACCAGCCCGAAGACGCCGCAGAACGGCAGCATGGCCAACAGCCGCGCCCCCGGCTGGTCGAGCCCCGTCCGCGCCGCCACCGGGCCGCTGTGGAAGACCAGCGTGCGCTGCGGGTGGATCACCAGCTTCGGCCCCTTGGTGGTGCCCGACGTGGTGAAGAGGATGCACGGCAGGTCCGGTTCCGCCGCCTCGGCCGGCGCCCCCCCGGCTTCGTCCAGCCCGGCTTCGTCCAGCCCGGCCGCGTCCAGCCGCAGCGCCACGGTCGGCCGGCCGAGGATGGCGGTGGCGTCGGCCTCCCCCGACGGATCGACGACGATCACGCTGCGCAGGTCGGGCACCGCGGCGGGGTCGACCGCCGAGACGATGGCGCGGAAGTCGATGCGGCGGAACCCCGGCTGCATGATCAGGTGCGCGGCGCGCGACTTCTTCAGCACGTACTCCAGCTCGCTGCTGCGGAAGCGCGTGTTGACCGACATCATCACCGCCCCCAGCCGCGCCAGCCCGAAGAACAGCGCCAGCCACGTAACGCCGTTGGGCAGCCAGACGGCGACCCGGTCCCCCCGGCGCACGCCATGCCCCGCCAGCCACGCCGCGGCGCGCCGCGTCTCCGCCTCGAACTCCGCATAGGACCAGCGCCGGTCCCCTTCGATGAAGGCGGTATCGCCCGAACGCTCAACGGACAGCCGCGCGGCCAGGGACGGCAACGTTGCAGGCGACACCATCAACACGGTTCCTTCCGCTGTTCAGGAGGGGGGGCGGTTCGAATGCTTTGCCAACGAACAATGGCACGCAACGCGCAACGGCGCAACGCCCCGACGTTCCGCACGCCGGGCGGCAAACCCCCGCCACCCAAGTGGTTATCCGCAGCAACCCCATCACACCGTTCCGCAATGCAGAACACATTCCCATGGGGCGCGCCGCTCGCTCCGGCCCGCTCGCTCCGTTATGATGCCCGTCCATGATGCCCGCCCCGCCTTCCCTGCCCCTGCTGGCCGCGCTGCTGGACGCCGAGCGCGCGCTCGGCCGTCTGGCGGAGGCGATGCGGGACGGGGAGCTGCGCGCCCGGCTCTGGGCCGACGCGGCGCGGCGCGAGGCGTTCGCCGGGGCGCGGCTGGACGGCGTCGCCGTCGACCCCACCGACTTCATGATCGCGACGCTGGAGCCCGACCTCGTCCCCACCGCCGGCCGCAGCGAGGCGCAGGCGGCGCACGCGCTGTGGCTGGGCGCGCGGACGGCGCAAGGCGAGCGGGCACCCGGCCCCGCCGCCGCCACCGAGACGCCGGTGGGCGCCGCCGCCGCCGCGTGGCAGGCGGTCGCCGACCTGGAAAGCCTGTTGGCCGAAAGCCTGCCGGCCGGCGACGAGCCGCTGTCCGAGACGGACGGCGACGGGACCGCCCCGGCCTGGACGCCGCCCTGGCTGGAGGGCATCTGGCGCGCCACGCAGACCGGCGTCTCCGGCCGCGATCCCGCCCGCCTCGCCTTCTCCGACCGGCAGCGGGCGGAGGCGCGCGCCCTGCTGCGCCGCGCCGACGACGCGCTCGGGTGCCCGGCGCTTTACGGCGGCGTGCTGGCGCTCGACCTCCTGCTGCGCCCGCCGGCCGACCCGGCCTGGGCGGCACCGCTGGCGCGCCTGATCGCCCCGGCGGCGCTGGCGCGGGCCTGCCGCGTGCCGGAGGTGTGGCTGCCCGCCTCCCCCACCCTGCTGTCCGAACGCACGGGAATGCGCCTCGCGCTCTCGGCCGGCGCGGCGGACTGGCAGCTCTGGCTCGCCAACGCCGTCGCCGAGGCCGCGCACCGCGAGCGGCGGCGCGCCGCCGCCCTCGACCAGGCGGCATCCGGCTGGCGCCGGCGCGTCGGCGCCCGGCGCAGCAACTCCCGCCTGCCCGACGTGCTGGACTTCCTGTTCACCCAGCCGGCGCTGACCGTGCGGCGCCTGCAGCAGCACCTGGACACCACCTTCCGCGGCGCCCAGCTCATGGTCGACGAACTGGTGGAGGCCGGCATCCTGCGCGAGGTGACGCAGCGCGCGCTCGACCGCGTGTTCGTCGCCGTGGAACTGATGCCCTGACGGGGTGGGCTGGACGCAGCACCTTGGTCCGGCGTAAGGTCCCGGCGTCTTCCACGGACACCAAGCGCAAGGGATCGGCATGAAGTACGCCATCGTTCCGGTGACGCCTTTCGAGCAGAACTGCAGCATCCTGTGGTGCGAGGCCACGAAGAAGGCCGCCATCGTCGATCCCGGCGGCGACCTGGAGCGCATCCTCTACGCCGTCGAGAAGCTGGGCGTGACGCCGGAAAAGATCCTGGTCACCCACGGCCACATCGACCACGCCGGCGGTGTCAAGCCGCTGGCCGACCGCCTGGGCCTGCCCATCGAGGGGCCGCAGCGCGAGGACGCCTTCTGGATCGACGCGATGCCGCAGCAGGCGATGAAGTTCGGCTTCCCGCCCGCCCCGGCCTTCACGCCGACCCGCTGGCTGGAGGACGGCGACACGGTGCGCGTGGGCGAGGAGACGATGGCCGTCATCCACTGCCCCGGCCACACGCCGGGCCACGTGGTGTTCCACCACGCCGCCAGCCATCTGGCGGTGGTGGGCGACGTGCTGTTCCAGGGCTCCATCGGCCGCACCGACTTCCCGCGCGGCAACCACGCCGACCTGATCGATGCGATCACCACGAAGCTGTTCCCGCTGGGCGACGACATCGCCTTCATCCCCGGCCACGGTCCCATGGGCACCTTCGGCGAGGAACGCCGCACCAACCCGTTCCTGACCTGACTTGTCACCAACGCTGACGCCCTCCCGGCGGTAGGCTCCGCGCGCCCCTTTTGCACGCGGAGCCTTCAACCATGCCCACCGACCCGGTCGCCGCCCTTGTGGACGACGTGGCGCTGACGCTGTCCGACTACCCGGACGACACGCGCGAGGCGGCGCTGGCCGTGTACGACGAGATGATCACCCTGCTGCTGCTCGGCCGCGGCCTGGACGCCGAGGACGCCGCGCGGGCCGCCGCCGGCGTGGCCCGGCAGGTGCGCGAGCGGCTGGCGGGAATGCGGGGCGCCGGGCGGGCGTAGCGTGGGACGGTTTTGCCCCCATGCGACGTCGTATGTGAAAAGGGCCTCCCCCTTCCGGCAGGGGTGCGGAGCCGGGACGGGCGTCCCACTGTTACAGATTCCTGACAGCCCGTCGCCCCTCCAGACCCGAGGAGAGCCGCCATTTCACCGACCATGGTCCTGGTCGACATCCTGGGCGCCGTCGCCCTGCTGCTGTGGGGGCTGCGGCTGGTGCGCACGGGCGTGTTCCGGGCCTTCGGCCCCAGCCTGCGCCGCTGGGTGGCGCTCGCCACGCGCGACCGCGTGCGCGCATTCGCCGGCGGCTTCGCGGCCACGCTGGCGTTGCAGAGCAGTGCGGCCACCGCGCTGATGGCCGCCTCCATGGCCGGGCAGCGGCTGCTGCCCACGGCCATGGCGCTGGCCGTCATGCTGGGGGCGGACGTCGGCACCAGCGTGGTGGCGGTGCTTCTGGCGCTCGACCTGCGCTGGCTGTCGCCGGTGCTGATCCTGGCCGGCGGCGCCCTGTTCGCGCTGGGCGACGCCAGCGGCCGGCGCCGCGCCGTGGCGCGCACGCTGGTGGGCCTGGGCCTCGTGCTGCTGGCCCTGCGCCTGCTGGCCGACGCCACGGTCCCGGTGCGCGAATCCGAACTGATCCACGCCGTGCTGTCCGCCCTGGGCTCCGCGCCGGTGCTGGCGCTGCTGGCGGCGGCCGGGCTGACGGTGGCGACCTATTCCAGCCTCGCGGTGGTTCTGCTGATCGCCTCGCTGGCGGCGGCCGGGTTCCTCGACCTGGCTCCGGCGGCGGCCATGGTGCTGGGCGCCAACCTGGGTGGTGCCCTGCCGCCGCTGATCGCCACGCTGAAGGATGGGGCGCTGGCCCGGCGCGTGCCCTTCGGCAACCTGCTGATGCGCGGGGCCGGGGCGGCGGTGGCGCTGCCCTTCACCGCCCTGCTGCCGGCCGCGCCGGCCGACGCGCACGCCGTCATGATGCTGCACGTCGCCTTCAACCTCGGCCTGGCGGCGCTGCTGCTGCCGCTGGTCGGGCCGGTGGCGCGGCTGACCGCCGCCCGCTTCCCGCACACGGACGACCCCGACGACGCCACGCGCCCCCGCCACCTGGACGAATCCGCGCTGGAGGCGCCGTCCGTCGCCATCGCCTGCGCCGCGCGCGAGACGCTGCGCCTGGGCGACGTGGTGGAGGAGATGCTGCGCCGCAGCCTGGACGTGCTGCGCCACGACGACGAGCGCGCGATCTCCGAGGTCAGCCGCATGGACGATGTGGTGGACGCGCTGCACACGGCGATCAAGCTCTACCTCGTCAAGCTCGGCCGCGAGCAGCTGGACGAGGCGGACGGCAAGCGCGTCGGCGCCATGATGGCCTTCGCCATCAACCTGGAGCACGTCGGCGACATCATCGAGAAGAACCTGATGGAGCTGGCGGCCAAGAAGATCCGCCACCGCCGCCACTTCGCGGCGGAGGACTTCCGCGCGATCGAGGAGCTGCACGCCCGCACGCTGGGCAACCTGCGCACCGCGCTGGGCGTCTTTTTGTCGGAGGACCGCCGCCTCGCCCGCGCGCTGATCGCCGAGAAGGACGCGATCCGCGCCTTGGAGCGCACCAGCGCCGACCGCCACCTGGACCGCGTGCGCCAGGGCCGGGCGGAGTGCATCGAGACGAGCGCCTTGTTCCTCGACGTGCTGCGCGACCTGAAGCGCATCAACGCGCACGTCGCCTCGGTCGCCTACCCCATCCTGGACCAGAGCGGCGAGCTGCGCGGCAGCCGCCTGCGGACGAGCGCCCCCTCCCCCGCCGCCGAGCAAGGGAGGGGGTTGGGAATCACCCCTTCGTCGTAATATCCAGGCTCAGCGGCGGCGGGCTGGCCAGGGTCTGGAAGACGACGCAGTAGCGCTCGGTCAGCTTGGTCAGCGTGTCGATGCGCTCCTGCGGCTCGTCGGTGTCCAGGTCGAAGCGCAGGCGGATGGCGCGGAAGCCCACCGGCGCCTCCTTCGACACGCCCAGCGTGCCGCGGAAGTCCAGGTCGCCCTCGGCCGACACGGTGCCGCCGCGCAGCTCCATGCCCAGCGCCGTCGCCACTGCCTTCAGCGTCACGCCGGCGCACGCCACCAGCGCCTCCAGCAGCATGTCGCCGGAGCAGGCGAAGGTGCCCGGCCCCCCGGTCGCCGGGTGCAGCCCGGCGGTGACCAGCGCACGGCCCGTCTCCACCTTGCAGGCGATGTGGGAATCGTCCAGCTCGCCCTTGGCCTTCAGCGTGATGACGGCGGCGTCCGGCGTGTCCTTGTACTTGTCCTTCAGCGGGGCCTGCAGAGCCCGCAGTTCCTGGGCGTCCATTCCTCTCCTCATGCGTTTGTGCGTGTTGGACGTTGGGTTTTCGGCTTCGCCTCAACCCAACCTACCGAAAACCCCATTGTATCGTCTTGGCCGGGCCCAGTCCCGGCCATCCACGCACCTTGGATTGGTCGGAGTGCGTGGATGCCCGGCACAAGGCCGGGCAGGACGATGAAGAAGACGTAGGTTGGGTTGAGCGCAGCGAAAAACCAACGTCAAAGCGCCACCCTACGTCAGATCGCCGCAGCGGGGAACGCTTCCTCGCCGGGGTGGCGGTCGCGGAAGGCGCGGCTCAGCTCGCCCAGCAGACGGTGCTTCCAATCCTCGAACAGCGGGTCGGTACGCTCGCGCGGGCGCGGCAGGGCGGGTGCGGCCACCGTCTGGATGCGCCCCGGCCCCGGCTGCATCACCACCACTCGGTCGGACAGCACCAGCGCCTCCTCGATGTCGTGGGTGACCAGCACCATGGTCGGCCGGTCGTACGACCACAGCTCCAACAGGTGGTCCTGCAGATCGTACCGCGTCAGCGCGTCCAGCGCGCTGAACGGCTCGTCCAGCAGCAGCACCGACGGCCGCCCGACCAGCGCGCGGGCCAGCGCCGCGCGCTGCGCCATGCCGCCGGACAGCTCGCGCGGCCAGGCGTCGGCGAAGCGGTCCAGGCCGACGCGGGCCAGCGCCTCGTCCGTGCGGGCGTTGCGCTCCGCCTTGGGCAGGTGGCGGATGCCGAAAGCGACGTTGGCGCGGATGCTCAGCCACGGCATCAGCCGCGGCTCCTGGAAGACGAAGCCGATCTCGTCGCGGGGGCTGCGCACCTCCGCCCCGTTCAGCACCACCCGCCCCGCCGTCGGCGCCTCCAGCCCGGAGACGACGCGCAGCAGCGTGCTCTTGCCGCAGCCGGACCCGCCGACGATGCCCAGGATCTCGCCCGGCCGCACCTCCAGGTCGATGCCGCTCAGCGCCAGATGGCCGTTGCCATAGCGCTTGGACAGCCCCTCGATGCTCAGCATCTCATGCCTCCGGCTTGAAGGAATCCTGCCAGCGCAGCAGCGGGCGCGACAGCGCCGCCAGCAGCCCGTCGGTCAGCTTGCCCAGCACCGCGAAGGTGACGATGGACGCGAGGATGAGTTGCGGCTGCCCGGTCATCTGCCCGTCGGTCAGCAGGAAGCCCAGCCCCTCGCTGGCCCCCATGAACTCGGCCGCCACCACGAACATCCAGCCCAGCCCCAGCCCGGCGCGGAGCGCGATGACGTAGCTGGGCAGCGTCGCCGGCAGCAGCACCCGCCACACCAGCTCGAACCCCGACAGGCGGAAGATGCGCCCGACCTCCACCAGCTTGCGGTCCACCCCCAGGATGGCGCCGGAGAGCGCGAGGTAGATGGGGAAGAAGACGCCGACGGCGATGAGGATGACCTTGGACGTCTCGAAGATGCCGAACCACAGGATGAACAGCGGCACCCACGCGATGGACGGGATGGAGCGCAGCGCCTGCAGCATCGGGTCCAGCAGCCGGCGCGCCAGCGTCGAATAGCCGGTCAGCGCCCCCAGCACCGTGCCCGCCAGCACGCCGAACAGGAACCCCGCGCCGACGCGCCAGAGCGTGGCGGCCACGTGCGTGGTCAGCTCCCCCGACTTCGCCAGCCCCCACAGCGTGGCGAGGATGCGCGACGGCGGCGGCAGCAGGCGGCCGTTGCCCAAACCTTGGGCCACCGCCAGCTCCCACCCCAGAGCCAGGGTGACGGGAACGAGGAGGGCGAGGGCCGTGCCGGACACGGCCCCCCACCCGGCCTTCGCCGTCGCCCGCCCCCCCTCCCCCGCCACGGCGGGGGAGGGTTTGGAGCCGTTGCGGGCTTCCTCGGCGATCACGGTCACTGCGTCAGCGCCTTGGCGAAGCTCGGGTCGATCAGCGCGTCGGCGGCGGCCTTCACGTTCACGTCGGCACCCAGCACGCCGGCCTGCTGCAGCGCCAGCCCGGCCTCGACGATGGTGCCCTTCTGCGTGTCGCCAATGGCGGAGTGGCTGAGGTCCGTGCGCTCCAGCTGGCGGGCGGCGACCGGCTCCGACAGGCGGGCGGCGGTGGCGATGGTGGTCTTCAGCTCCGCCGGGTTGGCCAGCGCGTAGGCCCGCGCCTTCTCGTACGCCCGCAGCACGCGCCCGACCAGCTCCGGGTTCTCCTTGGCGAACTCCTCGCGCACGTTCAGGATGCCCCAGGTGTTGGCGGCGGCGTTGCGGTAGAAGAGCTTGGCGCCATTGTCCAGCTCCGCCTGCGCCATCAGCGGGTCCAGGCCGGCCCAGGCGTCCACGTCGCCCTTCTCCAGCGCCAGCCGCCCGTCCTGGTGCTGGAGCAGCACCAGCTTCACGTCCTTGTCGGTCAGCCCGTGCGCCGCCAGCGTGCGCACCAGGAAGATGTGCGGGTCGGTGCCGCGGGTGACGGCGACGCGCTTGCCCTTCAGGTCCTCGACCTTGGCGACCGTGCCGTTGGGGCCGGTGACCAGCGCCGTCCATTCGGGCTTGGAATAGACGTAGACCGACTTGATCGGGTTGCCGTTGATCCGGCCGATCAGCGCCGCCGCCCCCGCCGTGGAGCCGAAATCCAGGCTGCCGGCGTTCAGGAACTCCAGCGCCTTGTTGGAGCCGAGGCTGAGCACCCAGCGCACGGCGATCCCGTCCTTCTTCAGCTCCTCCTCCAGGAAACCCTTCTCCTTCAGCACGAGGCTGACCGGGTTGTAATAGGCGTAGTCGAGGCGGATCTCGCTGACCTTGCCGGCGGCGCGGGCGGCACCCGGCAGGGCGGCGGCGACGCCGGACGCCAGCGCGGCGGCGAGGACGAAGCGGCGGGACAGGGACTTGGACAGGATCATGGCGTACCTCCGGCGTTCCCGCACCCGGGCGGCGCCGGGCGGGCTGTTGTTTTCCAGGAGGCGGGGAACGGCCCCCGCCCGTTGCGCTACCGGCGACTGGGCGGGGAATGCCCACGCGCTTTAGCTGCATTTTTAGCGCGCCCGCAAGCTGATGGCTCAAATCGGCGCGTGCTTTTGTTCTATTATTCCTGTGAATTTCCGTCAATCAGAAAAATATTACACTGCGCATCTGCTATTTACGCGCAGGGCGCAGGATTTTTGTCCCACCGCCCGCACCGCCTACCGTCCGCTACGCATTTCCGGCATTCCCCAAAGTGAGGATCGCTGCGCCGAAGTGATGCCTAGCCCGCCGCCGGGGCGGCGCGGACAATGCTCCCCATCGGCGTCAACCCGGCGTCAACCGGCGGGAGTACGGCATGAAGGTCATCATCCAGATCCCCTGCTTCAACGAGGAGGCGGCGCTGCCCGTCACCTGCGCGGAGCTGCCGCGTTCCCTCCCCGGCGTCGACCGTGTGGAATGGCTGGTGATCGACGACGGCTCCACCGACCGCACGGTGGACGTGGCGCGGGCCTGCGGCGTCGACCACGTGGTCGTGCTGCCGGCGCACCAGGGGCTGGCGAAGGCCTTCATGGCCGGGCTGGACGCGGCGCTGCGGGCCGGCGCCGACATCATCGTCAACACCGACGCCGACAACCAGTACTGCGCCGCCGACATCGAGAAGCTGGTGGCCCCCATCCTGGCGCGGCGCGCGCAGATCGTCATCGGCGCCCGTCCCATCGACAACATCGACCACTTCTCGCGCACCAAGAAGCTGCTGCAGAAGCTGGGCAGCTGGGTGGTGCGGGCGACCAGCGGCACGAGTGTGCAGGACGCGCCCAGCGGCTTCCGCGCCTTCAGCCGCGAGGCGGCGATGCAGCTGAACGTCTTCAACGGCTACACCTACACGCTGGAGACCATCATCCAGGCCGGCCAGCGCGGCATCGCCACGCTGTCCGTGCCGGTGCGCGTCAACGGCGACCTGCGCCCGTCGCGCCTCGTCAAGAGCATCGGCACCTACGTCACCCGGTCGCTGCTGGTGATCCTGCGGATCTTCAGCATCTACCGCCCGCTGCGCTGGTTTTTGCTGGTGGGCGGGGTGCCGGTCACGCTGGGCATGCTGCTGGGCATCCGCTGGCTGATCCTCTTCGCCATCGAGGAAGGGCCGACCTACCACATCCCCAGCCTGATCCTGGCGGCGGTGCTGCTGCTGATGGGCTTCCTGATCTGGGTCGTCGGCATGATCGCCGACCTCATCTCCGTCAACCGCGTGCTGCTGGAGGAGATCCGCTACCGCCTGCGCCAGGCCGAGCTGCGGCAGGCGGAGATGCAGGCGTCCGCCCGCCGTCCGCTGGGCCGCGGCGGTGCCGACCGCGCGGCGTGAGGCAACCGACATGGCGCGCACCGGACGAAAGAAGCCCCTCTCCCTTGACGGGAGAGGGGTTGGGGAGAGGGTGGTTTCGGGCGGATGCCCGGACAAAATGCCCTCGTCAGCGGCTTTCCAGCCGCCATGCCCCCTCTCCCCAACCCCTCTCCCGCGAGGGGAGAGGGGCCTTAAGCCGTTCTTCCGGACCGTGGCTCCATGAAACGGGCCGTGCACATCGCCGTCGGCCTGCTGATCCTGGCCGCGCTCTACGCGCAGGTCGATCCGGGGGCGGTGGCCGGCAGCTTGGCGCGCAGTTCGCCGCTGTGGCTGGCGGCGGGGCTGGCGGTGTCGGTGCCGATCACCGTGGTGATGGCGCTGCGCTTCACCCTGCTGTTCCCCGCCGGGCGCGGCATCGGGTTGGGGGAGGCGGTGCGGCTGGTGCTGATCGCCGGCACGCTGAACCTGATCCTGCCGTCCAACATGGGGCAGATCGCCAAGGCCTACCCGCTCAGCCGCCGCAGCGGCTTTCCCCTGGCCCACGCCGTGGCGACGGTGGTCGCCGAGAAGGGATGGGACACGGTGGCCCTGCTGCTGTGGTGCCTGTTCGGGTTGCTCGCGGCGGGCGCCGCCGTGCCGTTCCGCGCTCCGGCGCTGGCCGTGGTCGCGGCGCTGCTCGCCGCCGGGCTGGTCGCGCTGACCTGGGCCGGGGTGACGCGCATCGCCCTCCTCGCCGCCGCGCGCCGCCTTCCGGCGACGGCGGGAAGCCGCGTCACGGCGCTGGCCGACGCCTGGGGCGGGGTGATCGGCCGCTTCTGGGGCGATCGGCGGCGGGCGGCGGCGGTGGTCGGGCTGTCGCTGCTGATCTGGTTGCTGTCGCTGGGACAGGTGTGGCTGTTCACCGTGGCGCTGGGCGCCGGGGTGCCGTTCCTCGCCTGCCTGTCGCTGGCGCCGCTGGCGATCCTGGTCGGGCTGCTGCCGGTCACCATCGGCGGCATCGGCACGCGCGACGCGGCACTGGTGCTGCTGTTCCAGCCGTTCATGGACGCCGGCACGGCGGCGGCGCTGGGCGTGCTGTGCACCCTGCGTTACCTGCTGCCCGCCATCGCCGGCCTGCCGCTGGTCCGCGATTTCCACGGCCCCGCGCAGGCCATGCCGGACCGTTAGGAGGGGAACGGCCATGCCCGACCGGACCGCCACCATCCCGGCCACCATCCCGGCCACCGTCGCGGCCACCGTCGCGGCGCTCGCGCTCTCCGCGGCGCTGCTCTGCCTGCCGGCCCTGTACAACGGCTTCCCGCTGGTGTTCAGCGACACCGGGACCTACATCGCCCAGGCGCTGCAGGGCTTCGCCGGGGGCAACCGGCCGGTGTTCTACAGCCTGTTCATGATGCCGCTGCACGGCGGCGGCGTGACGCTGTGGCCGGTGGTGGTGGCGCAGGCGCTGATCGTCGCGCACCTGCTGCACCTCGTCCTCCGCACCACCGTGCCCGGCGCGGGACCATGGTGGACGCCCGCCGTCACGGCGCTGCTCACCGTCGGCACCAGCCTGCCCTGGCACGCCGGGCAGCTGATGCCCGACGTCTTCACCTCCGTACTGGTCCTGGCCGCCTTCCTGCTGGGCTTTTGCCTGGACCGGTTGAGCCGGGTGGAGGCCGCGTACCTCGTCCTCCTCGCCACCGGCGCCGTGGCCGTCCACTTCTCGCACGTGCCGCTGGCGGCGGGGTTGCTGCTGGTGGTGCTGGCGGTGCGGCTGGTCCGGCGGGATCCGGTGGCGGAGACGCTGCGCGCCGGGCTGGCGCTGGCGGCGCCGGTGGTGCTGGCGGTGGTCGCCATGGTCTCCGTCACCAAGGCCGCGCATGGGGAGGCGCGAATGGCCCGCGACGGCGACCTGTTCCTGCTGGCCCGGATGCTGAGCGACGGCCCGGCCCGCGACTATCTCGCCGACGCCTGCCCGGCCAAGCCCTACCGCCTGTGCCCCTACCTGGACGGCATCACCCCCGATTCCAACGATTTCCTGTGGAAGACGGACAGCCCGCTCTACAAGGCCGGCGGCCCGCAGGCGGTGCGGGAGGAGGCGGGGGAGATCATCCGCGGCACGCTGGCCGCCTACCCCGGCCGGCAGGCCCTGGCGGCGCTGCGCAACTTCGCCACGCAGTTCGTCACCGCCCGCAGCGCCGACCGCCTGCACCCCTTCCTCGGCGCCGACGTGCAGCCCGACCCCAGCATCCGCCAACACTTCCCCGCCAGCCACGCCGCCTACACGGCATCCCTGCAAAGCACCGGGCGGCTCCCCATCGACGCCATCCGCCGCCTGCACGGCCCCCTGACGCTGGCCGGCGCCGCGGCGGCGGTGGCGGGGCTGGCGTGGTTCCTGCGCCGGGGCGACCGGCACGGGACGGCGCTGTTCGTGGTGATCCTGGCCGGGCTGGCGGGCAACGCCTTCATCACCGGCGCCTTGTCCAGCGTGCGCGACCGCTACCAGTCGCGCGTGGTGTGGCTGGTGGTCTTCTTCGCCCTGGCGGCCGGCCTGTCGGCCTTGCTTTCCCGGCAAAAGGAAAGGGGCCGGCAGCGCGCGCTGCCGGCCCCCGAAGGTGTGCCGAACCGTTGACCCGTTAGCCGGCGTTGGTGCCGGACAGGTCGTGCTGATCGAACAGCGGGTCGGCGTGCAGGGCATTGAGCGCCGCCGCGTCGAAGGTCGTGGCCTGGGCCGCAACCGCCTCGGCGGAGACCGCCGGCGCCTGCTGCATGGCCACGTGGTTCCACAGGTCGACCGAACCGGCTTCCGCCGGGGCCGCCGACGCCACCGGCGCCGAGGCGTGGAAGTAGTCCTTGGTCGGGTTGAACGTCAGCGTGCCGTTCCACCACATGCCGGTCTGGCCGGGGATGACGTCCTGGCCGTCCAGGGCGTACTTGTCGTAGGTGACGCCGGTGGCGGTGGAGGCCATGGCCTTGCCGTCCACGGCGATGCCCTTGATGTGCAGGTTGCGGTCCACGCCGTTGACCACGGCGTCGTTGTCGTACTGCACCTGGATCTTATGCGCCGCGTCCTGCGTCAGGCTCGCCTTGAAGGTGTAGGGCTGCGAGGTGGTGGTGTTGGCCGTGGCCTCACCGATCTGCTTGCCGTCCACCAGCACCTTGAAGTGCCCGCCGACGCCGCCCGCCAAGTTGGAATGCGCGTTCACCGTGATGGTGTTCGTCGCCGTCCCGCCCGTCGTCGGGGTGGTCGTGGTCCCCAGGCCCGGCGCGATGACGTTGGTGCCGACCTTCAGCGCCGACGACGTGACGTTGTCCAGCGTCAGCACGGTCTGCGAGGCGCCCGCGCCCGTCGGGCCGTCCACGTCCACGCGCACTTCTGTGCTCGTGCCGACCTGGACGAAGCTCAGCCCGTTGGCCGGCAGCGTCTTGCCCGCGGCCTTCAGCACGTCGATCATCGGCGTCAGGTCGATCTTGTCCTCGATCGCCTTGAAGTCGACGACGCGGTCGGTGCCGGTGCCCAGCTTGTCCACCACGAAGGTGTCGGCACCCGCCTCGCCGAACAGCTTGTCGTCGCCGCCGCGGCCGACCAGACGGTCGCTGCCCGCACCGCCCAGCAGGACGTTGGTGGCGTCGTCGCCGCTCATGGTGTCGTTGAAGCCGCTGCCGACCACGCGCTCGAACATGGTCACGCTGTCCGAACCCGTCCCGCCGGTCACCGTCTTGGCCAGCAGGTCCACCTTCACCGCCGCCGTCCCGTCCGACAGGTCCAGCGTGTCGTAGCCGGTGCCGCCGTCCAGCACGTCGTTGCCCGAGCCGCCCTTGATCAGGTCGTCGCCGGCCTGGCCGCTGATGGTGTCGTTGCCGCCCAGGCCCGACAGTGTGTCGTTGCCGGTGGTGCCCGCCAGGTTGTCCGCACCCGAGGTGCCGACCGAACCGGTGCTGGGCGTCGGCGCCGGGGTGGGCGTCGGGGTCGGGGTCGGCGACGTCGGCATGGAGCCGGCCGTGCCCGACCACACGCCGTCGGTGTCGTTGCTGGTGTTGACCAGCCCCTCGCCCTGGCCCGAATTGACGCGCAGCCAGTTCGTCGTCTCGAAGACGTTGTCCTTCAGCGTGATGTTCTTCGTGTTGAACACGTCGTGGTACATCGAGCTGCGGGCCAGCTCGACGGTGGCGCCGTAGCTGTTCTCGGGGTGCAGGAAGTTGTTCGTGGCGATCGAGTTCTGGGCGCCGATGAACATCAGCGCGCGCTGGCCGACCGAGTGCACCTCGTTGCCGATGACCTGGATGTCCTTGGCCTCGTAGGTGTCGTAGCCCGGACGGAAGAACTCCACGCCCGTCCAGCCGCCGATCTTGATGGCGTCGACGTCGGCGTCGTGCACCAGATTGCCTTCCACCAGCACGCGGGTGGAGCCGCCCTTGACGGTCAGCGCGTTGTCGCTGGTGACGCCTTCGATGTGGTTGTAGGCCAGCACCGAGTCATTGGTGGCGACGAAGTCGATGCCCTGGCCGCCCGAGCCCTTGGTGTGGTTGTTCACCACCCAGATCTTGTCAGCCTGGGAGATCTTGATGCTGTCCTGGCCGCTGCTCAGCACCGTGTTGTCGCGGATGACGACGTTCTTCACCAGCTTGGAGAAGTCGCTGCCCTGCTGCGAGAACTGGATGCCGTTCGAGTTGCTCGCACCATCGACCGTGAAGCCCTTCACGACGATGTCGTGCACGCCCAGGCCCTTGACGGTGGACACGCTCTGGTCGGTGGCGCGGATGGTGGCCTTGCCGGCGCCGTCGGCGGAGATCAGCTGGATCGGGGCGTCCGGCGTGCCGCTGTTGTAGAAGCGCACGTTGCCGTCGTACGTGCCCGCCTTCACCATCACCGCGGTCCCCGGCGTCGCCTTGTCGAGCGCCGTCTGGATCGACCGCAGCGGAGCGGACTCGGAGCCGCTGTTGGCGTTGTTGCCGGTCGGGGAGACCCACAGATATCGGGTCGGCGTCACGTTCGAGAAAAGAATTTCGTTCACGTCGAACTCCATGCATGTCGCTGCATTGCTTGTGGCCAGGACCATAGCGAAACACGCACTGAGCCAGTGAGGGCTATATTTGAGGCATTTTTCGGTGACTCTCATATCTCATTCCCGCTAAAGGCCGTAGACTCCAGGAACGCCACCGCTGTATTGCCACCTCATTCGATATCTTGGCGCGGCCAGCACCCGCAAGGCGTTCGAGGGATGTAGGCCTGCGCCCGACGGGGGCATCGCCGGTGCCGTCCCCGACCGCGAAAGGCGAATTTCTCTCCGTTTGGGACTCCCTACCTGTACATACCGCTACCTTTAGGACTCCCAACCCGTAGCCATCCGCCGAACGGGGGTGACCGGCGCGGTGACGGCGGCAAGGCATCGGCCGAATTCGGTACGGCCGCACACCCACTCCGCACGATGACGGACCGTCGCATTGCGAATTTACCGGCCTGTGCGAATGCCGCACTGTTTTCGGCGAAGAAATCACCCGTCATCTCGGAAGCAAGGACAGCCGTGCCGACTACGCAACTGTTCCGAGAAGGCCACAATGGCTGCATTCGATATGAATGGGCGCCGCTCCAACGCCAGCTCTCGACTTGAGGGCGGCACAACGGTTGTGTGCGGCCAAATACAGAAAACAACAGGGAAAGAGGAACGGGCGACATCGCCCGTATCCGTCTCCGTCCCCGGCGATCAGGCGCCGCCCGGCGCCGACGGCCCTTTGCGCTCCGCCGGGCTGGCGGCGCAGGCGCTGGTGCTGGCCGGCGACCTGATCGTGCTGTCGCTGGCCTCGGCCGCACTCGTCGGGCCGAAGGTGGCGTGGTCGACCGTCGCCCCCCCGGCCCCGCCCGGTGCCGGCGCGGGCGAAGCGGCGGCGGTCGCCGCCGCGGCCATGGCCGGCCTCTATGCCTTCAAGCTGCTGGGCCTCTACCGCCTGGAACGGCTCGACCGCTTCGCCGACCAGATCGTGGCGCTGCTGCTGGGCAGCGGCGTCGCGGCCGTGCTGCTGCTGGCGGTGGATCGCTGGCTCGCCCGGTCGGGCGGCTGGCCGGGCGACCGGGTGGCGGTCTGGTTCGTCATGGTGGCGCTGGGCACGCTGCTGGTGCGGCGGATGTGGGCGCAGGAGATCGCCGGCTGGCGCCGCGCCGGCCGCTTCGCGCGCCGGGTCGCGGTGGTCGGCACCGGGGAGGCGGGCGGCGGCGTCCTCGACCGCCTCGCCGCGCGCGGCCCGGCGGCCATTCAGATCGTCGGCGTCTTCGCCGACGGCACCGGGACGCCGCCCGCCGCCGTGCGAGGCCAGCCGGTCCTGGGCAGCCTCGACGAACTCCCCCGGCACCTGCGCGAGCATTCCGTGGACGACGTGATCGTCGCCCTGCCGTGGGCGTCCGGCCCGGACCTGCGCGCCGCGATCGAGGCGGCGTGCCGCCTGCCGGTGGACGTCTGGCTGCTGCCGGACCCGCGCGACGTCCCGTCCGGCGCCGTGGCGACGCTGCGCTTCGCCGGCCTGCCGATGCTGCACGTCGCCCGGCGCCCCCTGGTCGGCTGGAACGCGGTGACGAAGCGGGCGGAGGACCTGCTGCTGGCCGGCGGGCTGCTGCTGCTCACCGCGCCGCTGATGGCGCTGATCGCGCTGGCGATCGTGGTGACCGACCGCGGGCCGGTCTTCTTCAAGCAGGAGCGGTTCGGCTTCAAGAACCGGGTCATCCGCGTGTGGAAGTTCCGCACCATGTACGCCGACCGCAGCGACCCGTCGGGCGGCCTGCGCACCGTGCGCGGCGACCCGCGCGTGACGCCGCTCGGCCGCTGGCTGCGCCGCTTCAGCCTGGACGAGCTGCCGCAGCTCTTCAACGTGCTGCGCGGCGAGATGTCGGTGGTCGGCCCCCGCGCGCACGCCGTGGCCATGCGGGTGGGCCACGTGCCCTACGACCAGCTGATCGCCGAATACGCCGCCCGCCACCGCGTCCTGCCGGGCATGACCGGCTGGGCGCAGGTCAATGGACTGCGCGGCGAGATCGACACGCCGGAAAAGGCCCGCAGGCGGGTGGAGTACGACCTCGCCTACATCGACAACTGGTCGATGCTCCTGGATCTCAACATCATCGCCCGCACCGCGATGATCATCTTCAAGGACGAGAACGCTTACTGAGGAACGAACTGGCTTCGAAAGAAAACAGCATGCAGCCGATCACGCTTTTCTTGCAGGACCTGAACGGCGGCGGAGCGGAGCGCGTCATGCTGCAGCTCGCCAACGGGCTGGCCAGGCGCGGGCGGGCGGTGGAGCTGCTGCTGGTCAACCCGGTCGGCCCCTATCGGTCCGCCGTGGATCCCGGCGTGCGCGTCGTCCCGCTGGGTGCCGGACGCACGCTGGCGGCGGTGCCGGCCGTCGCCCGCCACCTGCGCGCCACGCGCCCGGCGGCGCTGGTCGCGGCGCTGCCGCACGTCAACGTGGCCGCGGTGCTGGCCCGCGCGCTGTCGGGCACCGGCACCCCCGTCATCCTCACCGAACACAGCCAGCCCGGACAGGCGCGGCGCAACGCCAGGACGGCGGCCGTGCGGCTGGCGCACCGCCTCGTCCCGCTGGCCTACCGCGCGGCCGACGCGGTGGTCGCCGTGTCCGGCGGCGTGGCGGAGGAGCTGGCCGCCCTCACCGGCCTGCCCCCCCGGCGCATCGCCGTGGTCCCCAACGCCGTCGTCTCCGACGACCTGCTGCGACGCGCCGCGGAACCGGTGGAGCACCCCTGGTTCGCGGACGCATCCACCCCCGTCATCGTGTCGTGCGGGCGCCTCGCCTGGCCGAAGGACTTCGGCACGCTGATCCGCGCCTTCACCCTGCTGCGCCGCGAGCGGCCGGCGCGCCTGATGATCCTGGGCGAGGGGCCGGACCGCGCGGCGCTGGAACACCTCGCCGCCCACCTCGGCGTGGCCGGCGACGTCGCCCTGCCCGGTTTCGCCGGCAACCCCTTCGCCGTCATGTCCAGGGCCGCCGTCTTCGTCCTCGCCTCGGTTTCCGAAGGCATGCCGACCGTGCTGATCGAGGCGATGGCCTGCGGCACGCCGGTGATCGCCAGCGACTGCACCGTCGGCCCGCGCGATCTGCTGGAGGGCGGGCGCCTCGGCCGGCTGGTCCCCGTCGGCGACGCCGAGGCGCTGAGCCTCGCGCTGCGCGCCACGCTGGACGGCCGGCCCGACGTGGAGCCAGCGCGGGCCAAGGCGTGGCGCCATTCCGTCGACAACGCCGTCGACGCCTACCTCGACGTGATGTCCGGCTGCGGCGGCGCACGCCGGGGTTCCAGGGACGAAGCCGCGGGAGAACGCGCATGAAGACCTTCCTGCCCGACACCATCGACCTGGGCGACCTTCCCGCCTCGCCCGGCGCATCGGGCCCGACGCTGGGCATGCACCAGCTGTTCAAGATGCTGCGCCGCAACATCTGGCTGCTGATGGCCATCGTCACGGCGGTCACCGTGCCGGCCGCCTACATCGTCCTGTCGCTGCCGCCCTACTACACCGCCGCCGGCTCGCTGATGGTGGCACCGTCGGAGCCGACCGCCTTCGATCCCCAGTCGCTGTTCACGATCAAGCCGGAATCGGTGTCGGTGAACAACGAGATCCAGGTGCTCTATTCGCCGGAGCTGGCCGGCCGCGTCGCCGCCCGCACCGGCTTCACCGGGACCGAGGCGGCCAGCGAGCCCGACCCGCTGACGCGCGCCATCGCCGCCGTGCGCGGCGCGGTGCGCGCGGCGAAGCGGACGATCATCGAATGGATGGGCCTGCCGCAATTCGAATCGTCCGGCGGCCGCACCGACCCGGCCACCGAGGCGCTGCTCGATTCCCTGAAGGTGCGGCCCATCGAGCGCTCCCGCGCCGTGGAGGTGCTGTTCACCTCCCAGGATCCGGAACTGGCGCGGCGCATCGTCGACACGCTGATGCAGATGTACCTCGCCCAGCAGGTCGACAACCGCATCAAGGCCGTGCAGGCCACCAGCCTGTGGCTGTCCCAGCGCCTGGAGGAGCTGCAGGCCCAGGTCCGCCGCCAGGAGGAGGCGCTCGAAGCCTTCAAGGCGCAGAGCGCCCCGGACAGCAGCAACCTCTCCCTCATCCAGGCGCAGATCGCCGAAAGCAACGCCCAGCTCGCCCGCGCGCAGTCGGAGGCCGCCGGCTTCCTGGCCCAGCGCGACCGGGCCGAGGCCGCGATCCGCCAGTTCGGCCCGCGCGGCATCTTCGGCGTCATCCGCTCGCCGCTCGCCGACTCCCTGCGCGAGCAGGAGACGCGCCTGCGCGCCTCGGAAGCCGAGGCCAACAGCGGCTACGGCACCTCCCACCCGCGGGTGCGCAACATCCGCTCGGAAATCTCCATCGTCTCCAACCAGGTGAACCGCGAGGCCGCCGACCTCTACACCCAGGTCGAGACGGCGGCCGCCATGGCGGCCGGCCGCGTGCGCGCGCTGGAATCCACCCTGGCCGGGCTGCACGCCAAGGTGCAGGCGATCGGCGCCACCGCCGCCGAGCAGCGCGCCCTGGAACGCGAGGCGGAGGCCAGCCGGCTGGTGCTGAAGCGCTTCCTGGAACGCTACGAGGAGATGGAGCAGGGCAGCACCAACCAGTCCAACGCCTGGGTCATCCACTCCGCCTTCGTGCCGTCGCGCCCGACGGGGCCGAAGACCAAGCTGCTGCTCATGGCCGCCTTCGCCGGCTCGCTCGTCCTCGGCCTCGTCGTCGTGGGCTGGCGGGAGCTGGTGCGCCGCGGCGTCGCCGGCCACGACGACGTGGAGGAGCTGCTGGGCCGCCCCTGCTTCGGGCTGGTGCCGCGCCTGCCCGCGCACGGCTTCGCCGCCCGCCCGCCGCAGGACCACGTGCTCGACCACCACTTCTCGCCCTACGCCGAGGCGCTGAAGCACATCCTGGTGTCCATCGACATCGCCGCGGCGGACCGGCCGCGCGGGCGCACCGTGCTCGTCACCTCGGCCCTGCCGGCCGAGGGGAAGAGCACGCTGGTCGCCTCCATCGGCCGGCTGTGCGCCGCCATGGGCGGGCGGGCGCTGGTCATCGACTGCGACCTGCGGCGCCCGGCCATCGCGCGCCTGCTGAAGGTCCCGCGCAAGGCCGGCCTTGCCGAATACCTGGAGGGGTCGGCGACGCTGGAGGAGACGATTTCCGAGGATTCCAAGTCCGGCCTCGTCTTCATCTCCGCCGGGGCGGCCACGATCCAGACCTCGGCCCTGCTGCAGTCGCGGCGCATGCAGGACCTGATCGAACTGGCGGCGCGGCGCTTCGACATCGTGCTGATCGACGCCCCGCCGGTGCTGGCGGTGCCGGACGCGCGCGTGCTGGCCCGTCACGTCCAGGTCTGCGTCGTCGCCGCGCGCTGGCTGCGCACCAAGCGCTCGGTCCTGAAGATGGCGGTCGACCGGCTGGCGCAGTCGGGGGCCGCCAGCCTGGGCGTGGTGCTGTCCAACGTCGACCTGGGCAAGGCCGCCGTCTACGGCAGCGAGTCCATGGAGTACCTGTCGGACGTCCGCGGCTACGGCGCCACCTCCCGGCTGCGCGCCATCACCATCGACGGCGGCGCCATGGACGGGCGGCAGGCCGCGCCATGAGCCTTGCCGCCAGCCCGCGCTCCGCTCCGCCCGCGGCTCTCCGGAGCGCCGACCACACCGCCATCCGCACCGCCACCCGGACCGGCCCGACCCGCGAACAGCGCGGGCTGGCCGGCACGGCGGAGACGGTCTTCCTGATCCTGACCCTGCTGCTGATGAGCGGCGCGCTCGGCCCCTTCTACGTCGACAGCACGGCGGACAAGGAGCTGAGCGAGGGCAACCCCGTCTTCCAGCTGCTGTCGGGCACCGTCTACGTGATCGCCGCGGCACTGCTGGTCGGCCGGCTGGGCGAGGCCGCGCGCCTTGCCCGGCAGAACTGGCCGCTGGTGGCGCTGGTGGGCCTGGCGCTCCTCTCGGCCACGTGGTCGGCGACGCCGGAGGTGACGTTCCGCCGCGCGACGGCGCTGGCGCTCACGCTGATGCTGGCGTTCTGCCTCGCCTGCCGGCTGCCGCCGGCCCGCTTCCTGCGCCTGCTGGGCTGGGCGATGCTGATCGTCGCCGTGGGCAGCATCGTCGCGGCGCTGGCCGTGCCGTCGATCGGCAAGCACACCGTCGCCAACTTCGCCGGGCTGTGGCGCGGCCTGCTGCTGCACAAGAACTCGCTGGGCCGGGTCATGGCGCTGGCGATCATCGTCTTCTGGTTCCTGCGGCGCGACCGCTCGTCCTGGCAGTCGCTGAGCTGGATCGGCATCCCGCTCGCCGCACTGCCGCTGTTCATGTCGGACTCCCGCACGGCGTGGCTGTCGCTGATCACCGCCATGGGCTCGCTGCCGCTGGCCTACCTGCTGGGCCGGCGGCGGATGACGCGCGCCGTGCGGGTGCTGGGCGTGGGGCTGGCGGTGGTGCTGGGCGCCGTCTTCGTCGGCGCCGTGCTCGACCCCATCCTGCAGCTCAGCGGGCGCGACCTGACGCTGACCGGGCGCACCACGCTGTGGGCCATGGCGATCGAGGCCGGCTGGCAGAACCCGCTGCTGGGCGCCGGCTACCGCTCCTTCTGGACGGAGACGGGGGCGGCGGCGGTCTATGAATCCCTCAGCTACCGCAGCGGCCTGATGGGCAACGGCCACAACGGCTATCTCGACGTCTGGCTGGAGCTGGGGTTCGCCGGGCTGGGCGCACTGGCCGTGGTCGTCGCCGTGGCGCTGCGCCAGGCGGCGGCGGCGATGGTCGCCACCGGCCGGCCCGGGCACGCCTGGTACTTCGTCGTGGTCGTCTTCCTGCTGGTCTACAGCGTGACCGAGCGGGTGCTGCTCCAGCACGGCGACATCGCCTGGCTGATCTTCACGGTCAACGCCCTCTACCTCGGCCGCTGGGCGGCTCGGCACAAGGCCGCCACCCGGCAGGCCCCAAGAACGGAGGTCCTGCGATGACGGGACAGCGCGTGATCTGCGTCGCCTCGTTCATGAACCACGCCGGCGCGCAGGAGGCGCTGGTCCGCCTCGCCCGCCTGCTGCGCGCCCGCGGGTGGGAGGCGGAGGTGTGGTTCCT
>NZ_DASPMG010000047.1:0-52189 GCF_035627195.1 Azospirillum sp.
GGAAGAGGCCCCCGCCGAGGCCGAGCAGGCTCCGGCCCAGGCCTGACGCCAGGCAAAAGGGCAGCCGGGCCGCGCTTCGTCTGGTCCGGCTGCCTTTTTTTGTGAGTTCGGGCCTGAGTTGGTCAGGTCGATTCGTACTTAGATTTTTCGAGGAAAGGGCTCCCCCATGGCCGAGATTACCGCTGCGCTCGTCAAGGAACTGCGCGAGAAGACCGGCGCCGGCATGATGGATTGCAAGAAGGCGCTGGGCGAGACGAATGGCGACCTCGAGGGCGCCGTGGACTGGCTGCGCAAGAAGGGTCTTGCCGCCGCCGCCAAGAAGTCCGGCCGCGTGGCCGCCGAGGGCCTCGTCGCCGTCGCCACCTCCGGCACCGCCGGTGCCGTGGTCGAGGTGAACGCCGAGACCGACTTCGTCGCCCGCAACGAGAAGTTCCAGGGCTTCGCCGCCGAGTCCGCCAAGGTCGCGCTGACCACCGGCGCCGACATCGAGGCGCTGAAGGCCGCCGGCTACCCCGGCGCCGGCCACACCGTGCAGGACGAGCTGACCAGCCTGATCGCCACCATCGGCGAGAACATGAACCTGCGCCGCGCCGCCAAGCTGAGCGTGTCGGCCGGCGTGGTCACCAGCTACATCCACACCGCCATCGCGCCGGGCCTCGGCAAGATCGGCGTGCTGGTGGCGCTGGAGTCGACCGGCGACGTCGCCAAGCTGACCGAGCTGGGCAAGCAGATCGCCATGCACGTGGCCGCCGCCCGTCCGGACGCGCTGGACGTGGCCGACGTCGACGTCTCGGCGCTGGAGCGCGAGAAGAACGTGCTGGCCGATCAGGCCCGCGCCTCGGGCAAGCCGGAGAACATCATCGAGAAGATGGTCGAAGGCCGCCTGCGCAAGTACTACGAGGAAGTCTGCCTGCTCGAGCAGACCTACGTGATCGACGGCGAGACCAAGGTCCGCGCCGTGGTCGAGAAGGTCGCCAAGGAGCTGGGCACGCCGGTCAAACTCACCGGCTTCGTCCGCTACGCGCTGGGCGAGGGCATCGAGAAGGCCGAGAGCGACTTCGCGGCCGAGGTCGCCGCGGCCGCCGGCCAGACCCAGGGCTGATCGGACCGTTCCGATCGCGATCGGCCGATGCCCATCGGCCGATCCGCCCAACGGCCGAACCACCGTCCACCGTCATGCCCGCCCGTGCGGGCATGACGCTTGGACAGGGGGACAGCCGCAGGCAAAAGGCCTATGTTCGGGCCGGCAGTCGGCATCCGACCGACCTTCCAAACCGCGACCACCAGACGGGGAGCGATCCATGGCTGAAACCTCCGGCGCGCCGGCACCCGCCGCGGGCGTGCGTTTCAAGCGCGTGCTGCTGAAGGTGTCGGGCGAGGCCCTGATGGGCCAGCGCGACTATGGCCTCGACCCCGAGGTCGTCAACCGCGTCGCCAGCGAGGTGAAGGCGGTGGTGGCGCTGGGCGTCCAGGTCTGCCTGGTGATCGGCGGCGGCAACATCTTCCGCGGCGTCAAGGGTGCGGCGTCGGGGATGGAGCGCGCCAGCGCCGACTACATCGGCATGCTCGCCACCATCATGAACGCGCTGTCCATGCAGTCCGCGCTGGAGCGCATGGACGTCAACACGCGCGTGCAGTCGGCCATCCCGATGTCGACGGTGTGCGAGCCCTACATCCGCCGCCGCGCCATCCGGCACATGGAGAAGGGCCGCGTGGTGATCTTCGCCGCCGGCACCGGCAACCCGTTCTTCACCACCGACACCGCCGCGGCGCTGCGCGCCTCGGAAATGGGGTGCGACGCGCTGCTGAAGGGCACGCAGGTGGACGGGGTGTACACCGCCGATCCCAAGAAGGTCCCCGATGCCGAACGCTATGAGCGCCTGACCTACCTGGACGTGCTGTCGCGCGACCTGCAGGTCATGGACGCTTCGGCAATTTCCTTGGCGCGCGAGAGCCACATCCCCATACTGGTCTTCTCGATCCACACCGCCGGGGCGTTCGCCGAAGTGATGGCCGGACGTGGCAAGTTCACCATCATTACCGAAGAAAGGGAGTGAACCGTGGCCGAACCCGATGTGTCCGACGTCAGGCGCCGCATGGACGGCGCGCTTGAGGCCTTCAAGAAGGAACTGAGCGGCCTGCGGACCGGCCGCGCCTCGGCCAGCCTTCTCGAACCCGTGCAGGTCGAGGCGTACGGCAGCCGGATGCACCTCAAGGAAGTCGCCACGGTCAGCGTGCCCGAGCCGCGCATGATCACGGTGCAGGTGTGGGACCGCGGCATGGTCAAGGCGGTGGAGAAGGCGATCCGTGACGGTGGCCTGGGCCTGAACCCGCAGACCGAGGGGCAGGTGATCCGCGTGCCGATCCCCGACCTGAACCAGGAGCGCCGCCAGGAGCTGGTCAAGGTCGCCCACAAGTACGCCGAGCAGGCCCGCGTGGCGGTGCGCAACGTGCGCCGCGACGGCATGGACATGCTGAAGAAGGCGGAAAAGAACGGCGACATCACCCAGGACGAGCAGAAGACCTGGCAGGACAAGGTGCAGGCCATGACCGATCAGCACATCAAGCAGATCGACGACGCCTTGGCCAGCAAGGAAAAGGACATCATGCAGGTCTAGGAGCGGACCAGCATGCGCGACGCTGAGCAGAGCCGCCCGGCGGAACCGCCCGTCCACGTGGCCATCATCATGGACGGGAACGGCCGTTGGGCAAAGGCGCGCGGCTTGCCGCGCACCGCCGGCCACAAGAAGGGCGTGGAGGCGGTGCGCCGCACGGTCGAGGCGGCGCGTGAGCTGGGCATCGGCTACCTGACGATCTTCAGCTTCTCCTCGGAGAACTGGCGCCGGCCCGAGGAGGAAGTCTCCGACCTGATGGGCCTGCTGCGCTTCTACCTGCGCAGTGAAATCGCCGAGCTGCACAAGGCCGGCGTGCGCCTGCGGGTGATGGGCGACCGCACCCGCTTGGCCGACGACATCAACCGCCTGATCGACCAGGCGGAAGGGCTGACCGCCGACAACAAGGCGCTGACGCTGGTGGTGGCGCTGAGCTACGGCTCGCGCCAGGAGATCGCCATGGCCGCCCGCCGCTTGGCCGAAGAGGTCAAGGCCGGCCGCCTGGACCCCGCCGCCATCGACGAGGAGGCGGTCACCGCCCGCCTGTACACCGCCGACATCCCGGATCCGGACCTCATCGTCCGCACCAGCGGCGAACAGCGCCTGAGCAACTTCCTGCTGTGGCAGTCGGCCTATTCGGAGCTGGTCTTCGTCGACACGCTGTGGCCAGACTTCACCAAGCGCGACCTGGAGGCCGCCATTGAAGAGTTCCACCGCCGGGAGCGCCGGTTCGGCGCCACCACCGCCGGCAGCCGCTAGGACCAGCGACCTCAAGACGCGCGTGCTGTCGGCCCTGGTGCTGGGGCCGCTGGTGTTGGCCGCGGTGTGGATCGGCGGCTGGGTGTTCCGCCTTCTGCTGGTGGTGGGCGCCGTGCTCGCCCTGCGCGAATGGGTGCTGATCGTGGCGGGCGACCGGGCGGGCCGGCCGCTTGTGGCGTCGTACGTGGGGATCGCCGCCGTGCTGGCGGCCTACATGGTCACGGGTCCGCTCTTCGCGTTCGGCGTGGGCGTGGCGTTCTGGCCGCTGGTCGGCTTCTTCGCCGACAAGGCGGAGCGCGGGTTGACCGGCCTCGGCGTGCCCTATGTGGCGGCCGGGGTGGTCGGGCTGGGCTGGCTGCGCGAGGATCCCTCGGCCGGGCTGGGGCTGTTCCTGTTCGCGCTGCTGGCCGTTTGGGCGACGGACATCGGCGCCTACGCCGCCGGCCGCTCCATCGGCGGGCCGAAGCTGGCGCCGCGCATCAGCCCGAAGAAGACCTGGGCCGGGCTGATCGGCGGCGTCATCGCCGCCGGCCTGTTCGGCTGGGGGGTGGCCGTGGTCGACAACGCCGCGGTTCCGGCGCTGGCGCTGGGCGTCGCCGGGCTGCTGGCGGTGGTCAGCCAGATCGGCGACCTGTTCGAATCCTGGGTGAAGCGGCGTTTCGACGTCAAGGACAGCGGCAACCTGATCCCCGGCCACGGGGGCCTTCTGGACCGCATCGACGGGCTGTTGGTCGCGGCCCCGGTGCTGGCAGTGTTTCACGCGACCGTTGGTGCGAGGCTGGCATGGTGGTGAAGGGCGAGACGCCCCGGCGGGTGACGATCCTGGGCTCGACCGGATCGGTCGGCACGCAGACGGTCGATATCGTCGCCCGCGCGCCGGAGGCCTTCGCGGTGGAGGCGCTGACCGCCAACCGCAACGTCCGCCTGCTGGCCGAGCAGGCCCGCGCGCTGAAGCCGCGCATGGCGGTAGTCGCCGATCCCGCCGGCTACGCCGAGCTGAAGGACGCGCTGGCCGGCACCGGAGTCGAGGCGGCGGCCGGGCCGCAGGCCGTGGCCGAGGCGGCGCAACGGCCTTCCGAGGTGGTGATGGCCGCCATCGTCGGCGCCGCCGGGCTGGAGCCGACTCTGGCCGCCGTGCGCCGCGGCGCCTGCGTCGCCTTCGCCAACAAGGAGGTGCTGGTCTGCGCCGGTGCGCTGATGATGGAGGAGGTGAAGGCGCACGGCGCGGCCCTCCTGCCCGTCGACAGCGAGCACAGCGCCATCTACCAGTGCTTCGACTTCGCCCATCCGCAGCGCGTGCGGCGGCTGGTGCTCACCGCCAGCGGCGGGCCCTTCCGCACGAAGGACCGCGCCTTCATGGCGGCGGCGACGCCGGAGCAGGCGGTGGCCCACCCGACCTGGGACATGGGCGCCAAGATCTCCGTCGACAGTGCCACCATGATGAACAAGGGGCTGGAGCTGATCGAGGCGCACTTCCTCTTCGGCATCCCGGAGGAGCGCATCGACGTGCTGGTCCACCCGCAGTCGGTCGTGCATTCGCTGGTGGAATACGTGGACGGTTCGGTGCTGGCGCAGCTGGGCACGCCGGACATGCGCACGCCCATCGCCTACGCGCTGGCGTGGCCGGACCGGATCGAGACGCCGGCCGAGCGGCTGGACCTCGTCAAGGCCGCGACCCTGTCCTTCGAAGCCCCTGATCCCGAACGGTTTCCGGCCCTGCGGCTGGCCCGGGTGGCCTTGCAAAGCGGT
Organism: Azospirillum sp.; assembly: GCF_035627195.1. GTDB lineage: Bacteria > Pseudomonadota > Alphaproteobacteria > Azospirillales > Azospirillaceae > Azospirillum. The sequence goes on from NZ_DASPMG010000047.1 coordinate 5,121, forward strand.
GGGGGCGCACCTACTATCCTCAGTGCCGCCAATGAGGTGGCCGTGCAGGCGTTCCTGGAACGCCGAATCGGCTTTCTCGACATCGAGAAGGTCGTCGAGAAGACGTTGGCGGCGCTGCCGCACCAGCCCCTCCACGATCTGGGGGAGGTGCGGGCGGTCGACGCCGAGGCCCGCCGGTATGCGGATGCGCTGGTGATGCGCCTCGCCGCCTGACACCACGCAGCCGCCGTTCCCTGGTCGTGCGGGGTGCGGGCGGCGCATCGAAGGCAAAGGGTTTATGGACGTCCTGGGCGGTTTCGGAACGTCGGTGCTGGCGTTCCTGGTGGTTCTCTCGGTGCTCGTGTTCGTGCACGAGTTCGGACACTATTTCATCGCGCGCCGCAACGGCGTGCGGGTCGAGGTGTTCTCGATCGGCTTCGGGCCGGAGCTGTTCGGCTTCCACGACCGCGCCGGCACGCGCTGGAAGTTCAGCGCCATTCCGCTGGGCGGCTATGTGAAGATGTTCGGCGACGCCGACCCCGCCAGCACGCCGGGCGCCGAACTGCCGCACATGACCGAGTCCGAAAAGGCCGTTTCCTTCCACCACAAGCGGCTGGGCCAGCGCGCCGCCGTGGTGGCCGCCGGACCGCTCGCCAATTTCGCCTTCGCGCTGGTGGCGCTCACCCTCCTCTTCGCAACCGCCGGGCAGCCGTTCACGCCCCCCGACGTCGGCGGCATCCAGCCGGGCAGTGCGGCCGAGCGCGCTGGCCTGCAGCCGGGTGACGAGATCGTCGCCATCGACGGCGCCAGCATCCAGCGATTCGAGGAGATCCGCCAGGTCGTCAGCATGAATCCGGGCCGGCCGCTGGCCTTCGAGGTGCAGCGCGACGGCAAGCCGGTGACGTTGACCGCCGTCCCCGACTCCTCTGAAGTGAAGGACCGATTCGGCAACGTGCACCGCATCGGCCTGCTCGGCATCACCCGCGGCGGCACCGAGACCCGCCGTCACGATCCGCTGTCGGCGGCGTGGCAGGCAGGCCGCGAAGTGTTCGGCATGATCGGCGGCACCTTCACCGCGCTCGGCCAGATGGTCGAGGGAACGCGCGGCACAGAGGAGCTGGGCGGCCCGCTGCGCATCGCCCAGATGTCGGGCGAGGTCGCCCAGACCGGCTTCTACACCATGGTCTGGTTCATGGCGTTCCTGTCGGTCAATCTTGGGTTGATCAACCTGTTCCCCGTCCCGCTTCTGGACGGTGGCCACCTTCTTTTCTACGGGATCGAGGCCCTGCGCGGCCGGCCGCTCGGACCGCGAGCGCAAGAATACGGTTTCCGCATCGGACTGGCTCTGGTATTAAGCCTCATGGTCTTCGCCACGTGGAACGACCTTGTTCAGCTCCGCGTGGTCGATTTCTTTCGAGGACTAATCTCCTAAATCGATTCAGAGCCAGGGGGCGTGCTTTGCGGGTGTCGTCGAGGGTTCTGGCGCTCAGCCTGATGGCTGGCTGCGCCATGACAACGGTATCTATGGCCATGGCCCAATCGGCCGGGGCTCCGCTGGTGGTGGATCGGACGCAGGTCGCGCAAGTCTTCTCGGGCGGGACCGTCCGGGATATCCGCGTCGAAGGCTCCCAGCGCATCGAACCCTCCACGGTCCGCTCGTACCTTGCGGTGCAGCCGGGCGAACCCTTCAACCCCGACCGCATCGACGAGTCGCTGAAGGCGCTGTACGCCACCGGCTTGTTCGCCGACGTGCAGATCCGCCGCGAGGGCGACGCGCTGGTGGTCGCGGTGAAGGAAAACCCGATCATCAACCGCATCGCCTTCGAGGGGAACAAGCGCATCGAGGACGACCAGCTGGAGAAGGAGATCCAGCTGCGGCCGCGAGTCGTCTACACGCGCACCCGCGTGCAGAACGACGTGCAGCGCCTGATCGAGATCTACCGCCGCCAGGGCCGCTTCGCCGCCACGGTGGAGCCGAAGATCATCCAGCTCGACCAGAACCGCGTCGACCTCGTCTTCGAGATCAACGAGGGCGTGCGCACCGGCGTGCGCGGCATCAACTTCATCGGCAACCAGGAATTCAGCGACGGGACGCTGCGTGAGACGGTCATGACGAAGGAAAGCGCCTGGTGGCGCTTCCTGACGTCGGACGACAACTACGATCCCGATCGCCTGACCTACGACCGCGAGCTGCTGCGCCGCTTCTACCTGCGCGAGGGCTACGCCGACTTCCGCGTCGTCTCGGCGGTGGCGGAGCTGACGCCGGACCGCAACGACTTCGTCATCACCTTCACGGTGGACGAGGGCGAGCGCTACAAGTTCGGCAAGATCGACATCAACAGCAACCTGAAGGCGCTCGACCCGCAGGCGCTGCGCGGCGTCCTGCTCACCCGCGAGGGTGAGTGGTACAACGCGCAGGAGGTCGAGGACACCATCACCAAGCTGACCAACGCGGTCGGCGACCTTCAGTACGCCTTCGTCGACGTGCGGCCGCGCATCAACCGCGACCGCGAGAAGCGCATCATCGACATCACCTACGAGATCGCCGAGGGACCCCGCGTCTTCGTCGAGCGCATCGACGTGAACGGCAACGTCCGCACGCTGGACAAGGTCATCCGGCGCGAGCTGCTGCTGGCCGAAGGCGACCCGTTCAACACCTCCAAGCTGCGCCGGTCGGAACAGCGGGTGAAGGACCTGGGCTTCTTCGAGCGCGTGCAGGTCACCACGCAGGAGGGTTCCGCACCCGACCGCTCGGTGGTCAACGTCGAGGTGACGGAACAGTCGACCGGTGAAATCGCACTGGGCGCCGGTTTCTCGACCTCCGACGGTCCGTTGGGCGACTTCTCGATCCGCGAGCGCAACCTGCTCGGCCGCGGCCAGGACCTCCGCTTCGGCGCGACCATCGCGCAGCGCCGGCAGGAGTACGACATCAGCTTCACCGAGCCGTACTTCCTCGACCGCGACCTGTCGGCGGGCTTCGACCTCTACCGGATCACCCGCAACTACCAGGACGAGGCGTCGTACGACGAGAAGAACAACGGCTTCTCGCTGCGCCTCGGCTTCCCGCTGTCGGAAAACCTGCGCCAGCGCGTCTATTACCAGCTTCAGAGCACCAGCATCGACCGCGTGCCGGACTCCGCCTCCATCTACATCAAGCAGGAGAAGGGTGCGCACGTTAACTCGATCATCGGCCAGGAGCTGATCTACGACCGCCGCAACAGCCGCCTCACCCCGACGGACGGCTATTACGTGCGCCTCGTGACCGACGTGGCCGGCCTGGGCGGCAGCTCGCGCTTCATCCGCACGCGCCTGGGCGGTGGCTACTACCTGCCGCTGAGCAGCGGCGACGAGTGGGTGCTGAGCACCACGGCGGAAGTCGGCTACCTCGTCGGCCTCGGCAAGCCGATCTATCTGGCCGACCGCTTCTTCCTGGGCGGCGACACGCTGCGCGGCTTCCGCACGGCGGGCGTCGGCCCGCGCGACACGCGCACCAGCGACGCGCTGGGCGGGCGCCGCTATGGCCGTGCGTCGGTCGAGATGACCTTCCCGCTCGGCCTGCCGGAGGAGTTCGGGCTGAAGGCCCACGCCTTCTCCGACGTCGGCGTGCTGGGCAACAGCACCATCAAGAACGACCCGTTCGTGCCCGACGAGGAGTCGATCCGCATGTCGGTCGGCACCGGCGTTTCCTGGCGGTCGCCCTTCGGCCCCATCCGCGTGGATCTGGCGCTGCCGATCCTCAAGGAAGGCTACGACCGCAAGGAAATCTTCCGCTTCAGCTTTGGAACCAGGTTCTAGAATCATGCAGCTCTCCACCATCCGGGCGCTCGTGGGCGCCGCCGCGCTCGCCACCAGCGCACTCATCCCGCTCTCGGCGACCGCCCAGCAGGCCCAGCCGGCGCCCCAGGCGCCGGCGCAGCAGCCGCCCGGCCCCGGTGCGACCGCCAAGGCGCCGATCATCGTCGTCGTCGACGTGCAGAAGATCCTGCAGGATTCGACGGCGTCGAAGGGCATCCAGACGGCGGTCGAGTCGCAGCGCGACACCTACCAGAAGGAAATCTCCGCGCTGGAGGACAAGCTGCGCAACGGCGAGGCGGAACTGCGCAAGCAGCAGACCGTGCTGTCGCCGGACGCGTTCGCCAACAAGCGCCGCGACTTCGAGAAGCAGGTCGCCGACGTGCAGCGCACGGTGCAGAACCGCAAGCGGGCGCTCGACACCGCGCTGAACGAGGCGATGGGCCAGGTTCAGAAGAACATGGTGGAGATCATCGCCGACGTGGCGCGGGCGCAGAGCGCCAACCTCGTGCTCGCCCGGCATCAGGTGGTGCTGGTCGACACGCAGCTCGACGTGACCGACGTCGTGCTCGAGCGGCTGAACAAGAAGCTGCCCACCGTCGCCGTGTCGATCCCCAAGCAGTAAGAGCGGGCGCCCTTCCGGGCGCCCTTCGGCATAGCGATTGATCGGCTGCGGGAAATGGGGCACAACGTGCCTCGTCTCCCGCGGTGGCGGCGTTGTATTCTCCTTGCGCGCACGCGGACAGGCGCGCACAGCGGATGGTCGGACGATGGATGTGACGGCGGAAAACAAGAAGGTGGCCGACATCGACATCATGCGGGTCATGCAGATGATCCCGCATCGCTACCCCATGCTCATGATCGACCGCGTGGTCGACGTGAACCTGGGAGAGAGCGCGGTCGGCGTCAAGAACGTGACGATCAACGAACCGTTCTTCGCCGGGCACTTCCCCTCGCGGCCGGTGATGCCGGGCGTCATGATGATCGAGGCCATGGCGCAGACCGCCGCCGTGCTGGTGGTCGCCACGCTGGGCACCGAGGCGGAGGGCAAGCTGGTCTATTTCATGACCGTGGACGAGGCGCGCTTCCGCAAGCCGGTGATGCCGGGCGACACGCTTCACATCCACGTGACCAAGGTGCGCAGCCGCGGCAACGTCTGGAAGTTCAAGGGCGAGGCCAAGGTCGGCGACACGCTGTGCTCGGAAGCCATCTTCTCCGCCATGATCCTGGACGAGAAATGACCGTCTCGATCCATCCCAGTTCCGTCGTCGATTCCGCGGCGAAGCTCGGCGCCGGCGTCGTCATCGGCCCGTTCTGCGTGGTCGGCCCCGATGTCGAGCTTGGCGACAACGTCCGCCTGACCTCGCACGTGGTGGTCGAGGGCCGCACGCGCATTGGCGAGGGCACGGTGGTCTATCCGTTCGCCTCGCTGGGCCATCCGCCGCAGGACCTGAAGTTCAAGGGCGAGGCGTCCGAGCTGATCATCGGCCGGCACAACCGCATCCGCGAGAACGTCACCATGAACCCCGGCACCGAGGGTGGCGGGATGGTGACGAAGGTGGGCGACCACGGCCTGTTCATGGTGGGATCGCACGTCGCGCACGACTGCATCGTCGGCGACCACGTGATCCTCGCCAACAACGCCACGCTGGGCGGCCACGTGACGGTTGGCGATTACGCCATCCTGGGCGGCCTGTCGGCGGTGCACCAGTTCGTGCGCATCGGCCCGCACGCCATGATCGGCGGCATGTCGGGCGTCGAGAACGACGTCATTCCCTACGGCCTGGTGATGGGCGAGCGGGCCAAGCTGGCCGGGCTCAACCTCGTGGGGCTGGAGCGGCGCGGCTTCACGAAGGACGACGTGCGCGGCCTGCGCGCCGCCTACAAGATGCTGTTCGCGTCGGCCGGCGACACCTTCGCCAGCCGCCTGGAGGAAGTCAGCCGCGAGTACGAGGGGCAGACGCTGGTCGCCCAGATCCTCGACTTCATCCGCGGCAAGTCGTCGCGCCCGCTTCTCCAGCCGCGCATGGAGAATGGCGCCTAAGGTCGGCATCCTGGCGGGCGGCGGCGACCTGCCGGCCCGCCTTGCCGCGGCGGTGCGCGGCACGGGGCGCGAGGTGTTCATCGTCGCCTTCGAAGGGCAGACCGACCCCGCCGCCGTCGCCGGCTTCCCGCATTTGTGGAGCCGCTTCGGCGCCGCCGGCAGCATCATCGCCCGCCTGAAGGCCGAGGGCGTCGGCGACCTCGTGTTCGCCGGCCCGGTGCGCCGTCCGTCCTTCAGCGAACTGTTCCCCGACTGGTACACCACCAAGTTCCTGGCCAAGGTCGGCACCCGCGCGCTCGGCGACGACGGGCTGCTGCGCTCCGTCGCGCGCGAGCTGGAGGGCGAGGGGTTCCGCGTCGTCGGCCTGCACGAGATCCTGGGAGAGCTGCTGACGCCCGCCGGCCCGGTCGGGCGGCTGGCGCCGGACGAGGCGGCGTCGCGCGACATCGCCCGCGGGGTGGAGGTGGCGCGCGGCCTTGGCGCGCTCGACGTCGGCCAGGGGTGCGTGGTGCAGCAGGGCATCGTGCTGGCCGTGGAGGCGATCGAGGGCACCGACGCCATGCTGGAACGTTGCGCGGGGCTGCGCCGGGCGGGCGGCGGCGGCGTGCTGGTGAAGGTGAAGAAGCCGCAGCAGGATCGCCGCCTCGACCTGCCGACCATGGGCACGACGACCGTCGAGAAGGCGGCCTCGGCTGGTTTGGCGGGGATTGCCGTGCAGGCGGGCGGCAGCCTGATCGTGGATCGGGCGGCGGTGGGGGCGGCGGCCGACCGACTCGGCCTGTTCGTCGTCGGCATCGAGGTTCAAGAATGAACGGACCGCTGGTCTTCCTGATCGCCGGCGAGCCGTCGGGCGACGCGCTGGGCGCGCGCCTGATGGCCGCGATCAAGCGGCTGACCGGCGGCGCCGTGCGCTTCGCCGGCATCGGCGGCGAACGCATGGCGGCCGAGGGGCTGGACACCATGGTGCCGCAGGCCGAACTGGCGCTGTTCGGCGTGTTCGAGCTGCTGCCCCAGATCCCCAACCTGCTGCGCCGCATGGACCAGACGGTGGCCGAGATCGTCCGCCTGCAGCCCGACGTGGTGGTGAGCATCGACTCGCCGGGCTTCACCGTGCGCGTCGCCAAGCGGGTGCGGCAGGCGGCGCCCCGGATTCCGCTGATCCATTACGTGGCGCCGACGGTGTGGGCGTGGAAGCCGGGGCGGGCGCAGAAATACGCGGCCATTTACGACCACCTGCTGGCCATCCTGCCCTTCGAGCCGCCGTACTTCGAGCGCGCCGGGCTGGCGTGCACGTTCGTCGGCCACTCGGTGGTCGAGGGCGGGGCCGGGAAGGGTGATGCGGCGCGATTCCGGACGGCGCATGGCATCAAGCCGCACGAGCGCCTGATCGCCGTGCTGCCCGGCAGCCGCCGCAGCGAGGTCACGCGCCTGATGCCCGACTTTCGCGCGACGCTGGACCGGCTGCGCTCCGGCCATCCCAGCCTCGTCGCCGTGGTGCCGACGGTGGCGACGGTGCGCGACACGGTGGCGGCGGAGGTGGCCGGCTGGCCGGTGCGCACCATCGTCGTGGAAGGGGACGAGGCCAAGTACGACGCCTTCGCCGCGGCGGAGGTGGCGCTGGCGGCGTCCGGCACGGTGACGCTGGAGCTGGCGCTGGCCGGGCTGCCGATGGTGGTGGCCTACCGGCTCAGCCCGATCACGGTGGCGCTGTACCGGCGGTTCATCCGGGTGAAGTACGTCAGCCTGGTGAACCTCATGCAGGACCGGATGTTGGTCCCGGAACTGCTGCAGGAGGACTGCCGGCCGGATAAGCTGGCGACGGCCGTGGCGCGCCTGCTGGACGATCCGGCGGCGCGGCGCGAGCAGGTCGACGGCGTGGCCGAGGTCGCCCGCTGGCTCGGCCAGGGTGGCGAGCCGCCCAGCGAGCGCGCGGCCCGCGTGGTGCTGGACGAGATCGGCCGGAAGCAGAAGGGCACGAAGCCCGCACACACTGGAGGGTGAGAATGAGCGAATACCGGATGCTGCACACGATGGTGCGCGTGTTCGACCTGGACAAGTCGCTGGACTTCTACACGCGGCTGCTGGGCATGAACCTGCTGCGCAAGAACGACTACGAAGGCGGGCGCTTCACGCTGGCCTTCGTCGGGTACGGCGACGAGAAGGACACGGCCGTCATCGAGCTGACCCACAACTGGGACCAGAAGGAGCCGTACAGCATCGGCACCGGCTATGGCCACATCGCCATCGGCGTGCCGGACATCTACGGCACCTGCGACAAGCTGCGCGCCGAGGGTGCGAAGATAACCCGTGAGCCCGGTCCGATGAAGCACGGCAGCACGGTGATCGCCTTCATCGAGGACCCGGACGGCTACAAGATCGAGCTGATCGAGAAGAAGTGACGGCAAGCCCGGCCGCCGCGACGTCCAGAGTCGGGGCGGCCAGAGTCGTGGCGTGGCGGCCGGGCGCCGATCCGGTGTATCCTGCTCCTCCGATCGATAGGGGGATGTCATGGGGCCGGGTCGTCTCTGGTGCATGGCCGTGGCGCTGGTTGCCGCGCTTTGGGGTTCCGCCGCCGGGGCGGAGGGGATTGCGCAGCAGGCGATCCGCATCCCGGCCACGATGACCTGGGGCGGAGCCCCGGTGAACGTCTCGTTCGAGGCGGTCGTCGTCCGCCCGGACGGGCCCGGCCGCCATCCCCTCGTGATCCTCAACCATGGCGCCCCGCGCGACGCGGCGGAGCGGCCGGGCATGTCGCCCACCGGCATGGTTCCGCAGGCCCGCGAGTTCGCCCGGCGCGGCTGGGTGGCGGTGGCGTTCATGCGGCGCGGCTACGGCGGCACCGGCGGCGACTACGTGGAGAGCAGCGGCCCCTGCAAGCAGCCGGACTACGTCACATCCGGCAAGCGTGGCGCCGAGGACATCCGTGCCGTCATCGCCCATATGGTGCGCGAACCCTACGTCGACGGCAGCCGCGTCCTCAGCGTCGGACGCTCCGCCGGCGGTCTCGCCACCGTGGCGCTGACCGCCGATCCGCCGCCGGGCCTCGTCGCCGCCATCAGCTTCGCGGGTGGCCGCGGATCCCAGCGCGAGGACGAGGTGTGCGCCGAACACGAACTGGTCGCCGCCTTCCGCACCTTCGGCCGCACCTCGCGCGTGCCGATGCTGTGGGTCTATTCCGAAAACGATCACTTCTTCGGGCCGCGGCTGGCACGGCAGTTCCACGAGGCTTTCACGGCGGCCGGCGGCAAGGCGGCCTTCATCATGGCCGATGCCTTCGGCACGGACGGACACAGCCTGTTCTCCAACGCCGGCACGCCGATCTGGTCGGCCTACGTCGACCGCTTCCTCGCCGAGCGCGGGCTCGCCCCGCGCGCCCGGCCCATGGCCCAACTGGCACCGCCGCCCGGCCTGTCCGACAAGGCGCGCGCCGGGTTCGAGGAATACATGCGGGCTTCCCCCGGCAAGGCCTTCGCCACCTCGCCGGACGGTGCGTGGGGATGGCGCGGCGGCCGGCCGAGCGTTCAGCAGGCCATGACGGACGCGCTCGCCGCCTGCGAAAGCCACGCCAAGCAGGCTTGTCGGCTGTTGATGATCGACGACGCGCGCGCACCCTGAATGCACGTCCTGTGGGTTGCATCGGGGGCGAGGCTCGTGCCATCCTTTCATCCGAACTCGGATGAATAAGAAGGACCGCGACACATGCTGCGCCTGTACGACAACCTGTCTTCCGGCAACGGCTACAAGGTGCGGCTGATGCTGCACAAGCTGGGCATCCCGTTCGAACGGGTCGAGATGGACATCGACCACGGCGGGACGCGGACGCCGGAGTTCCTGGCGAAGAACCCGAACGGCCGCATCCCCACGCTGGAACTGGAGGACGGCACGTTCGTGGCCGAATCCAACGCCATCATCTGGTATCTGGCCGAAGGGTCGCCCTACCTGCCCGACGGGCGGCTGGAGCGGGCGCAGGTGCTGCAATGGATGTTCTTCGAGCAGTACAGCCACGAGCCCAACGTCGCCACGCCGCGCTACTGGATCACCCACCATGTGGAAATGACGCCCGAGCGCACCATGGCGCTGCCCGGCAAGCGCAAGCAGGGTTACGACGCGCTGGGCGTCATGGAAGGGCACCTCGGGGAGCGCCCGTTTTTCGTGGGTGAGCGGCTGAGCATCGCCGACGTCGCGCTGTACGCCTACACGCACGTGGCGCATGAAGGCGGCTTCGACCTGTCCGCCTATCCGGCGGTGAACGCGTGGCTGGCGCGGGTGGCCGCCGAGGCGCCGCACATTCCGATCACCCAGGGCTGAGCGGGGAGGGGCGCCATGCTGCGGCTGAAGCGGGTCTACGACCCGCCGGCACCCGATGACGGGCAGAGGATCCTGGTCGACCGGCTGTGGCCGCGGGGCCTGCGGAAGGAGGAAGCGCGCCTCGACGCCTGGATGCGCGACGTGGCGCCCAGCCCGGGCCTGCGCACATGGTACGCGCACGACGAGGCGAAGTGGCCGGAGTTCCAGGAGCGCTACAAGGCGGAGCTGGCGGGAAACGCCGGGGCCCTGGATGAGTTGCGGCGGCGCCTGAAGGACGGGCCGGTCACGCTGCTCTACGCCTCGGGCGAGGGAAAGCACACCCACGCCGAGATTTTGAAGGGGATTCTGGAAGAAGCGCCGTAGGTTGGGTTGAGCGTCAGCGAAAACCCAACATTCCAGACCATGCAAAGTACGTTGGGTCCAGACCCAACCTACGAAGGTCCGCTCAACCGAAAACCAGAAACGCGACGGCGCCGGCGATGGCGGCCCAGGCCGCCAGCCGGATCAGCCGGCGCTTGAGCGGCGGCTTGTTGTCGTTGGCCGCGGGCAGAAGCCGCGCCCGGCGGGCCGGAACGAGGTACGCGGTCGGCGGTCGGGTGGCTCCATCGGAGCCACCCTTGCCGAACTGTGCTGTGGGCCGGTTAGCCACGCTGCGCCAGCGGCACGAACGGCCGCTTGGTCTCGCCCGTGTACAGCTGACGCGGACGGCCGATCTTCTGCTGCGGGTCCTCGATCATCTCCTTCCACTGGCTGATCCAGCCGACGGTGCGCGCCACGGCGAACAGCACGGTGAACATGCTGGTCGGGAAGCCCATCGCCTTCAGGATGATGCCCGAGTAGAAGTCGACGTTCGGGTACAGCTTCTTCTGGACGAAGTAATCGTCCTCGAGGGCGATCTTCTCCAGCTCCATGGCGATGTCGAGGAGCGGGTCGTTCTTGATGCCCAGCTCGCCCAGAACCTCGTGGCAGGTCTTACGCATGACGGCCGCGCGCGGGTCGTAGTTCTTGTAGACCCGGTGACCGAAGCCCATCAGGCGGAAGTTGTCGTTCTTGTCCTTGGCGCGGCGGACGATTTCCGGAATGCGATCGACCGAACCGATCTCCTCCAGCATCTTCAGCACGGCCTCGTTCGCACCACCGTGCGCCGGGCCCCACAGCGAGGCGATGCCGGCGGCGATGCAGGCGAACGGGTTGGCACCCGACGAACCGGCCAGGCGGACGGTCGAGGTCGAGGCGTTCTGCTCGTGGTTGGCGTGCAGGATGAAGATCTTGTCCATGGCCTTGGACAGGATCGGGTTGACCTTGTACGGCTCGCACGGGGTGCCGAAGGTCATGTACAGGAAGTTCTCCGCGTACGACAGGTCGTTGCGCGGGTACATGAAGGGCTGGCCGGCCGCGTACTTGTAGGCCATGGCGGCCATCGTCGGCATCTTGGCGACCAGACGGTGCGACGAGATCATCCGGTGCTGCGGATCGTCGATGTCGATCGAGTCGTGGTAGAAGGCCGACAGCGCGCCGGTCACGCCGCAGAGCACGGCCATCGGGTGCGCGTCGCGGCGGAAGCCGCTGTAGAACTTCGAGAGCTGCTCGTGCACCATCGTGTGGCGGCGGATGGTGTTCTCGAAGTCCTCCTTCTCCTTGGCGTTCGGCAGGTGGCCGTTCAGGAGGAGGAAGCAGACCTCGGGGAAGGTCGAGTGCTCGGCCAGGTCGTCGATGGCATAGCCGCGGTGCAGCAGAACGCCTTCGTCACCGTCGATGTAGGTGATCTTGGACTCGCAGCTGCCGGTCGAGGTGTAGCCCGGGTCGTACGTGAAGCAATCGGTTTCCGCGTACAGCTTGCGGATGTCGATCACGCTCGGTCCGGTCGAGCCGTGCAGCACGGGCATGGTCACCTGCTTGCCCGTACGATTATCAATAAGGGTGACGGTGTCGCTCGACGCGTTCTGGGTCATCTCGGCACGTCCTTTATTTTATCCGGTTGAGGGCTTCCCGCCCCTTTCGAATCGGCGCAGCATAGTTCCGCAAACGCCATAGTGCAACGCATCGAAGTTATCGGGATGCGGCCTTCGACGCATCACCCATGCGTGCGAGCGTCTCGGCCCGGCCGAGCAGCTCGGCGACCTCGAAGATCGGCGGCGACACGGTCGAACCGCTGAGCGCGGCACGCAGGGGTTGGGCAACCTTGCCAAGCTTTTCGCCCTTGTCCTCGGCGAACCGGCGGACACGGGCTTCCAGCGCGGCGGCGGTCCACTCCGGCTCTTGCTCGAAGACGCCGGCGAGTTCGGTGAGCACGGCGCGTCCCGCGTCGTCCAGCAGGGCGCGGGCCTTGTCGTCGTAGGAGAGCGGCCGGGCGGCCACGTAGAAGCGGGCACTCTGGGCCAGATCGACGAGGGTGCGCGCGCGCTGCTTCAGCCCGTTCATGGCGCGCAGCAGCAGGTCGCGCTGCGCGTCGGTGAGGGCGGCGCCCATCTCCTTCTCGATCCGCGGCGCCACGAGGCCGACGAGGCGGGCGTCGTCCGCCTGGCGCAGGTAGTGCGCGTTCAGGCTCTCCAGCTTGGCGAAGTCGAAGCGCGACGGCGAACGGCCGATGCCCTCCAGGTTGAACCACTCGATCGCCTGCTCGGTCGAGATGATCTCGTCGTCGCCGTGCGCCCAGCCCAGGCGCAGCAGGTAGTTGCGTACGGCTTCGGGCAGGTAGCCCATGTCGCGGTAGGCGTCGACGCCCAGCGCCCCGTGCCGCTTCGACAGCTTGGCGCCGTCCGGGCCGTGGATCAGCGGGATGTGCGCGAACTGCGGCAGGTCCCAGCCCATGGCGTTGTAGATCTGGATCTGGCGGAAGGTGTTGGTCAGGTGGTCGTCGCCGCGCACAACGTGGGTGACGCCCATGTCGTGGTCGTCCACCACCACGGCCAGCAGGTAGGTGGGCGTGCCGTCGGCGCGCAGCAGGATCAGGTCGTCGAGCTGCTGGTTCTGCACCCGCACCTCGCCCTGCACGTGGTCCTTCAGCACCGTCTCGCCGGTCTGCGGGGCCTTCAGGCGAATCACGGGGGGCACGCCGGCCGGCGCCTCGGACGGATCGCGGTCGCGCCAGCGCCCGTCGTAGCGCACCGGCTGGCCGGCGGCCTTCTGGGCGGCCCGCATCTCATCCAGTTCCTCGGGACTGGCGTAGCAATGGTACGCCTTGCCCTCGGCCAGCATCTGCTTGGCCACCTCGGCGTGGCGGTCCTTGCGGTCGAACTGCGACACGGCGTTGCCGTCCCAGTCCAAGCCCAGCCACGACAGCCCGTCGAGGATGGCGTCGACGGCGGCCTGCGTGGAGCGGGCGCGGTCGGTGTCCTCGATGCGCAGCAGGAAGGTGCCGCCGTGGTGCTTGGCGAACAGCCAGTTGAACAACGCGGTGCGGGCGCCGCCGATGTGCAGGAAGCCGGTGGGCGACGGGGCGAAGCGGGTGACGACGGTCATTGGAAAACCAAGCTCAAGGGTCGCAGACTTTTGCAGTGCGGTGTGTAGCACAGAACGGCCGGGGGTGGGGGAGTCCCCTTGCAGTGGACCGTCCGAAAAAGTGCAGGACCACGCGGTTCGGCGTATCGTGCGGCATGAGCGAGCGCATCGTCTTCGATGGCGACGGTTTCGAGGAAGGCGCGGCACCGCCGCGGCCGCCGGGCGCGCTCGTCCGCGCGCTGGGGTGGTTTGCCGACCGGCTGCTGGCGGAGCGCGAGCGCTGGGCGCTGTGGGTGCCGGCCGGCATCGGCCTGGGCATCGCCGCCTACTTCGCGCAGCCCATGGAACCGGCGGGGTGGATCGGCGCGGTCGCGGCGGCGGCGTGCGCGGTCGCCGCGTGGATCGGACGGCGGTGGCTGGGCGTGCTCGCGGTTGCCTTGGCGCTGCTCAGCGTGGCGGTGGGATTCGCGGCGGCGCAGTTGCGCACGGCGCTGGTCGAGGCGCCGGTCCTGCGCAAGGAGATCGGGCCGGTGGCGGTCACCGGGCGGGTGGTCGGCGTCGAGGCGCTGGCGCAGGGCAGCCGCATCGTGCTGACGGATCTGGCCGTGGAGCGGCTGGATGCGGGCAAGACGCCGGCGCGCGTGCGCCTGCGGCTGCGCGACGGGCTGCCGGTGCCGCCGGCCGGCGCCATGGTGCGCGCGAAGGCGCTGCTGCACCCGCCACCGGCGCCGGCCGAGCCGGGTGCCTACGATTTCCAACGGCACGCCTTCTTCGACCGCATCGGCGCCGTCGGCACGGCGCTGACCGCGCCCGAGGTGGTGCAGGCGCCGTCGGCGACCGGCTGGCGGGCCTTCGCCGTGTTCCTGGAGGGGCTGCGGCAGACCATCGCCGCGCGCGTCCATGCCGTGCTGCCGGAACCGGCGGCGGCGGTCACCGTGGCCTTGCTCAACGGCCAGCAGACGGGCATTGGCGAGGAGGTGATGGCCGACATGCGCAACAGCGGGCTGGCGCACCTGCTCTCCATCTCCGGGCTGCACATCACGGTTGTGGCCATGCTGGTGTTCGGCGTGGTGCGGGCGCTGCTGGCGCTGGTGGAACCGGTGGCGCTGCGCTGGCCGATCAAGAAGATCGCCGCCGTCGCCGGGCTGCTGGCGGCGGTGGCCTACACAATGCTGGTGGGCGCGCCGGTGCCGACGCTGCGGTCGGTGCTGATGACGGGCGTGGTGCTGCTGGCCATCGTTGTGGACCGCAGCGCGCTCAGCGTGCGGCTGATCGCCTTCGCTGCGGTGGTGGCGCTGCTCGTGGGGCCGGACGAACTGGTGGGGCCGAGCTTCCAGATGTCGTTCGGTGCCGTGCTGGCGCTGATCGCCGCGTACGAGGTGCTGAACCCGCACATCGTGCGCTGGCACACGGGTGCTGGCTGGCTGGGCCGGGCCGCGCTGTACCTGGGCGGGCTGGCGTCGACCAGCGTCGTCGCCACGCTGGCCACCACGCCGTTCTCGCTGTTCCACTTCCAGCAGATCGCCTTCTACGGTGTGTTCGCCAACATGGTGGCGGTGCCGCTGACCTCCTTCTGGGTCATGCCGTGGAGTTTGATCGTCTACCTGCTGATGCCGCTGGGCTGGGAAGGGCCGGCGGTCACGGCCATGGGCTGGGGCGTGACCGGCGTGATCTGGACCGCGAAGGCGGTCAGCGACCTGCCCGGGGCCACCGCCATCGTGCCGGCGATGCCAGTGTGGGGCCTGGTCGCCGTCACCGGCGGCGGGCTGTGGCTGTGCCTGTGGTCCGGGCGCTGGCGGCTGTTCGGTCTGGCCGGCGTCGCGGCGGGCCTGGTCAGCCCGGTCTTCGCCGAGCGGCCGGACGTGCTGGTCTCCGGCGATGGGCGGCTGGTGGCGGTGCGCACGGCGGATGGCGGGCTCAGCCCGTCGACGGCGAACGCGGCGAAGCTGACGGCGCGGATGTGGGCGCACCGCGACGGACGCACCGACGCCGACGAGCCGTGGCCGAAGGCGGGCCGCAGCGTCGACGGCCGGCTGGCCTGCGACGCGCTGGGGTGCGTTTACCGGGCCGGCGGGCGGACGGTCGCGGTGATCCGGCAGGCGGAGGCGCTGGCGGAGGACTGCGGCGGGGTGGACGTGGTGATCAGCACGACCGAAGGGGCGCGGCGCTGCCGGGCACCCCTGGTGATCGATGTCTGGACGTTGCGCCGGGACGGCGCGCACGCGCTGTACCTGGGACCGGACGTGGGACCGGGTGGCGTGCGCGCGGAGAGCGTTCGGGCATGGCGCGGTAGCCGGCCATGGACGGTGCCGTGAGGGAAGGCGCGGCGCCGGGCCGCGCCCGCTCAATACTTGCGGAAAAGCCCCACCAGCTTGCCCTGCACGCGCACGCGGTCGGCGCCGAAGATGCGTGTCTCGTAGGCGGCGTTGGCGGGCTCCAGCGCGATGGTGTTGCCCTTGCGGCGCAGGCGCTTCAGCGTCACCTCGCCATCGTCCACCAGGGCCACCACGATGGTGCCGTTCTCGGCCGTCTCGCAGCGCTGGATGACCACCGTGTCGCCGTCGAGGATGCCGGCCTCGACCATCGAGTCGCCCGCCACTTCCAGCGCGTAGTGTTCGCCGGTCGTCAGCATGCTGGCCGGGATATCCACGGTGTTGGAGTTGTCGCGCAACGCCTCGATCGGCGTGCCGGCGGCGATGCGGCCGTAGAGGGGAAGCTGCACCGTCTCCGCCGCCGCATGGAGCTCGCGGCCGGACACGTCGCGTCCAGACAGGGCGCCGGAAAAGTCGCCCTTGATGACGTTCGGCTGGAACTTGGCGCGGGCCGGCCGGCCCGCGCCGCTGCCACGGGCCGCTTCGAGGCCTTCGGGCAGTTTGACCACCTCCAGCGCCCGGGCGCGGTGCGGCAGGCGGCGGATGAATCCGCGCTCCTCCAGGCCGGTGATCAGGCGGTGGATGCCTGACTTCGACTTCAGGCCCAGCGCGTCCTTCATCTCGTCGAAGGAGGGCGACACGCCACCCTGGCCCAGCCGCTCGTGGATGAAGAGCAACAGCTCGTGCTGCTTGCGAGTGAGCATTTGTGCCTCCCGGCGGTCGCCGTACTAGATCTGGAACAAAAGCAAAACGCTTGCAGCTTGTTCTAGTTTGGTTCTGGGCTTCCGTCAAGCGCCGGCTTTGCGGATCGGCGTGGAAATTTCGGCAGGACTCGAGATCAAAAAGACCGCTCGGGACCAAAAGACCGCCCGGACCAAAAGACCGCTCAGACCGAAAGGCAGCCGCCGGACAGGGGAATGATCTCCACCCCGTCGCCCGGCCGGGCGGGCGGCGCGTGCGGCGGGCGGACGATCAGCGCGTCGGCCTTCGCCATGCGCGACATCATCGCGCTGTCCTGGCGCGGGAAGGGTGTGACCGCCGGATCCCCTCCGGCGACGGGCGTCAGCGTGGCGCGCACGTAGTCGGCGCGGTCGTCGCAGGCGGGCAGGGCGCCGTCGAGTCGGGCGGCGCGGGTCGGCTCGTCCGCCGGAAGACCCTGGAGTGCTCGCAACAAGGGCTTGAGGAACAGCACGGCGGCCACGGCCGACGACACCGGGTTGCCGGGCAGACCCAGCAGCCGGCCGGCGCCCATGGCGGCGTCCATGCGGCCGAACATCACCGCCTTCCCCGGCCGCATGGCGATGCGGTGGAAGTCGAGGTCGCCGCCCAGCACGTCCCGCACGTGGTCGTGATCGCCCTCCGAGGCACCACCGGAGGTGACCAGCAGGTCGCAGCCGGCGGCACCCCTGGCCATCTCCGCCAGCGCCTCCGGCGTGTCGCCGGCCACGCCGAGGAAATGCGGCACGCCGCCTTCCGCCGCCACCAGCGCCGACAGGAAGAAGGCGTTGGAGCTGACGATCTGGCTGGGACCCAGCGGCTCGCCGGGCAGGCGGATCTCGTCGCCGGTGGGCAGCACCGCGACGCGCGGCCGGCGGTGCACGCGCAGCCACGGCACGTTGGCGGCGGCGGCCAGCCCGACGTCGCGCGCGGTCAGGCGCCGGCCGGCCGGCAGCACCGCCTCGCCCGCCTGGAAGTCCAGGCCCGCGGGGCGCACGAACTTGCCGGGCTTCGGCGCGACCGGGATGCGGACGGCGTCGCCGTCGGCCGCCACGTCCTCCTGCATCACCACGGCGTCCGCGCCGTCGGGCAGGGGGGCGCCGGTGAAGATGCGCACCGCCTGTCCGGGGCCGACGGTGCCGGAGAAGGCATGCCCGGCGGCGGATTCGCCGATCGGGCGCAGCGTGACGGGCGATGCGTCGGAGGCCCCCGCGAGGTCGGCGGCGCGGACGGCCCAGCCGTCCATGGAGGAGGACGCGAACGGCGGCTGGGTCAGCCGCGATACCACCGGTTCCGCCAGCACGCGCCCGAGCGCTTCGTGCAGCCCGACCGTCTCCGCCGGCAGCGGCGGGCAGTGGGTCAGCATGCGGGCGAGCGCCTCAGCGACGGAGATCATGCGGCCGGCACCGCCCACTCGCCGCTCTTGCCGCCGGCCTTGTGGACCAGCTGCACGCCGGTGATGGTCATGCCGCGGTCCACCGCCTTGCACATGTCGTAGACGGTCAGCGCGGCGACGGAGACGGCGGTCAGCGCCTCCATCTCCACGCCGGTGCGGCCCTTCAGCTTGCAGGTGGCGGTGACGTCCACGGCGTTGCGGTCGGGATCGCAGGTCAGGTCGACCTTGACCGAGGTGAGCGCCAGCGGGTGGCAGAGCGGGATCAGGTCCGGCGTGCGCTTGGCGCCCATGATGCCGGCCAGCCGCGCCACCGACAGCACGTCGCCCTTCTTGACGCCGCCCTCCATGATCAGCGTCAGCGTCTCCGGCTGCATGATCACCGAACCGCGCGCGGTGGCCGTGCGCTCCGTCTCGTCCTTGTCGGAGACGTCGACCATCACGGCGCGCCCCTCGCTGTCGAAATGGGTGAAGCCGCTCATCGAACTCCCTCTTCCACAAGGATTTTTTCCATGAACACGCTGCGCTCCAGCGGCGGGTAGTCGCCGAACGGGCCGCGTTCGGCGAAGCCGGCGGCGGCGTAGAGGCGGATGGCCTCCGGCTGCGCGACGCCGGTCTCCAGGCGCAGGACCGGCAGGCCGAGCGCCCGCGCTTCCGCCTCCAGCCGCTCCAGGACGCGGCGGCCGATGCCGGCGCCCCGCGCCTCGGGCCGCACGTACATGCGTTTCACCTCGCCGTAGCCGGCGTCGAGGCGCAACGCGCCGCAGCCGAGCGCCGCCCCGTCGCGGCGGGCGACGAAGAAACGGATGTCATCGGCCGCCAGCGTCTCCACGTCGAGGAGATAGTTCTCCTCCGGCGGATAGAGCGCGTCGAGGTGCGCGTCCAGGTTGGCGATCAGCGCGATCACCTCAGGCTGGCGTGGGTCCTCGAGGCTGACCGTGACGTCGGACATGCAGCGTCCTCAGGCCGGCGCCAACAATGCCTTGGTCGCGGCGGTGACGTCGTCCTGGCGCATCAGGGATTCGCCGACCAGGAAGCACTTGGCGCCCACGGCGGCCATGCGGGCGAGGTCGGCGGGGGTGTTCAGGCCGCTCTCGGCGACCAGCATGCGGTCGGCGGGCACGCCGGCCGACAGCTCCACCGTGGTCGCAAGATCGACCGCCAAGGTCTTGAGATTGCGGTTGTTCACGCCCAGGAGCGGCGTCTTCAGTTTAAGCGCGCGCTCCATCTCCGGCGCGTCGTGCACCTCGACCAGCACGTCCAGACCGTAGTCGCCGGCGGCCGCCTCCAGCTCGGCCGCCTGGGCGTCGTCGAGGGCGGCCATGATCAGCAGGATGCAGTCGGCACCCAGCGCGCGGGCCTCGGCCACCTGATAGACGTCGAGCATGAAATCCTTGCGCAGCACCGGCAGGTCGACGGCGGCGCGGGCGGCGACGAGGTATTCGTCCTTGCCCTGGAAGTACGGCTCGTCGGTCAGCACCGACAGGCAGGTGGCGCCGCCGGCGGCGTAGGCGCGGGCCAGCGTGGGCGGGTCGAAGTCGGCGCGGATCAGGCCCTTGGATGGGCTGGCCTTCTTGATTTCGGCGATCAGGCCGTAGCGGCCGGCGGCCACCGTGCGGCGCAGCGCGGCGATGAAGCCGCGCGGCGGCGACGCGGCGCGGGCGGCGGCCTCGACCTCGGCGAAGGGACGGGCGGCCTTGCGGGCGGCGACGTGGGCGCGCTTGTCGGCGCAGATCTTTGCCAGAACGTCACTCATTCGGCCGGCACCGTCTCGTGGGTGATGGTAACGAGGCGGTGCAGGACCGTGCGCGCCGCCCCGGAATCAATGGCATGGCGGGCGATCTCGACACCCTGCTTAAGGTCATTCGCCTGCCCGGCGACGATCAGCGCGGCGGCCGCGTTCAGCAGCACGATGTCGCGGTAGGCGCCGGGCACACCGTCGAACAAGGCGCGCAGCGCCTCGGCATTGTGGGCGCCGTCGCCGCCCTTCAGGTGCTCCGGCCGGGCCAGGAAGATGCCGGCCTCCTCCGGGTGCACCTCGAACACAGTGACCTCGCCGTCCTTCAGCTGAGCGACGGTGGTCGGGCCGGTGGTGGTGATCTCGTCCAGCCCGTCGGCGCCGTGCACCACCCAGGCGGACTCGGACCCCAGACGCTTCAGCACGTGCGCCAGCGGCTCCACCCACTGCTTGGCGAAGACGCCCAGCAGCTGGCGCTTGGCGCCGGCCGGGTTGGACAGCGGGCCCAGCAGGTTGAAGATGGTGCGCGTGCCCAGCTCCACGCGGGTCGGGCCGACGTTGCGCATGGCGAGGTGGTGGCGCGGCGCCATCAGGAAGCCGAACTTCGCCTCCCACAGGGCCTTCTTCACCAGCGCCATGTCGCAGTCGAGGTTGACGCCGACGGCGGCCAGCACGTCCGCCGCACCCGACTTCGACGACAGCGCGCGGTTGCCGTGCTTGGCCACCGGCACCCCGCAGGCGGCGGCGATCAGGGCCGCGGCCGTGGAGATGTTGAAGGTGCCGGCGCCGTCACCGCCGGTGCCGCAGGTGTCGATGGTGCCGGGCGGCGCCTCGATCGGCAGGGCCTTGGCCCGCATGATGCGGGCACCGCCGGTGATCTCCTCCACCGTCTCGCCGCGCACGCGCAGCGCCATCAGGAAGCCGCCCATCTGCGACGGCGTGGCGTTGCCGGACATGATGATGTCGAAGGCGAACTCCGCCTCCGGCTCGGTCAGCGCGTTGCCGGCGGCCACCTTGGCGAGGATGGCCTTCATGTCGGTGATGTCGCCGTGCGGTGCGCTCATGCCACGGTCTCCAGCCGGCGGGTCAGCGAGAGAAAGTTCTGCAGGATGGTGTGGCCGTGCTCGCTCTCGATGCTCTCCGGGTGGAACTGCACGCCGTGGATCGGCAGCTCGCGGTGGGCCAGCGCCATGATCAGGCCGTCGGCCGTCTCGCCCGTCACCTCCAGGCAGGAGGGCAGCGTCGCGCGCTCGACGATCAGCGAGTGGTAGCGGGTGGCGCGGAACGGCGAGGGCAGGCCCTTCAGGACACCCTTGCCCTGGTGGAACATGCTGTCGACCTTGCCGTGCATCGGCACCGGGGCGCGCACCACGTCGCCGCCGAACGCCTGGCCGATGGCCTGATGCCCCAGGCACACGCCCATCAGTGGCAGCCGCACCTTGGCGGCGGCGTCGATGAGGGGCAGGCAGATGCCGGCCTTGTCCGGGTCGCAGGGGCCGGGCGACAGCAGGATGCCGTCGGGCCGCAACGCCAGCGCCTCCTCCACCGTCAGCGCGTCGTTGCGCCGGACGACCACGTCGGCGCCCAGCTCGCCCAGGTAATGGACGAGATTGTACGTGAAACTGTCGTAGTTATCGATGAGGAGCAGCATAGAGGCCACCGGCGTTCCGGCATCGTTCCCGAAGGGGCCTACCCTAACCGGCCGGGGTGCGGATTTCCAGCCTCGCGGGACGTGCAAGGACTCTGTTGCAGCAAGCGGCGGCCGGTGCCACCCTCCCCGACGCCCCCAGGAGACCGTACAGCCCATGACCGCCGGCATCGCCGCCCATCGCCCGGAGCCCGCCTGATGGCCCGCCGACGCGCCCGTCCGGCCGGCAAGCGGCTGACCGCGACTCCGTTCCTGCTGGCGCTGGGCGCCGTGGCGGTGGTGTTCGGCGTGGCCGTCGGCGGCACGCTGTTGAGTGGCCGGACAGCGCCGGCCAAGGCGGTGACGCCGGTCGCGGCCAGCATGCCTGCGCCGCCGACGCCGCCCGCCGTGGTGGACCTGCCGCCGGTCACCGAACCGGAGCCGGGGATGCCGGTCGAGGAGGTGGAGGTCGCCCCGCCGCCGGCACCGCCCGCCCCGCCGCCGCCGGCACCCGTGCAGGCGGCGCTGCTGCCCCCGCCCGTGCCGGCGGCGCCGGGGGCCCTGCCGCTGTGGCGCAGGAACGCCTTGCCGTTCGCGGTGCCGCAGGGCGCGCCGGCGATCGCCGTCGTCATCGACGACCTGGGCGTGGACCGCAAGCGCTCGGCCCGCACGGTGAAGCTGCCCGGCCCGCTGACGCTGGCGTGGCTGCCCTACGCCGAGCAGCTGCGCGAGCAGACCCGCGCCGCGCAGGCCGCCGGGCACGAGCTGCTGCTGCACCTGCCCATGGAGCCCAGCGTGCACGCCGACCCCGGCCCGGACGCGCTGTTGACGCGCCTGGACCGGGCGGAGATCCAGCGGCGCGTCGCCCAGGCGTTGGCGAGCTTCGACGGCTACGTCGGCATCAACAACCACATGGGCAGCCGCTTCACCGCCGACCGCGCGGCCATGGCGCCGGTGCTGGGCGAGATCCAGCGGCGCGGCCTGCTGTGGATCGACAGCCGCACGACGCCGAACAGCGCCGGAATGGTGCTGGCCCAGGAGATGCGCATGCCGCACGCCGGGCGCGACATCTTCCTGGACAACGTGCAGAGCGTGGCCGCGGTGCGCGCCCAACTCGCTAAGACGGAGGTGGTGGCGCGCCGTCAGGGCTTCGCCATCGCCATCGGCCACCCGCACGACGCCACGCTGGAGGCGCTGGCGGCGTGGCTGCCCGACGTGAAGAAGCGCGGCTTCACGCTGGTGCCCGTCAGCGCCGTCGTGCGCGCCCGCTGTTCCTGCTGACGTGTTCAACGACCAAGAAGGGATCGGATCATGGCTGAGAAGTACAAGGTGGATGGGATGACCTGCGGCGGCTGCGTGCGCTCCGTCACCAACGCCATCACCAAGGCCGCACCCGGCGCTGCGGTGACCGTCGACCTGCCGGCGGGTGTCGTGTCCGTGGACGGCGCGCCGGCCGATAAGGTGAAGGCGGCGGTCGAAGGCGCCGGGTTCGACTTCAAGGGGGCTGCATAAGCGAGGGCGTTACAGCGCCGGCTTCTTCCGCTTCCACACCAGCACGCCCAGCGCCCAGGCCAGCGACACGGCCAGCGCGGCGGTCAGCGCCCAGGCGCGGCCGGCGGACTCGGCCAGCAGGTGCAGGGTGAGGATGCACAGGAAGAAGCCGGGGTTGGTGATCAGCGCGCTGCGCATCGCCGCGGCCACCGCCGCCCCGCCCAGGCGCAGGTGCAGGATCACCACCAGACTGGACAGCGCGATCGGATAGATGGCGCCGATGCCCGTCGCCGCCGGGCCGATGGCGCGGCTCAGCGACGTCACCGTCGCCACCAGCACGCCGACCAGCAGGGCGCGCAGCGGCATGTCGTACCAGCGCGCCGGGGCGGCGGTCTTCCTCAGCTCCGGGATCGGCCGGCGCACCAGAGGGAAGGCGAGGGCGTAGAAGGCCAGCACGAGCGGCACCGCCGTCCACACCGTCCAGTCCGCCACCGCCTGCAGGGCGGCGGCCAGCGCGATCCACACGGCCGAGGCGACGCCCAGCGTGACCGCCAGGGAACGGTGGGGGGCGAAGCGGACCAGCAGCACCAGGAAGGTGATCATCGCCGCGTTGCTGGCGAGGCTGGAGAGCGCCGTGGCGGCGATGAAGCGGTCGTCGTGCTCGACCGCCAGGATGACGTAGGCCGGACCGGTGGAGACGGGCAGGGTGGCGATGACGCCACCGAAGAACGGCCCCGCCTTCTCGGCGACGACGGACGCCAGCACGACGACCAGCGCCGCGCCCAGCACCTTGACCAGCAGGGCCAGCCAGACGGCGTCGGGCGGTGCGACGTCAGGCGGCACGTCAGGCCCGCGCCGCCGCCTTTACCGTTTCCTCGGCGGCGCGGATCAGCGCCTTGGCCTTGTTGACGGTCTCCTGGTACTCGGCCTCGGGGTCGCTGTCGGCGACCACGCCGCCGCCGGCCTGGACGTACATGGTGCCGTCCTTCAGCACGGCCGTGCGCAGCGCGATGCAGGTGTCCATGGCGCCCGAGGCGCCGAAGTAGCCGACGCAGCCGGCGTAGACGCCGCGCCGGGCCTTCTCCAGCTCGTCGATGATCTCCATGGCGCGGACCTTCGGCGCGCCCGACACCGTGCCGGCGGGGAAGCCTGCGACCAGCGCGTCCAGCGCGTCGTACTTCGGGTCCAGTTCGCCCTCGACGTTGGAGACGATGTGCATGACGTGGCTGTACAGCTCCACGATCATCTTCTGCGTCACCTTGACGGTGCCGATCTTGGCGACGCGCCCCACGTCGTTGCGGCCGAGGTCCAGCAGCATCAGGTGCTCGGCCAACTCCTTCGGATCGCTCAGCAGGTCGTCGGCCAGCGCTTGGTCCTCCTCCGGCGTGGCGCCGCGCTTGCGGGTGCCGGCGATGGGGCGGATGGTCACCTTGCCGTCGCGCACGCGCACCAGGATCTCCGGGCTGGAGCCGACGATCGACAGCTCGCCGAAGTCCAGGTGGAAGAGGAACGGCGACGGGTTCAGGCGGCGCAGCGTGCGGTACAGCGCCAGCGGCGACAGCTTGAACGGGATGCGGATGCGCTGGGACGGCACGCACTGGAAGATGTCGCCGGCGCGGATGTACTCCTTCGCCCGCTCCACCATCGCGTGATACTCCTCGCGCGTGGTGTTGGAGGTCCAGGCCAGCGGCAGGCCGGCCTCCGTGCGCGGCTCGCGGCGGTAGGGCAGCGGGCGCTCCAGGTCGGCGACGGCGTCGGCGAGGCGCTCGCACGCACGCCCATAGGCGGCCTCGGCCGACACGCCGGCCTCCGGCCACACCGGCGTCACCAGCATGACCGAATCCGTGACGCTGTCGAAGATGGCGACCAGCGACGGGCGCGTCAGGATGGCGTCGGGGATGCCCAGCTCGTCCGGGTTGTCGTCCGGCAGCCGCTCCATTAGCCGGACCATGTCGTAGCTGAGGTAGCCGAACAGGCCGGCGGCCATCGGCGGCAGCTCGGCCGGCAGGTCGATGCGGCTCTCGTTGATCAGCGCCCGCATCACCTCCAGCGGCGCGCCGTCGCACGGCTCGTACGCGTTGGCGTCGAACAGCGCGCGGCGGTTGATCTCCGAACCGTCGCGGCGGCAGCGCCAGACGACGTCCGGCTTGAAGCCGATCACCGAATAGCGGTCGCGGCGCGACCCGGCGCCGCGCTCCGCCGACTCCAGCAGGAAGCCGAACGGCCGTCCGTCGGCCAGCTTGAGGTAGGCGGAGACCGGCGTCTCCAGGTCGCTCACCAGCGTGGTCCAGACCACCTGCGGCCGGCCTGCCTCGTAGGCGGAATCGAAGGCGGGGGATTCGGGCAGGACCTTCACGGCGGCGACTCCGGCTGGCGGCTTGTTGGCGGGCTTACTGGTTGACGGGGTACATCTGGTCGATGAGGGCGCGGTGCACCTCCACCGGATACTGCTGGCGCAGCGCCTCGGCGAACTGGGTCATGATGTCGCCCTCGACACCCCGGTGGACCGAGTCCTCGACGGCGGCGAGCGGCGCGTCGGGGGCGGCCGGATCGGCGGGGATGACCTCCTTCAGGCGGGCGACGATCTGCTTGTCGCCGGCCGCACCGGTGACCACGTCCTCCGGCTTGGCGGCGAACAGCTGGCGGACGAGGTCGGCCGACAGGCCTTCCACCGCGCGGGCGTCGCGGGTGAAGGGGGCAGTCATGGCGAAGCTGCCGCCGGCCTTGGCGGCCAGATCCTGGGCGCCGCCCTCGTTGCCGGCCTTCAGCTTCTCGGCCACTTCCTTGGCCTTAGCGGCGGCGCGCGCGGCGCGCTCCTCCTCCTGCCAGCCGGCGACCACATCGGCCTTCACCTCGGCCAGCGGGCGGACGGCGGCGGGGGTGACGCCGTCGACGTGCACCGCGAAGAAGCGGTTGTCCGCCGTCTCGACGACGTTGGAGGTGCGGCCCTGGGCGAGGCCGAAGGCGGTCTTCACCACCTCGGCCACATTGGCGACGCCGGTGACGGCGCTGCCGTCCGGGGCCTTGCCGGTGCTGTCGACCGACGGGATGGAGACGGTCTTCAGGCCCTGGCCCTGAGCGACCTCGGTCAGCGTGGCGCCGCCGGCCAGCGCGTCGTCCAGGCGGTTCGACACCTCGTACAGGCGGTCGGCGGCCTTCTCGCGCTTGAGCTGGGCGAGCAGCGGCTCGCGCACCTCCTCGAAGCTCTTGTGGGCGCCCGGCTGCACGGCGGTGACCACGGCCACGTGCCAGCCCAGGCCGCTCTTGATCGGCGCGCTGGCCTGGCCCTGGGGCAGGGCGAAGACGGCCGGGCCGATCTCCGGCAACTCCTGCGCGGTGATGGAGTCGAGGGTCAGCGGCTCGGTCCCGGCGGCCTTGGCGGCGTCGGCGAGGCTCTGGCCGCCGCGCGCGGCGTCGGCGATCTGCTTGGCCTTATCCTCGGCGTCGACGACGACCATCTGCACGCTGCGTCGCTCGGGCGTGGTGAACTCCTCGTTGCGCTCGTCGAAGGCGGCGCGGAGCTGCTCGTCGGTGACCGTGACGTCCTTGGCGAGGTCGTCGGCGGACATCTGGAGAACCGTCAGCGTGCGGTATTCCGGGGCGGTGAAGCGGACCTGATGGTCCTCGTAATAGCGCTGGACGGCGGCATCGTCGGGCGTGCCGACGTCGCCGACGCTGGCGTTGGGGATGGTGATCACCTCGGCCACGCGCTTTTCCTGGCGGAAGCGGAACAGCTCGTCCACCAGCGGCTTGGGCGCCACGGCGCCGCCGCCGACGGCGCCGGACACCATCTCGCGCGCGATCTCGCGGCGCAGGATCTGCACGTAGCCGTCCTCGCTCAGGCCGTTCTGGCGCAGGATCTGCTGGAACAGCGTGGCGTTGAAGCGGCCCTGCTGGTCGCGGAAGGCGGGTTCCTCGGCGATGCGCTGGCGCACCGTCTCAACGCCCACCGACAGGCCGGCGTCCTTGGCGGCGAGGTCGTACAGGCTGCGCTGCACCAGCGTGGATATCGCTTGGTCCAGCACGCCGAACTGGCGCGCCTGATCGACCGTGAGCGTGCCGCCGAACAGCGGGCGCAGCCGCTCCATCTGGCGGCGGAACTCCTGGTCCACCTCGTTGCGGCCGACCTCGACCGGCCCGACCTCGATCATCGTGTTCGACGTGCCGCCTTGGCGGACCACGTCGCCGATGCCCCAGACGGCAAAGCTGGCGATGAGCAGGACGAACAGGATCTTGACGACCCACGAACCGGCGAAGGAGCGGATGAACTGGAGCATGGCACCCGAAATGCGCAGCGATCAGGCCCCCTTGGGGCCGGGCCGCGCATCATAGAAAGGCCATGGGGGCGCGGCAACCGCCGATTTGCCCGATTCAGCGGCGGTACAGCGCGTCCACGTCCAGCGCGATCCCCGGCGGGTCGAGCGTGAGCGTTCCGGCGGCGTGGATGCTGGTGTGGATGGTGCCGTCGGCATCGCGGCGGTGGTGGATGACGGCCGGGCGCTCCGTCTTCACCAGGAGGTAGTGCATGAGGCCGGGCAGGCGGAAATAGTCCTCCAGCTTGGCCCCGGCATCGCGGGCGCGGGTGCTGGGCGAGAGGACCTCGACAACGATGACCGGATTCGCAGCGGCGACGGCGTCGTCGGGCAGCGGCGGGCCGCAGTTCACGACCGCGTCGGGCTCATAGTCGGTGTCGTCGTCGATCTCCACGGTCATGCCGTCCGGCAGGGCCTCGCAGGGCAGGCCGAGGCGGCGGATCTCGGTGTCGAGCGCCTGCCAGACCCGGGCTTTGAGGCGGGCGTGGGCGGCCCGTTCCGGCGCCATGGCGACGGGTTCGCCGGCCACGCGTTCGAAGTGCGCGCCGTCCGGCTGCTCCTCCAGCCAGCGCCGGTAGATTTCCCGTGTCATACGATCGGACATGCGTGCCTCCGGGCCGCGTGATCAGACATCAACATACCGGGCAGCCGGGGCGCTCACAAGTTGCGCCACGAGGGCTACCGGCTGCCCACCCCTCCGCCCGTCTGGAAAATCGCCCGCACCCCTGCTAGAAGGCGCCACATTCGAATTTCACGCAATCGCCCTCGGGAGGGACCGCAAGCCATGGCCGCACGCCGCAAGCTGATCGCCGGGAACTGGAAGATGAACGGGCTGAAGGCCGATGGCCTCGCGCTGGCCTCGGACCTCGCGGGGCGGGTGAAGGGTGCGGGCGCCGTGCCGTTCGACATGCTGGTGTGCCCGCCGTTCCCGCTGCTGTTCCCGGTCGGCGACGCGGTCAAGGGCAGCGGCGTGGCGCTGGGCGCCCAGGACTGCCATGCCAAGCAGAAGGGTGCGCACACCGGCGATGTCAGCCCGGTGATGCTGAAGGACGCCGGCTGCGCCTACGTCATCCTCGGCCATTCCGAGCGGCGCGCCGACCACGGCGAATCCGACGCGGTGGTGAACGCCAAGACCGTCGCCGCGCACAAGGAAGGCCTGATCGCCATCGTCTGCGTCGGCGAGACGGAGGCGCAGCGCGACGCCGGCACGCAGACCGACGTGGTCGGCAGCCAGCTCGCCGGCTCGCTGCCGGAGGGCACGACGGCCGAGAACACCGTCGTCGCGTACGAGCCGGTGTGGGCCATCGGCACCGGCAAGACCGCCACGCCGGACGACGTGGCCGCCATGCACGCCTTCATCCGTGGCGAGCTGGCCAAGCGGTTCCCGGACGCCGACAAGATGCGCGTCCTCTACGGCGGTTCGGTGAAGCCGTCCAACGCGGCGGAGCTGATGGCGACGGAGAACGTCGACGGCGCGCTGGTCGGCGGGGCGTCGCTGGTGGCGGACGATTTCTGGGCCATCGCCACGAGTTGCCGCTAGCATCCCCGCGCCGGGCGCGCTAAAACAGTGGGGCTGCGCGCCGCGGGCCACGTCACACGGGTCCGCGGCGCGCTATCGGTTTGGGAGGGGGCTGCCCCTCCGCTGCGGGAATTCTGAGGAACACGGTTCATGCACGCGGTGATTCTGGTCATTCACCTGCTGATCGCGCTCGCGCTGGTCGGCGTCATCCTGATCCAGAAGTCGGAGGGCGGCGGGCTCGGCATCGGCGGCGGCACCATGGGCGGCATGATGACCGCGCGCGGCACCGCCAACCTGCTGACGCGCACCACGGCGATCCTGGCGGGCTGCTTCATGGTGACCAGCATCGTGCTCGCCATCATGGCCGGCGCCACGGGCAAGCCGACGTCGATCATCGACACGATCCCGGCGCAGCCCGTGCAGCAGCAGGCCCCCGCCGCCCCGGCCTCTCCGGCGCCGCCGGTCGCCCAGTAGGCGGAGGCTCCAGCGTCGGCAGACGGAGTGAGGAGAGGCGGCCCTTCCAAGCCGCCTCTTTCCTTTAAGGCAGAGCCTAATCGGTCCAACGGTTTCAAGTTCAGGGTCTTCGGACGATCATGACTCGGTACATCTTCATCACCGGTGGCGTCGTCTCCTCGCTGGGCAAGGGCCTGGCGTCGGCGGCGCTGGGGGCGCTGTTGCAGGCGCGCGGCTACAAGGTCCGGCTGCGCAAGCTCGACCCCTACCTGAACGTCGACCCGGGCACCATGAGCCCGTACCAGCACGGCGAGGTCTACGTCACCGACGACGGTGCCGAGACCGACCTCGACCTCGGCCATTACGAGCGCTTCACCGGCGTGGCCGCGCGCAAGGGCGACAACATCACCACGGGCCGCATCTATTCGAACGTCATCGCCAAGGAGCGGCGCGGCGACTACCTGGGCGCCACCGTCCAGGTGATCCCGCACGTCACCGACCAGATCAAGGAGTTCATCGGCGCCGACACGGACGACGAGGACTTCATCCTCTGCGAGATCGGCGGCACCGTCGGCGACATCGAGTCGCTGCCCTTCCTGGAAGCCATCCGCCAGTTCGGCAACGAGGTGGGGCCGGAGCGCGCGCTGTTCGTCCACCTGACGCTGCTGCCCTACATCCCCACCGCCGGCGAGCTGAAGACCAAGCCGACCCAGCACTCAGTCAAGGAACTGCTGGGCGTGGGCATCCAGGCCAACATCCTGCTGTGCCGCGCCGACCGGCCGATTCCGGAGAACGAGCGCCGCAAGATCGCGCTGTTCTGCAACATCCGGCCCGAGCGCGTCATCGCCGCGCTGGACGTCGACAACATCTATCAGGTGCCGATCAGCTACCACGAGGAAGGGTTCGACACGCAGGTGCTGGCCTATTTCGGCCTGCCCACCGCGGGCGAGCCGGACCTGTCGCGCTGGAGCACCATCGTCGAGCGCGTGCGCAAGCCGCAGGGCGAGGTGACCATCGCCGTGGTCGGCAAGTACACAAGCCTGCTCGACAGCTACAAGTCGCTGGCCGAGGCCCTGTCGCACGGCGGCATCGCCAACAACGTCAAGGTCAAGCTGGACTGGATCGATTCGGAGATCTTCGAGACCGACGGGGCCGTCCAGCGCCTGGAAGGCGTGCACGGCATCCTGGTGCCGGGCGGCTTCGGGTCGCGCGGCACCGAGGGCAAGATCGAGGCGGCCAAGTTCGCGCGCGAGCGCAAGGTGCCGTACTTCGGCATCTGCTTCGGCATGCAGATGGCGGTGATCGAGGCGGCGCGCAATCTGGCCGGCATCGTCGACGCCGGCTCCACCGAGCTGGGCAAGCCCGGCAACCCGGTGGTCGGCCTGCTGACCGAATGGCTGCGCGGCAACCAGCTGGAGAAGCGGTCGGAGGCCGGCGACCTCGGCGGCACCATGCGCCTGGGCGCCTACCCGGCGCGCCTGCTGCCCGATTCGAAGGTCGCGGACATCTACGGCGCGACGGCCATCTCCGAGCGGCACCGCCACCGTTACGAGGTGAACGTCTACTACAAGGACCGGCTGGAGAAGTGCGGCATGCTGTTCTCCGGCCTGTCGCCGGACGGTGAGCTGCCGGAGATCGTCGAGATCCCCGACCATCCCTGGTTTATCGGCGTGCAGTTCCATCCGGAGCTGAAGTCGAAGCCGTTCGACCCGCACCCGCTGTTCACGTCGTTCATCAAGGCGGCGATCGAGCAGAGCCGGCTGGTCTGAGAATCGTCTGGGAATCGAAAGGCGCCGTCCTCCCCATGGGAGGACGGCGCCTTTTTGCTTGCTTCAGGCGATCTTCTCGACGCTGCCGTCCAGCGCCATCAGCAGCAGCTCGACGCCCAGGTCGGGGTGCTTCTCGCGGATCTTCATGCCGAGTTTGCCCAGGATCTCGGCGTGCACGGCGGTCTCCTTGGCCGGGTCGCCCTTCAGGTCCTGGCCCAGGAAGACCTTGTAGGCGCCGCAGTCGCGGTGATCCATCACGATCACCTTCTTGATGCCGTGCAGGGCCTTGGCGACCTCCACGTGCTTGAAGAAGGTCTCGCCCCAGGCGGGTTCCTTCTCGGTCAGGGCGCCCAGGCCGGCGCCGGCCAGGATCACGTGGTCGTAGTTGTTGTTCAGGCCGCGGCCGTCCATGTAGCGGACCACGTCGTCGACCAGCCGGTAATCCATGCAGGAGAGCAGCAGCGCCTCCACGTTGCCGGCCGCGGCCGCGTGACGCAGCGGCGTGGCGCTGAGCAGCATGGCGCCGCCGCCCAGCGCGGCGAGTTTCAGGAAGGTGCGGCGATCGCCGGTGGTCTGGCGGTCGTGGCAAGAACAGTCAGCGTGATCGTGATGCATCGGCGCCTCGCTTTGCATGCAAATGATGCGCAAGCATAGCCGCTGAACGTTTAAAAAATGCCAATACTCCGCGTTTCTGGAAATGAAGTTCCAGTAACCGCATGATGAAACGGTAATGTGACGCGGCCGGGAAGCCGGATTTTTCCTGCGGTTAACGGCCTTCCGCGCCACTCTCGCGCCGGGCCCGCCATCGCTCGCGCGTCTGGCCCCACACCTCGACGGGGGCGTTTTCGTGCGGCGGCGGCAGGCGGCCGGGGCCGCGCAGTGTGGAGCCGAGCTTTTGGGCCACCATCTGCGACGCGGTGTTGGCCGGATCGATGGTGTGGATCACCTCGGTCCAGCCGAGGGCGTCGAACGCCCAGTCGATGGTCGCGGCGGCACCTTCGGTGGCATAGCCCTTGCCCCAATGCTCGCGCGCGATGCCCCATCCGACCTCGGTGCCGGGCCAGCCTTCCGGCATCCAGGGGCCGAGGCGGCCGACCCAGCGCCCGGTGGCCTTTTCGATCACCGAGAACATGGAGAAGCCCAGGATCCGCCACGATCCGGCCATGGACAGGAAGGTGCGGAAGGCGATGGCGCGGGGCTGCGCGCCGCCCAGGAAGCGGGCGGCCTCCGCATCGGCCATGAAATCGGCCCAGGCGTCGAAATCGTCCCGGACGGGAAGGCGCAGGATCAGGCGCGGGGTTTCCAGGACGGGCTCGGTCACGCGATCGTCTCCGCTCGTTGGTGTACGGCGACGTGCGTAGCGCGTCTCGCGCGCCGGCGCCATTGCCGTGTGATCGCGGCGTCCCACCTTTCGTGGCGATGCGCGAGCGAGGGCCGGGCCACGGCCCCGAATTTACGAGAGGGAAGAGACATGGGCGAGGTGACCATCACGGCCGCCGACGGCGGCGCGTTCTCCGCCTACGTCGCCAAGCCGGCCACGCTGCCGGCGCCGGGCGTCGTCGTCATCCAGGAGATCTTCGGCGTCAACGCGGTGATGCGCGGCGTGTGCGACGACCTTGCGGCGCAGGGCTACGTCGCCGTCTGCCCGGACCTGTTCTGGCGGCAGGAACCGGGCATCCAGCTCACCGACAAGACGCAGGACGAGTGGAACCGGGCCTTCGCCCTGATGAAGGGCATGGACCAGGACAAGGCGGTGGAGGACCTGAAGGCGGCGCTGGCGTGGCTGCGCGGCGGCCAGGACTGCACAGGGAAGGTGGGCACGGTCGGCTACTGCCTGGGCGGGCGGCTGGCGTTCATGATGGCCATGCGCTCCGACGCCGACTGCAACGTCAGCTACTACGGCGTCGGGCTGGACGCGCTGCTGGGCGAGGCGGGCAACATCACCAAGCCGCTGCTGATGCACGTGGCGGAGAAGGACAAGTTCGCCACGCCGGAGGTTTTGCAGAAGCTCACCGCCGGCCTTTCGGGCAACCCGCACGTGGCGCTGCACGTCTACGCGGGCGCCGACCACGCCTTCGCCCGTCCCGGCGGCGAGCATTACGACAAGGCTGCCGCCGACCTGGCCAACGGCCGCACGAGCGCCTTCTTCAAACAGCATCTCGGTTGACCCCGCCCCCCATTTTCTGGGATGCAAGGGCCCCCGGCCCTTGCCGGGAGAGTGCGAGAGGGCGGCGCCCTCTCGCAAGTCCTGTCAGGAGCAGCGCCCATGACCACCCCGAAGACCGTCCAGATCGGCAGCATTTCCATCGCCAACGACCGGCCGTTCGCGCTGATCGCCGGCCCCTGCCAGATGGAGAGCCGCGAGCACGCGCTGGAGATGGCGGCGGCGCTGAGCGAGGCGTGCGGCAAGCTGGGCATCGGGCTGATCTACAAGTCCTCCTTCGACAAGGCCAACCGCACCTCCATCCACACCGCGCGTGGCCTGGGGCTGGACAAGGCGTTGCCGATCTTCGCCGAGGTGAAGGAGCGGTTCGGCTGCCCCGTGCTGACCGACGTGCACGAGACGCACCACTGCGCGGCGGTGGCCGAGGTGGTGGACGTTCTGCAGATCCCCGCCTTCCTGTGCCGGCAGACCGACCTGCTGGTCGCCGCCGCGCAGACGGGGCGGGCGGTGAACGTCAAGAAGGGCCAGTTCCTCGCCCCCTGGGACATGAAGAACGTGGCCGCCAAGCTGGTGGCCGCCGGCAACGAGCGGGTCATGCTGTGCGAGCGCGGCGCCAGCTTCGGCTACAACACGCTGGTCAGCGACATGCGGGCATTGCCGATCATGGCGGAGACCGGCTTCCCAGTGGTGTTCGACGCCACCCATTCCGTGCAGCAGCCCGGCGGGCAGGGCACCACCTCGGGCGGCCAGCGGGAGTTCGTGCCGGTGCTGGCGCGCGCGGCCATCGCGGTGGGCGTGGCCGCCGTGTTCATGGAGACGCACCAGGACCCCGACAACGCGCCATCCGACGGCCCGAACATGATCCCCATCAAGGAGATGCCGGCCCTGCTGGCGCGGCTGCAGGCGTTCGACCGGCTGGCCAAGGGGCTGTGACGAAAGGTCCGACATTGGCTTTCAGCCAAGGAGGCATGCCGAAAGAGGCGCCATCCGCCCCTTGCCACGCAAGGTCACAGGGGCTATCAGTCCCCCCGCGCCCGAAACGCGCCCGAAATGCGGAGGAACTAGCACGATGAGCGCCATCACCGACATTCACGCCCGCGAAATTCTGGACAGCCGCGGCAACCCGACCGTCGAGGTCGACGTCACGCTGGAGTCCGGCGCGTTCGGCCGCGCGGCCGTTCCCTCGGGCGCCTCGACCGGCGCGCACGAGGCCGTCGAGCTGCGTGACGGCGACAAGTCCCGCTACGGCGGCAAGGGCGTCCAGAAGGCGGTCGAGTCGGTCAACGGCGAGATCTTCGACGCGCTGTCGGGCCTGGACGCCGCCAGCCAGCGCGCCATCGACATGGCGATGATCGAACTGGACGGCACCCCCAATAAGGCCCGCCTGGGCGCCAACGCCATCCTGGGCGTGTCGCTGGCCGTCGCCAAGGCCTCGGCGGAAGAGGCGGCGCTGCCGCTCTACCGCTACGTGGGCGGCGCCTTCGCCTCGCTGCTCCCCGTTCCGATGATGAACATCATCAACGGCGGCGCACACGCCGACAACCCGATCGACATCCAGGAATTCATGATCATGCCGGTGGGTGCGGCCACCGGTGCCGACGCCATCCGCATGGGTGCGGAGATCTTCCAGTCGCTGAAGAAGAAGCTGAAGGACGCCGGCCACAACACCAACGTCGGCGATGAGGGCGGCTTCGCCCCGAACCTCGCTTCCACCGACGAGGCGCTGGGCTTCGTGATGAAGGCCATCGAGGCGGCCGGCTACAAGCCGGGCGACGACGTCATGCTGGCGCTCGACGCCGCCTCGACCGAGTTCTTCAAGAACGGCAGGTACGAGCTGGAGGGCGAGGGCAAGTCGCTGACCCCCGACCAGATGGTGAAGTACTGGTCCGACCTCG
The DNA here is from genome assembly GCF_035627195.1 of Azospirillum sp. Classification (GTDB taxonomy): domain Bacteria; phylum Pseudomonadota; class Alphaproteobacteria; order Azospirillales; family Azospirillaceae; genus Azospirillum. The sequence continues at coordinate 40,136 of NZ_DASPMG010000047.1, forward strand.
TCGGCCGCTATCCGATCATCTCGATCGAGGACGGCATGTCCGAGGACGACTGGGAGGGCTGGAAGGCGCTGACCGACGCCATCGGCAACAAGGTGCAGCTGGTCGGCGACGACCTGTTCGTCACCAACCCCAAGCGTCTGGCCGACGGCATCAAGAAGGGTGTGGCCAACTCCATCCTGGTGAAGGTCAACCAGATCGGTACCCTGTCGGAGACGCTGGAAGCCGTCGACATGGCGCACAAGGCCGGCTACACGGCCGTGCTGTCGCACCGTTCGGGCGAGACCGAGGATTCGACCATCGCCGATCTGGCGGTCGCCACCAACTGCGGGCAGATCAAGACCGGCTCGCTGAGCCGTTCGGACCGTCTGGCCAAGTACAACCAGCTGATCCGCATCGAGGAGCAGCTGGGCACCGCCGCCCGCTTCGCCGGCCGCGGCATCCTGAAGGGCTGATCCGGCACCTTTGTCGGACGGGAAGGCGAGGGGCTCCGGCCCCTCGCTTTTTTCGTTCGTGGACCGGACGATTGACAGGGCGATCCTCCTGCCATACGCTTGCGTATGGTTCAAGAAACGGGAGGGACGCCGATGACCGCCTTCAAGCCCAGGGACCCGGATTTCGAGGCCCGCGTGCGCGACAGCTTCGCCCGGCAGACGATGATGAACACCATCGGCGCCGAGATTGTGGAGTTGGCTCCGGGCGTGTGCACCCTGGGCATGGGCTACCGCCGCGACCTGTGCCAGCAGCACGGTTACCTGCACGCGGGCGTCACAACGACGCTGGCCGATTCGGCGGCGGGCTACGCGGCGTTCAGCCTGTTCCCGGCGGGCTCCTCGGTGCTGACGGCGGAGTTCAAGATCAACCTGCTGGCACCGGCCGCCGGGGAGCGCTTCCTGGCCCGCGGCCGGGTGGAGAAGTCCGGCCGCACGCTGACGGTCGTGCGGTCGGAGGTGTTCGCGGTGGACAAGGACGGCGTGGAGCGCTCCATCGCGCTGATGCTGGCGACGATGATGTGCCTTGCGGATACGGCGGATTCCTAAAGGCTCGGCAGCAATCCCTCTCCGGCCATCCCCAGGAACGCCCCGGCGCTGACCAGGTCCTTCGCCGCCGCGATGTCCGGCGCCATGCGGCGGTCGTGCTCGGCGAAGGGCACGCGGGCGCGCAGCAGGGCCATGGCCTCGCGCAGGGCCGGGCTGGTCTCCAGGGGTGCCCGCAGGCCGATGCCCTGGGCCGCCGCCAGCAGTTCGATGGCGAGGATGCCGGCAAGGTTGTCGGCCATGTCGGACAGGCGGCGGGCGGCGTGCGTCGCCATGCTGACGTGGTCCTCCTGGTTGGCGGAGGTCGGCAGGCTGTCGACGCTGGCGGGGTGGGCCATCTGCTTGTTCTCGCTGGCGAGCGCCGCGGCGGTGACCTGGGCGATCATGAAGCCGCTGTCCAGCCCGCCCTCGCGCACCAGGAACGGCGGCAGGCCGGACAGGTTGGCGTCCATCAGCAGCGCCGTGCGCCGCTCCGACCGCGATCCCGTCTCGGCGATGGCCAGCGCCAGAACGTCGGCGGCCATGGCGACGGGCTCGGCATGGAAGTTGCCGCCGGACAGGATCTCGCCGGTGTCGGCGAAGACCAGCGGGTTGTCGGACACGGCGTTGGCCTCGCGCTCCAGCACGCCCGCCGCGAAGCGCAGGTGGTCGAGCACGGCGCCCATCACCTGCGGCTGGCAGCGCAGGCTGTAGGGGTCCTGCACCGTGCCGTGGTCGCCGCGGTGGGACTCGCGGATGCCGCTGCCCTGGAGCAGGCGGCGGTAAACGGCGGCGACGTCCGCCTGCCCAGGCTGGCCGCGCAGGGCGTGGATGCGCGCGTCGAACGGCCCGTCGCTGCCCAGCGCCGCGTCGACGCTGAGCGATCCCGCCACCAAGGCTGCCGCGAACGCGTCCTCCGCCGCGAACAGGCCGAGCAGTGCCAGCGCGGTGGACACCTGCGTGCCGTTGAGCAGCGCCAACCCTTCCTTTGCCTCCAGTTCCATCGGCGCCAAGCCGGCGCGCGCCAGGGCGTCGGCCGCCGGCAGGCGCTCGCCGCCGACGTCGGCCTCGCCTTCGCCGATCAGCACGCCCGTGAGGTGCGCCAGCGGCGCCAGATCGCCCGACGCACCGACCGAGCCCTTGGCCGGCACCACCGGCAGCACGCCGTGGTTGTAAAGCGCCAGCAGCGCGTCGATGACCTCCGGCCTGATGCCGGAATGGCCGCGCGCCAGCGCGTTGGCCTTCAGCGCCAGGATCAGCCGCACCGCCGCCGCCGGCAGGTCCGGCCCCGTCCCGGCGCTGTGCGACAGCACCAGCCGCCGTTGCAACTCGCGCACCTTGTCCGGCGGGATGCGGCGCTTCGCCAGCAGGCCGAACCCGGTGTTCACGCCGTACACCGGCCGCTCCCCCGCCGCCGCCTGTGCCACGGTGCGCGCCGACGCCGCAATGGCAGGCCGGCAGGCGGCATCCAGTTCCAGCCGGGGCGCGGACCGCGCGATGCGGCGCAGGTCGGCCAGGGTGAGCCGGCCGGGATCGAGGGTGAACGTCGCGGTCATGGGCACCTCCGGGTGTCGCCTTCCTCAAAGATGAGGTGCGCCCGGCTGTGACGCAAAGGGGCAAGTCTCCGTGGCATTAACGTGATGTCGGCTAAATTTAATATGTCGTTTACCATGAAAGCCGCCCTATCGGCGTGCCAGATCCGCACGGGTTCCGGCGAAACAAGGTGACGACTGGAGGAAGATCCATGCCACCCCTGAACCGACGCACGTCGATCAACAGCGCCGCCAACGGCGACGGACGCCCCGAATTCGGCAGCCGTTACTTCGGCCGGATCCTGTTGGGCTCGTTCGTGTTCAGCGCGGCCATCAACGTCCTGATGCTGAGCGTGCCGCTGTATTCCCTGCAGGTGTTCAGCCGGGCCATCCCGTCCGGCAACATCGACACGCTGATCATGCTGACGCTGATCACCGTCCTGGCGCTGTCGATGATCGGCGTCATGGAGGTGGTGCGCACCCGCCTGCTGACCCGCGCCGGCAACGCCATCGAGGTGGCGTGGCGCCGCCGCTTCAGCGGCGAGGTCGTCGAGAGCGCCGCCCGCGGCCGCCCCGACATGACGCCGCTGGGCGACATGATGGAGGTGAAGGCCGCCCTGTCGCGCCCGACCTTCGCCGCGCTGCTGGACCTGCCGTGGACACCGATCTACGTCGTCGGCATCTGGCTGATCCACCCGGTGCTGGGCGGCCTGATGCTGGGCAGCATGGTGCTGCTGACGGCGCTGGGCCTATTCGGTCACTGGGCGGTGAAGGGCATGAGCGACGACGCCAAGCAGCCGGCGTCCCGCGCCCAGCGCCTGTTCGATGCGGTAACCACGCGGGCCGACACCGTCCGCGCGCTCCGCATGGGTCCGGCCGCCGTCGACATGGTGGTGCGCGACACCCTGACCACCTCGGCGCTGAGCGCCCAGGCGGCCGAGCGCGGCGCCTCCATCGCCGCCGTCACCAAGTGGATCCGCTACCTTCTGCAGGTCGCCGTCACCGGCGTGGGCGCCTGGCTGGTCATCGAGCAGCAGCTGTCCTTCGGCGGCATGATCGCCACCTCGATGCTGGTCGCCCGTGGCATGGGTCCGATCGAGCAGACCATGGGTGCCTGGACGCAGATGCTGAAGACGGTCGAGTCCTGGCGCCGCCTGTCGGCCCTGATCAAGCGCGTGTCGCGGGAGCCGGTGCGCGGCGGTGTCAACATCGAACCGGAGCGCCTGACCGCCGAGAACGTCCTGTTCGTCAGCCCGCGCGACCAGAAGCCGATCCTGCGCGCCGTCACCCTGACGGTGGAGCCGGGCCAGACCATCTGCGTGCTGGGCGCCAACCGCTCGGGCAAGTCGGTGCTGGCGCGTCTGCTGGCCGGCGTGCAGGCGCCCAGCGCCGGCACCCTGCGCCTGGGCGGCCTCGCCGTCTCCGCCCTGACGCCGAAGGACCCGATGAAGGGCATCGGCTTCCTGCCGCAGCGCTCCGACCTGTTCCCCGGCACGATCGCCGAGAACATCGCCCGCTTCCAGGAGGTCGAGGACGACAGCCTGGTCATCGCCGCCGCCAAGCGCGCGGGCATCCACGAGTGGATCGAGAGCCTGCCCATGGGCTACGAGACCGAGGTCAACGACCCGGCCAACCCGATCACCGGCGCCACCGCCCGCCTGATCGCGCTTGCCCGCGCCGGGTTCGGCGAGCCGGTCCTGATGGTGCTGGACGAGCCGGCCGCCGGCCTGGACGAGCAGGGCATCGCCGCCGTGCGCCGCTTCATCGCCGAGGCCAAGCAGCGCGGCACCACCACCATCGTGCTGAGCTACATGCCGGTGTTCGTGGACGCGTCCGATAAGACGTACATCCTGCAGAACGGCATGGTGCACGACGTTCCCAACCGCGCCCAGCAGGCGCAGCCGGCCCAGCCCCATGGGCAGGGCGAAGCCGCGGTGCCCGCCGCCTCCTGGGGCCGCATGCGCAGCGTCGGCGGCGCCACCGCCGCCCCGGCGGTCGAGTAAGGCAAGGAGACCGGCACCATGAGCACGACCAAGACCCTCACCAAGGCCGCCGGCAACGCCGCCGCCATGGGCAACGCGATGCGCAGCCTCCTGCCCGAGACCAGCGTCCGCAACCTGCTGGCCGGCGGCGCCGCCGTGCTGGCGGTGGGCATGGGCGGCATGACCGCCTGGGCCGCGCTGGCCCCGCTGCACAGCGCCGTGGTGGCGCAGGGCGCCCTGGCGCCCGAGACCGGCCGCAAGACCGTCCGCCACAGCGAGGGCGGCCAGATCGGCGAGATCCTGGTGCGCGGTGGCGACACCGTGAGGGCGGGCCAGGTGCTGATGCGCCTGGACGCCACCGAGGCCGAGACCCGGCTGGAGGTGCTGAACGCCCAATGGCTGGAGATGCTGGCCCTGGAGGCCCGCCTGCAGGCCGAGCTGTTCGACCGCGAGGCCATCGAATGGCCGGCCGAACTTCAGAAGCGCCGCGCCGGCAGCGCCACAGTCACCAAGCTGATGGACAACCAGAAGACGCTGTTCGACGTGCGCCGCCACCAGCTGACCACCGAGGAGCGGCTGATCGGCGAGCGCGTCGAGACCCTGCGCGAAGAGGGCGCCAGCCTGGAGCAGCAGCGCACCTACCAGACGCGCGAGATGAAGCTGGTGCAGGAGGACATCCGCATCACGCAGGGCCTGCTGGACCGCGGCAACTCGACCCGCACCAAGCTGGTGGAGCTGCAGCGCGAGGAAGCCCGCCTGATGGCCCGCGACAAGGACATCGAGGCGCGCATCGCCCAGACCAAGCAGCAGGCCGCCGAGGCGCAGGGCGACTGGGTCAAGCGCCGCAACGACTTCCGCGAGAAGGTGCTGATCGACCTGGACAAGGCGCGCTCCGAGACGGCGCGCTTGGCCGAGCAGATCCGCGACGCCGCCAACCGCCTCGCCAACCGCGACATCAAGGCGCCGGACGACGGCATCGTGGTGATGAACGGCCATCCGGCCGTGGGCGGCACCATCGTGCAGAACGAGGCCATCCTGGACGTGGTGCCGGACGGCCGCGCCCTGCTGGCCGAGGTGCACGTGCAACCGAAGGACATCAAGTCGATCACCGTCGACCTGCCGGTGAAGGTGCAGCTCACCGCCTATGACTCGCGCGTCGTCGGCTCGCTGGACGGCACGGTGGAGTACGTCTCGGCCGACCGCATCGTCGATCCGGTGAGCCGCCAGGACTACTATCTGGCGCGCATCCGCCTGAAGGACGAGAACCCCGAGGCGCACGAGGTGCACAAGCTGACCATCAAGCCCGGCATGCCGGTGGAGGCGCGCATCCTGCTGTCCGCCCGCACGCCGCTGGACTATCTGGTGACGCCGCTGTCGCAGTCGTACATCAAGGCGTTCGTCCAGGAGTAACGTCCGACGTTGGGTTTTCGCCGAAAGGGCCGCTCCTTCAGGGAGCGGCCCTTTTCGCGTTCAGGCGACGACCACGCGGGCGAGGCGCAGGCGGCTGCGGGCGAGGTCGAGGGCGCTTTTGAGCTGCGCCGTCGAGAAGGGCTTGTGCACGACGCCCAGCGGGTAGGTCTCGGTGATCCGGCTCATGGTCGCGTGGTCGGCGTAGCCGGACAGGAAGATGGAGCGGACGCCGAAGCCGGCGTTGAGCCGGCGCGCCGCGGCGATGCCGTCGCCGCCCACGCCCAGCCGCACATCCATCAGGGCCACGTCCGGCTTCTCCCGCGCGGCGAGGAGCAGGGCGTCCTCCTCGGTGTGGACGATGCCGCAGACCGTGTGGCCGAGGTCCTCGACGGTGTCCTTCACCGCCTGGGCGACCGCCGGCTCGTCGTCCACGACGATGACGCGAAGCGGGCGGGGAGGGAGCGGCGGCGCGTGGCGCTGGCCGATGTGCCGTCCCATCACGCGGGCGGGGCCGCAGCGATGGGGCCGTTCGCCGGTGATCGGCTGGGGCATGGTCTCCGGATCCTCGCGCATCGCGTCGGACCTCTCCAAGGAGGGTTAATGTGCGTTTACCATTACCGGGACGTTAACGGCGCAATCGATAGTGGGCAAGCGACAATTGAAACGCACAAACCCTCTCGACTCAGGGAGTCGCGAGGTGATGCGTCGTTGCAACAGTGTGGCGTGCGGAAGACGTGCGGCGCTGCCGCTCAGCGGCTCAGCCAGTCGATCGTCTTGGCAGCGCCGACACCGGGCGCCGGCCGTGCCGGACCGGCGCCCCGTGCCGGCGCGCGCGTGCTGGTCGGCTGGAGCCACGCGGCGGCGGACGGCGCTGGTGGCGGCGGGGGCTCGACCTGACGGTAGGCCGGCGCCATGGGCGGCGGCGGGTCGAACGACGCCAGAGGCGCCATCGGCGCCGGGGGAGGCGGAACGAACGGCTCGATGACCGGCGCCTGAGGCGACGCCGGGGGTGAAGGCGGCATCGCCGCCAAGGGGGCGGCGAGGGGGGCGGCCTGTGGGGCGGTGAAGGGAGCCGCCGCCGGAACGGCGCGCAGCGGGGGCGGCGAGGGGCGGTCGGCGTCCGGCTGGGCGCCCGTCTCGGTGTTGACGCGACGGGCGGCGTCGCGGATGCCGATCAGCGCCGTCACGGCGAACTGCAGCAGCGGCGTCATACGCTCGGGATCGGCGAGGTCGTCGGCGGTCAGCGACGCGAACTGGCTGCGGACCTGCTCCACCGTTTCTTCGATGTGCGCGGTCAATTCGCCCGTCTCGCGCACGATGCGCTCAAGATCTTCGCGCAGGACCGAGATTTCACAGGCCTGGCGCAGTTCGTGGAAGCCGATGGTCTGCGCCGAAGCGCGCAACGACCGGAAATCCTGTGCCATCCTCGCCAACCCTCGAAGCCGCGGGGCAATCGGTCACACGTTTAACGCCGTTCTCGGGCGTTGGAAACCGTTTGCGCCCTGCGGTTGCTTGTACTATTTTTTGCGCGCCGGTGGAATCGTTTCCTTCGGTGTTGGGCACCGGTCCGTCTTCCCGCAACGCTTTCTTTCCGAGTTTTATACGGTGTCGATCGATCGCACGGAACTCGAGCGGCTGCTCGCCGATCGCCCGGCCGGCAATCGCAGCGCGATGCAGGCTGTGCGGGAGAGCTATACCGACATCAGCCTGATGCGCGAACGCGGGCTGTCCTGGGCCGAGATATCGGACGTTCTGGCGCGCCTGGGCGTGACCGCGCGCGACAACCAGCCGATTTCGCCGGTGACGCTGCGCTCCGCCTTCTTCCTGGTCGGGTCCGAGCAGAAGGGTGAGACGCCCGACGGCGCCGCTACCGGCCTGCCGGCCGAGACGCTGGAAGCCGTGCACCGGGCCGCGCTCGAGGCCGGCCGCGATTCCGCCGCCGCGGAGCCTGAACCGGAGTCCGAGGCCGAGCCGGAACCCGAGCCTGCACCGGAACCCGAGGCCGAGCCGGAAGCGGCGGAGCCCGTGCGCACCGCCGAGCCCGACCCGACGCCCGACCCGACGCCCGAACCAGAGCCCGAACCCGAGCCGGTCCCGGAGCCGGAGGCCGTGGCGGAAGCACCGCCCGAGCCTGAGCCCGAGCCCGCGCCGGAACCCGAACCCGTGGCCAAGGCGCCGCCGCCCGCTCCTCCGCCGGCCACGCCGCCGCGTCCGGAACCGCCGCGCCCGGAGCCGCCACGAACAGAACCGGCTGTCCGCGCCGCGGACGCCCAGTCCCCTCTCGACACGACGACAAGACTTTTGAAAGGCGATCGCATGCTGGGAACGATCTTCGTCCTGAATGACCGCGGAGGCGTCGGCAAGACGCTGCTGTCCCATCACCTGATGGCGACCGCCATGCTGGAGGGTCTGCAGCTCAAGGTCGTCGAGTACGAGGTGAACGAGCGCCTTGCCCGCCTCTTCGGGCCGGAGGTGGTTGAGCACCGCCGCATCACCCAGGACTTCATGAACCTGATGGGTTCGGGCGACGGCTTCTACGAGTTCTGGGACCAGATCGGTCCGGAGCTGCAGCGCGGCGGCCGCCTGTTCGACTTCGGCGGCAACATCAGCCAGTGGTTCTTCAACTGGGCCGAGGTGTCGGGCTTCGACTACTACGTCGGCGACGGTGAGCGGCTGACCTTCATGGTGCCGGTCACCGTGGATCTCGCCTCGCTGTCGACCGGCATGGCGACGCTGGAGCGCATCGCCACCATCGCGCCGAAGGCCAAGCGCGTGCTGGTGGAGAACGGCGTCTCCGGCCCGTTCACGCAGATCGAGGATTCCAACTACGCCCGCCGCAAGGCCGAGATGGTCGAGCGCGAGGGGCTGAACGTCATCTCCATGCCGCCGTGCACGGCGCCGGCCTGGGCGCGCCTGACCGGCCACCGCCTGGACCAGGTGGCGCAGATGACGCGCGAGGACCTGGTGAAGCTGGGCATGACGCCGCCGGTGGCGTCGCGTTCGCTGATCATCATCCACGAGTGGCTGCGCGGCATGCGTCAGGCGCTGGCCCCGTATCTGGTCGACGCCTTCCGCCAGACGCCCGGCGTGGGGGCCAAGCCCGGTGCCCGCCAGAACGTGGTGTGACGGGGAAACGTCGTGTCGATGCGGAACGCGGGGGCCTTCGGGCCCCCGTTTTCGTTTCAGCTTTCGTTTCTGGGGCCACCGTTTCCGGGGTAGGCCGGGAACCCGGCTTCAGCGCAGCCGTTCTCCGGGCGTTACCGAATCCCGGAGGCGGACATGCTCAAGTGGGCGCTGATCTTCCTGGTCATTTCGCTGGTCGCCGGCGCGCTCGGCTTCTCCGGCGTGGCGCGCGCCACGGCCGGCGTGGCGCGGGTGCTGTTCTACATCTTCCTGGTGATCTTCCTGATCTTCCTGGTCCTGGCCCTGCTGGCGGGGCAGGCGGTGTTCTAGCGGTCTACAGGAACGCCTCGACCATCGCCGCGAACTCCTCCGGGCGTTCGGCGTGGATCCAGTGGCCGGCGTTCGGCACCATCTGGATTTTGGCGGCCGGGAAATGGCGGCGGATGGCGGGCTCGCGCTCCGGCGTGATGTAGTCGGACGCGGTCCCGCCGATGAACAGCGCCGGCCCCTCGTACCGCCGCTCGCCCAGGTCGGGGAAGCCGATCAGGGCGTCCATGCCGGCGGCGATGGCGTCCAGGTTGATGCGCCAGCGGAAGGCGCCGTTCTCCATCACGAGGTTCTGCAACAGGAAGGCGCGCAGCGGCGCCTCCGGCACCGCGTCCACCAGCTGCGCCTCGACGTCGGAGCGCCGCGCGCTGCCGGCGAGGTCGGCGCGCTGCATGGCGGCGACGTAGGGGCCGTGCGTGTGCGTGTAGGCGACGGGGGCGATGTCGGCGACGACCAGCCGCTCGACCCGCTGCGGGTGCCGCAGCGCCAGCGTCATGGCCGTCTTGCCGCCCATGGAATGCCCCAGCACGGCGGCGCGCGCGTAGCCGCGGTCGTCCAGGAAGCGCAGCACGTCGTCCGCCATCTCCGGATAGCTCATGGTGCCGGCCCAGGGGGCGCCGCCGTGGTTGCGCAGATCCAGCGCGAAGACGTGGCGCTGCTCGCCGAAGCGGCGCGCGATGCTCTGCCAGTTGCGGGCCGACCCGAACAGCCCGTGCAGGACCAGGAGCGGCGTGCCGCCGATGCTCTCGCCGGCTTCGAGATAGGTGAGGGGGAGGGCCTGGGTCATGGCGGTCGCGGTCCCGGTGCTTCGTGGTTGCGCCGGATCCTAACAGCAGGTGCGATTGCCTGCTGCGCTTTTTGCCGCGCGCGACCGTGGCGTCCGGCGCATGGCTGCGTATAGTGGCGCCCGTCTCAGTCCGGGAAAGCATTGCACCGTGATCCGCAACATCCTGTCCGTCGGTGGGCTGACGCTGGCCAGCCGCGCGCTGGGCTTCCTGCGCGACATCCTGACCGCCGCGCTCCTGGGCGCCGGGCCGGTGGCCGACGCCTTCTTCGTCGCCTTTCGCCTGCCCAACCACTTCCGCGCCCTGTTCGCGGAGGGCGCCTTCGCGTCGGCCTTCGTGCCGCTGTTCTCCGGCACGCTGGTGCAGGACGGGCAGGAGGCGGCGCGCCGCTTCGCCGAAGAGGTGATGGCGCTGCTGCTGGCGGTGCAGCTGGTGCTGCTGCTGGTGTTCCTGGCGATCATGCCGCAGTTCATGCTGATCTTCGCGCCGGGATTCTCGGACGAGCCGCAGAAGTTCGAGCTGGCGGTGCTGTTCACCCGCATCACCTTCCCGTACCTGCTGTTCATGTCGCTGGAATCGCTGCTGGCCGGCGTGCTGAACGGCGTGGGGCGGTTCGGCGCGGCGGCCGCCGCCCCCATCCTGCTGAACCTCTGCCTGATCGCCTCGCTGACCGTGGCGGCCCCGCTGATGCCCACGGTGGGGCACGCGCTGTCGTGGGGCGTGTTCGTGGCCGGTGTTGCGCAGTTCCTCTACCTCGCCTGGGACGCGGAGAAGGCCGGCGTGGGGCTGCGGCTGGTGTGGCCGCGGTGGACGGCGGGGGTGAAGCGATTCCTGGCCGTGCTGGGGCCGGCGGCGCTCGGCTCCGGCCTCACGCAGATCAACATGTTCGTCGACACGCTGATCGCCTCGCTGCTGCCCACCGGCGCCGTGTCGTACCTGTACTATGCGGACCGGCTGAACCAGCTGCCGCTGGGCGTCATCGGCATCGCCATCGGCACCGTGCTGCTGCCGGAGATGGCGCGCCGCATCAAGGGCGGCGACGCCGCCGGTGCGCTGGAGAGCCAGAACCGCGCGGTGGAGCTGACGCTGGTGCTGACCATCCCGTGCGCGGTGGCGTTCCTGGTCGCTGCGCTGCCGCTGGTGTCGGTGCTGTTCCAGCACGGGCGGTTCGGCCCGTCCGACGCCGCGGCCTCGGCGGCGACTTTGCAGGCCTACGCGCTGGGCCTGCCGGCCTTCGTGGTGATCCGCAGCCTCGTGTCCGGCTTCTACGCGCGGCAGGACACGGCGACGCCGGTGCGCGTGGCGATGGTGGCGATGCTGGTCAACGTGGCGCTGAAGGTGGCGCTGATGGGCTGGCTGGCGCAGGTCGGTCTGGCCGTGGCGACCTCGGTCGCCGCCTGGGTCAACGCCGGGCTGCTGGCGTGGCTGCTGCACCAGCGCGGGCTGTACACGCCGGACGCGCGGCTGCGCCGCAACCTGCCGCGCATGGCCGTGGCCGGCGCGGCGCTGGGCGCGGCGCTGTGGCTGGGGCAGTCGACGCTGGCGCCGTGGCTGTTCGCCATCGACCTGGGCCTGCGCGTCGGCGGGCTGGCGCTGCTCGTCGGCCTGGGCGCGGCGGTCTACGGCGTGCTGGCCGTGGCGCTGGGGCTGATCCGCTGGGGGGATATCAAGCGTCTGCGTCGGCGGAAGTCCTGACGTTGGGTTTTGCGGCTAACGCCTCAACCCAACCTACGGCTGAGCGGTAGGTTGGGTTGAGCGCAGCTGTTCAGACCGGACACTTGGTTTACAGGTGTTCGGAGACATGGTTGACAGGTTGGACCGAACCGAGGCGATCGCGCAAGTCGACTTGCGCGATCGCCTCGGCGGCGAAATGGACGGTCCA
>NZ_DASPMG010000048.1:0-5902 GCF_035627195.1 Azospirillum sp.
TGGACCTGCCGCACGACAAGGTGAACGTGCACGGCGGCGCCACGGCGCTGGGCCACCCGATCGGCGCGTCGGGTGCCCGCATCCTGGTGACGCTGCTGGCGGCGCTGGAGAAGAACGGGCTGAAGCGCGGCGTGGCCAGCCTGTGCATCGGCGGCGGCGAAGCCACCGCCATGGCGGTCGAGCGGGTCTAACCCTCTCCCGCCCCGGGAGAGGGGGGCCGGCGAAGCCGGCCGGGTGAGGGTAAGTGCAAGGATCCTTGGCCTTACCCCCACCCCGACCCTCTCCCCCCTGGGGAGAGGGAGAAGAAAAAAGCGGGTCAAGGGAGCGAAACACATGCGCCTCACCGAAGAGCAGCAGATGGTGCGCGACATGGCGCGGGCCTTCGCGCGGGACCGGCTGGCGCCGACCGCGGCGGAGCGCGACCGCACGCACGCCTTCCCGAAGGACGAACTGGCCGAGATGGGCAAGCTCGGCCTCATGGGCATGCTGGTGCCGGAAACCTTCGACGGCGCCGGGGCCGACCACGTCGCCTACGCGCTCGCCATCGAGGAGATCGCGTCGGGCGACGGCGCCATCTCCACCATCATGAGCGTGCACAACTCGGTCGGCTGCATGCCCATCCTGAAGTTCGGCAGCCCCGAGCAGAAGCAGGAGATCCTCAAGCCCATGGCGCGCGGCGAGAAGCTGGGCGCCTTCTGCCTGACGGAGCCGCAGGCGGGATCCGACGCCGCCGCTATCAAGACCCGCGCGCGGCGCGACGGCAACCACTGGGTCCTGAACGGCACCAAGCAGTTCATCACGTCGGGCAAGAACGCCGACTACGCCATCGTCTTCGCCGTCTCCGACCCGGACAAGGGCAAGAAGGGCATCACCGCCTTCATCGTGCCCACGAACACGCCCGGCTATTCCGTGGCGCGGGTCGAGGAGAAGCTGGGCCAGAACTGCTCCGACACCTGCCAGATCAACTTCGACGACGTGCGCATCCCGGCCGACCTGATGCTGGGCAACGAGGGCGAGGGCTACAAGGTGGCGCTCGCCAACCTGGAGGGCGGGCGCATCGGCATCGCCGCGCAGTCGGTCGGCATGGCCCGCGCGGCGCTGGAGCACGCGATCGCCTACGCGCAGGAGCGGCAGAGCATGGGCGTGCCCATCGTCCAGCACCAGGCGGTCAGCTTCCGCCTCGCCGACATGGCGACGCAGGTGGAGGCGGCGCACCAGCTGGTGCTGCACGCCGCGAGCCTGCGCGACGCCGGGGAGCCGTGCCTGAAGGAAGCGGCGATGGCGAAGCTGTTCGCCTCGGAAATGGCCGAGCGCGTCTGCTCCGACGCCATCCAGATCCACGGCGGCTATGGCTACCTGAACGATTTCCCGGTCGAGCGGATCTACCGCGACGTCCGGGTCTGCCAGATCTACGAAGGCACCAGCGACATCCAGCGGCTCGTCATCAGCCGCGCGCTGGTGTCGTGACGCCCCAATTAGACGACCGAAGGGGAGGACGACGGCAATGACCGTCCTGAAGAGCGCCGTCAACCCGCGCTCGGCCGATTTCCAGGCCAACGCCGATGCCATGTCCGGCCTTGTGGCCGACCTGCGCGAGAAGGTCGCAACCATCAAGCAGGGCGGCGGGGCCAAGGCCCGCGACAAGCACCTCGCCCGCGGCAAGTTGCTGCCGCGCGAGCGCGTGCGCCAGCTGCTCGACGTCGGTTCGCCATTCCTCGAACTCAGCCAGATGGCCGCGTACAAGGTGTACGAGGACGACGTGCCGGCCGCCGGCATCATCACCGGCATCGGCTCGGTGGCGGGGCAGGAGTGCATGGTCGTCGTCAACGACGCCACGGTGAAGGGCGGCACCTACTACCCCCTCACCGTCAAGAAGCACCTGCGCGCGCAGGAGATCGCCCAGCAGAACAACCTGCCGTGCATCTATCTGGTGGACAGTGGCGGCGCCAATCTGCCGAACCAGGACGAGGTCTTCCCCGACCGCGACCACTTCGGCCGCATCTTCTTCAACCAGGCCAACATGTCGGCCCAGGGCATCCCGCAGGTCGCGGTGGTGATGGGCAGCTGCACGGCCGGCGGCGCCTACGTGCCCGCCATGTCGGACGAGGCGGTCATCGTCCGCAACCAGGGCACCATCTTCCTGGGCGGCCCGCCGCTGGTGAAGGCGGCCACGGGCGAGGTGGTGTCGGCCGAGGACCTGGGCGGTGCCGACGTGCACTCCCGCACCTCCGGCGTCACCGACCATTACGCGATGAACGACGGGCACGCGCTGGCCATCGCCCGGCGCATCGTCGGCAACCTGAACCGCCGCAAGCCGGTCGGCCTGGACATCCGGGAGCCGGAGGCGCCGCTGTACGACCCGCGCGAGCTGTACGGCATCATCCCCGCCGACCCGCGCAAGCCCTTCGACGTGCGCGAGGTGATCGCCCGCGTGGTGGACGGCAGCCGCTTCGACGAGTTCAAGCCGCTGTACGGCACGACGCTGGTGACGGGCTTCGCCCACATCTTCGGCTACCCGGTCGGCATCATCGCCAACAACGGCATCCTGTTCTCGGAAAGCGCCCTGAAGGGCGCCCACTTCGTGGAGCTGTGCTGCCAGCGCGGCATCCCGCTGGTCTTCTTGCAGAACATCACCGGCTTCATGGTGGGGCGCAAGTACGAGTCCGGCGGCATCGCCAAGGACGGCGCTAAGCTGGTGACGGCGGTGGCCTGCGCGCAGGTGCCGAAGTTCACGATGATCATCGGCGGCAGCTTCGGTGCGGGCAACTACGGCATGTGCGGCCGCGCCTACAGCCCGCGCTTCCTGTGGATGTGGCCGAACTCCCGCATCTCCGTCATGGGCGGCGAGCAGGCGGCGGGCGTGCTGGCGCAGGTCAAGCGCGACAACATCGAGGCCCAGGGCAAGAACTGGCCGGCGGAGGAGGAGGAGGCGTTCAAGGCCCCGATCCGCGCCCAGTACGAGCACCAGGGGCACCCGTACTATGCCTCCGCGCGGCTGTGGGACGACGGCATCGTCGATCCGGCCGACACGCGCATGGTGCTGGGCCTCGGCCTGTCCGCGTCGCTGAACGCGCCCATCCCGCCGACGCGCTTCGGCGTCTTCCGCATGTGAGGGGACGAGCATGACCGACAACGTTCTTCTCTCCGTCGCGGGCGGCATCGCCACCGTCACGCTGAACCGCCCGGAGCGGCACAACGTCTTCGACGACGCGCTGATCGCCGAACTGACCGCGCTGTTCACCAGGGTGGGCGAGGACCCGGCGGTGCGCGCCGTGGTTCTGGAATCCACCGGCCGCAGCTTCTCGGCCGGCGCCGACCTCGGCTGGATGAAGCGCATGGCCGGCAACGACCATGACGCCAACCTGCGCGACGCCGAGGCGCTGGGTGCGCTGATGAAGACCATCGACCGCTGCCCGAAGCCGGTGATCGGCGTCGTGCAGGGGGCGTGCTACGGCGGTGGTGTGGGGCTGGTCGCCTGCTGCGACATCGCCGTGGCGTCCGATGCCGCGACCTTCTCCCTGTCGGAGGTCAAGCTGGGCATCCTGCCGGCGGTGATCTCGCCGTACGTGGTGGCGGCCATGGGCGAGCGCGCCTGCCGGCGCTACTTCCTGACGGCCGAGCGCTTCTCGGCGGCGGAGGCGCACCGCCTCGGCCTGCTGCACGAGGTGGTGCCGGCCGACGAGTTGCACGCCGCGCGCGACCGCATCATCGAGGCGCTGTGGCAGTGCGGCCCGGCGGCGCAGGCGGCGGCCAAGGACCTGATCTTCGCCGTGGCGCGCAAGCCGACCGACGCGGCCGTGATCCGCGACACCGCCGAGCGCATCGCCGCCATCCGCGCGTCGGATGAGGGGCGCGAGGGCCTGAGCGCCTTCCTTGAGAAACGCAAGCCCCGCTGGCTGAGCGCGGCGGAGGAGTGAGGGGCATGTTCGACAAGATCCTCATCGCCAACCGCGGCGAAATCGCCTGCCGCGTCATCCGCACCGCCCGCCGCATGGGCATCAAGACGGTGGCCGTCTATTCCGAGGCCGACGCCGGCGCGCGGCACGTGGAGATGGCCGACGAGGCCGTGTGCATCGGCCCGGCCCCCGCATCCGAGTCCTACCTGAAGGGCGACGTGGTGCTGGAGGTGGCGAAGCGCACCGGCGCCCAGGCCATCCACCCCGGCTACGGCTTCCTGTCGGAAAACGCTGGCTTTGCCGCCGCCTGCGCCGAGGCCGGCGTGGTCTTCATCGGCCCGCCGATCGAGGCGATCCGCGTCATGGGCTCCAAGGCGGAATCCAAGCGCGTGATGGCGGACGCGGCGGTGCCGCTGGTGCCCGGCTACCACGGCACGGCGCAGGACTTCGACACGCTGTCGAGCGAAGCGGCCCGCATCGGCTACCCGGTGCTGGTCAAGGCCTCGGCCGGTGGCGGCGGCAAGGGCATGCGCGTGGTGCGCGAGGCCTCCGAACTGGCCGACGCCGTGGCCGGCGCCCAGCGCGAGGCCAAGGCGGCCTTCGGCGACGACAGCCTGCTGCTGGAAAAGTACCTGACCAAGCCGCGCCACGTGGAGATCCAGGTCTTCGCGGACACGCACGGCAACTGCGTCTATCTGTTCGAGCGCGACTGCTCCCTCCAGCGCCGCCACCAGAAGGTGATCGAGGAGGCGCCGGCCCCCAACCTGGCCGACGACCTGCGCGTGCGCATCGGCGAGGCGGCGGTGGCGGCGGCCAAGGCCGTCGGCTACGTCGGCGCCGGCACGGTGGAGTTCCTGTACGAGGACGGCGGGTTCTACTTCATCGAGATGAACACCCGCCTGCAGGTCGAACACCCGGTGACCGAGATGATCACCGGCCAGGATCTCGTGGAGTGGCAGATCCGCGTGGCCGGCGGCGAGCGGCTGCCGCTCCTGCAGGACCAGCTGGTGCGCCGCGGCCATGCGTTCGAGGCGCGCCTCTACGCCGAGGATCCGCAGCGCGAGTTCCTGCCGGCCATCGGCACGCTGGTCCACCTGCGCCCGCCGGAGGAGAACGCGCACGTGCGCGTCGACACCGGTGTCCGCCAGGGCGACGCGGTGACCATGTATTACGACCCGATGATCGCCAAGCTGATCGTCTGGGACGAAAGCCGCGACGCGGCCCTGCGCCGCCTGCGCAACGCGCTGAAGGATTACGAGGTGGTGGGCGTCACCACCAACGTGAACTTCCTGGGCGCCATCGCCGGCCACCCGGCGTTCCAGGCGGTGGAGATCGACACCGGCTTCATCGAGCGCCACCGCGCCGACCTGCTGCCGCCCCCGGCGCCGGTGCCGGCCAAGGGGCTGGTGCTGGGCGCGCTGGCGGTGCTGCTGCGCCGCCATGCGGAGAACCACGCCGCACTGCGGGCGAAGTCCGACCCGTTCTCGCCCTGGCACATCGCCAGCGGCTGGCGCCTCAACGACGACAACCACCACGACCTGCGCCTGAAGGACGGCGACACGCTGCGCGAGGTCACCGTCCACTTCCGCGCCGAGGGGTATGAGGTGGAACTGCCGGGTTCGGCACCCATCGCCGTGACGCGTGCGTCGCTGGAGAACGGCGCGCTGTCCGCCGTCATCGACGGCGTGCGAGTGCGCGCCACGGTGGTCTGCCAGGGGGCCGACCTGACCATCCTCAGCGACGGCGCCGTCTGGCGCCTGCAGCTGGACGACCCCATGGCCCGCGCGGCGGAGCAGGAGGGCGGCTCGGGCCGCCTGACGGCGCCAATGCCCGGCACGGTGGTCCGCGTGCTGGTCGAGGCGGGACAGGCGGTGGAGCGCGGCGCGCCGCTGATGCTCCTTGAAGCCATGAAGATGGAGCACACCATCAAGGCGCCGGCCTCCGGCACCGTGTCGGCCGTCCACTTCGCGGTGGGCGATCAGGTGTCGGAAGGCATGGAGCTGCTG
>NZ_DASPMG010000049.1:0-10575 GCF_035627195.1 Azospirillum sp.
AGCGTCACAAACTCCAGACGCAGGGACATCTTCGACACCTCCTGGAATGGCATGGCCAAGCCCTCGCTAAGCTTCGTCCACGCCCATATGTGTCAATGATGTCCCCGAACACCTGTAAAGGATGTCTCCGGTCTATACACCCTGCTATCCCCGGCGATAGCCCTGCTAGGCCGGGATAGCCCAAAGGCTAGCCCAGGATAGCACGGGCTAGCCCACGCCCCAGGACGCCACGCCAGCCGGAGCCGGCCATGAAGCAGCCCCAGTTGAACCTCCGCTTTCCGGAGGAGCACCACGACCTCATCCGGAAGCTGGCGGAACGGCTTCGGGCCGATCCCGCCTTCGCCGATCATCTTGAGGACCTGCTGGCCCAACCGACACCGCCGGTGCTGCCGCCGCTCCAGCAACGCCTGGACGCTGCCTTGGCGGAGATCCGCCAGACAGCCGAGAGGTACCTGGAGGAATTCGGTCGGGCAAAGACCGAACTCCAGCAGAGCCTCGCCGGCATCCAGGCCGAGCAGCAGGATCTCTTGAAGACGTTCCAGGCCAGCCTGGAGCAGATCCGCCGAGGCCCAGCCTCCGAAGGCGACCTCGTCGTCATGCGGGGCGGACTGAAGCGGCTGACCGAAGCCGGCATTGCGGAAGTCACCCGCCGGTTGGCCCTGGGGGAGCAGCCCGACCAGATCGCGGCGGCCGTTGGGATCGAACCTCGATCCGTCCGGAAGTGGCGAACCAAGCTGACCGGCCGGCAGCCCCAGGCACCGGCGTGACCCTTTGCCCGACACGCCGGCCCAGTACGGCTCCGACGGTAAATACCTCGACGCCGGCCTGGGCGTCTTGACCATGGAGAGCCGCATGAAATCCGCCGAGATCGTCTGGAATCCCTCCCGCCGTGCACGCGGGCACCACGACCACATCGTCACTCTCGCCCTCGACCCCATCGACTGGCACCGCTTCCGGGCGGGCTGCGAGGACCTGGACGACGTGACGATCATCGACGCCCGGTTGGACGGGCCGAACCGCGTGGTTGTCCAATGCGGGTGCTCGACGGCGGCAATCGCCGACCGGCTCGCCGACGCCTGGGGGTGATCCAGCCGCCGGCCGGCCCCCATCACGGCGGTATGGACGAAGCCGACGACGGCCGGGCGACCGGCTCGACGAGCAGGATTGCCGCCGGCAGAGGAACGGCCCCAAGGCTGGGCCGTGACCACCGGATCGCCACCAGACGGTCCTGGGGAGCCCTCTGACGGCGATGTCGCCGGCCCTGTTCTCATCATGAACTCGACCGGCATCAGCCGGGGGGCGACAATGTCACCGGACAGACCTGACCCGGTGCCTGCATGACCCTCCTCGGCTCCACCAATTTCTCCGGATCACGAAGAAGCGCCCAATGGGCGCTTTTTTCGTTTTTGGGCTGCGTTCGCCCCGACATTCTCGTCATGCCCGGCCTTGTGCCGGGCACCCACGCACTCCGACCAATCCAAAGAACGTGGATGGCCGGGACTGGGCCCGGCCATGACGGTTAAAAGGGGAGAAACAGGCCCTACACCCTTACCCACGGCGTCAGGCGCCGCTCGGCAATCCGCACCAGCGCGGCCAGGGTGAAGTTGATCACCAGGTAGATGGTCCCCGCCACGATGAACACCTCGAACACGGCGTAGCTCTGCGCGATAATCCGCCGCGCGATGCCGGTGATCTCCATCAGCGTGATGGTGCTGGCCAGCGAACTGGCCTTGACCATCAGGATCACCTCGTTGCCGTAGGCCGGCAGCGCCTGGCGAATCGCGATGGGCGCCACGATCCGGCGGAAGGTCAGCCAGCGGCCCATGCCGCAGGCGCGCGCCGCCTCCACCTGCCCGTGCGGCACGGACTGGATGCCGCCGCGGATGATCTCGCTGGTGTAGGCGCCGGTGTTCAGCATCAGTGCCAGCACCGCGCACCAGTACGGCTCGCGCAGGACCGGCCACAGCACGCTCTCGCGAATCGCCGGGAACTGGCCCAGGCCGTAGTAGATGAGGAAGATCTGCACCAGCAGCGGCGTGCCGCGGAACACGAAGACGTAGGCCTGCGACACCCCCTCCAGCACCCGGTTGCCGGACAGGCGCGCCAGCGCAGCACCCGTCGCCAGCACCACCCCCAGGATCTCCGCCAGTACCACCAGCTGCAGGGTCAGCGGCACGCCGGCCAGCAGGCGGGGCAACGTGTCGGCCATCAGTTGCCAGTTCATCGCCTCACGCCCTCCGCACGCCGCGCATGGCGCGCTGCTCCGCCCGCTCGAACACGACGGTCGAGAGCGTGGTGAGCAGCAGGTACAGAACGGCCGCCGTCGCATAGAACAGGAACGGCTGCCGCGTGGAGCCGGAGGCGACGTGCGCCATGCGCATGATCTCCGCCAGCGCCGTCACGGAAATGAGCGAGGTGTCCTTCAAGGTCAGCTGCCAGACGTTGCCCAGCCCCGGCAGCGCGAATCGCAGCGTCTGCGGCACCAGGATCCGGCGCAGGATCAGCCAGCGCCCCATGCCGCAGGCCCGCGCCGCCTCGATCTGGCCGTGCGGGACGGACTGCACCGCACCGCGGATCACCTCCGTCGAATAGGCGCCGGAGATCAGGCCCACCGCCACCACGCCCACGGTGAAGGCGTTCGGCTGGATGAACCCTTCGTAGCCGAACACGCCGGCCACGGCCTGGAGCATGTTGCCGCCGCCGAAGAACAGCAGGTAGATGACCAGCAGCTCCGGAATGCCGCGCACGACGGTGGTGTAGACCTCCGCCGCCCCGCGCAGGAACAGGCTGTAGCTGAGCTTCGCCGCCGCCCCGGCCGAGCCGAACAGCAGCCCCAGCAGGAACGACGACACCGCCACGGCGAGCGTCATCGCCGCGCCGCCCAGCAGCTCGTCGCCCCACCCGCTGCTGCCAAAGGCCAGGAGATCCAGCATCCAGAATCACCTTCCCCCGCCGATGGCAGGGGAAGGCCTTTCCTATCCTTACCTGCCTATCCTTACTTGATGGCGATGTCGAAGCCGAACCACTGCGTGGACAGCTTGCCGACCGTGCCGTCGGCGGTGGCCTCCGCGATGGCCTTGTCGAACAGCGCCTTCAGGTCCGCGTCCGCCTTGCGCAGGCCGACGCCCACGCCGGTGCCCAGCACGCCGCCGTTCAGGTTCGGCCCGAACAGCGCCATGTTCTTGGCCTCCTTGGCGATGGCCTCGACGGCCGAGCGGTCGCCGATCATCGCGTCCACACGGCCGGACGCCAGGTCGATGCCGGCGTTGTCCAGCTTGTCGTAGGTGCGGACCTCGACCTTCGGCAGGTGCTTCTGCATGAACTCGGCGTGGATGGTGGAAACCTGCACGCCCACCGTCTTGCCCTTCAGCGCCGTGGCCAGCGCGTCGATCGCCTTCTGCTCGGCCGGCTCGACGGTGGCCAGTTCGATGCGGTCGATCTCGAACTTGGTGGCGGCCAGCGGGTTGTCCTTCAGCGTGGCGAAGATCACCGGGTCGCTGCCGTAGGGGCGGGAGAACGCGATGACCTGCTTGCGCTCGTCGGTGATCGACATGCCGGCCATGATGGCGTCGTACTTGCCCTGCTGGAGGGCCGGGATGATGGCGTCCCAGTCCTGCGCCACCACCTCGCACTCGGCGTTCATGCGCTTGCACAGCTCCTTCGCCAGGTCGGGCTCGAAGCCGACCAGCTTGCCCGACGCGTCGGTGGCGTTCCACGGCGCGTAGGCGCCCTCGGTGGCGATGCGGATCTTCTTCCAGTCCTTGGCATCCGCGGCCCCCGCGAACGCCCCGGCGAAGGTCAGGGCGACGGCTCCCAGCGCCAGCGCGACAATGCTCTTTCTCACCTGCTTCTCCATTTTTTGTTGTCCCTGTTCCACATTGCTTAGCGATCAGTCCGCACCCGGCAGATGGCGCGCCAGGAACTGCCGGACGCGCTCCGATTCGGGGTTCAGGAGCACCTTGTCGGGCGGCCCCTGCTCCTCGATCCGCCCCTGGTGCAGGAACACCACCTCCGACGACACCTCGCGGGCGAAGGCCATCTCGTGCGTCACCAGGATCATGGTGTTGCCCTCCTCCGCCAGCTGGCGGATGACGCGCAGCACCTCGCCCACCAGCTCGGGGTCGAGGGCGGAGGTCGGCTCGTCGAACAGCATCACCTTGGGCTGCATGGCCAGCGCCCGCGCGATCGCCGCGCGCTGCTGCTGCCCGCCGGACAGCTGCATGGGGTACGACTCGGCCTTGTCGAGAATGCCCACCTTGTCCAGCAGCATCCGCGCCCGCTCCACCGCTTCCGAGCGCCTGACGCCCAGCACGTGCACCGGCGCCTCGACGACGTTTTGGAGGACGGTCATGTGGGTCCACAGGTTGAAGCCCTGGAACACCATGCCGAGCCGCGTGCGGATGCGTTCCACCTGCCGCGGATCGGCCGGCACGGTGCGGCCGCCGCGGCCATGCTTCAGCCGGATCTCCTCGCCGCCGATGACCACGCGGCCCTCGTCCGGCACCTCCAGCATGTTGATGCAACGCAGCAGCGTGCTCTTGCCCGAGCCGGAGGAGCCGATCAGCGACACCACGTCGCCCTCGTGCGCCGTCAGCGACACGCCTTTCAGGACGTCCAGCGCGCCGAAACGCTTGTGCAGGCCATCGATGCGGACGGCCTCGGGCGCGTTGGGATCGGTCGGTCGGTGCATGCGGGGGTGCCGTGGTGGAAAGCCGGTCGTCGTTCACAAGCTAGACCGGCAAATCCTTGATGCAAAGCGGATCTTCGTTCGACGCGCCACTTACCAAAGCAAGAGCACGATGATCTGCGGCGCCAGGATGCGCAGGCACATCACCAGCGGGTACACGGTGGCGTAGGCGAGCGCCGGCGCCTCCGACGGCGACAGCGCGTTGGCGAAGGCCAGCGCCGGCGGGTCGGTCATGCTGCCGGACAGCAGGCCGCAGGCTGTCAGGTAGTTCAGGCGCCGCACCGCCATGGCGAAGAAGCCGACGACCATCAGCGGCACCAGCGTGATCAGCGCGCCGTACAGCATCCACGTCAGCCCCTGCCCCTCGACCAGGGTCTCGACGAATCGGCCGCCGGACATCAGCCCGACCACCGCCAGGAACAGCACGATGCCCAGCTCGCGCAGCGCCGTGTTGGCGGCCGGCGGCATGAACCACACCAGCGGCCCCAGGTGGCCCAGGCGCGACAGCACGATCGCCGCCACCAGCGGCCCGCCCGCCAGCCCCAGCTTCAGCGGCGCCGGCATGCCCGGCACGTAGAGCGGGATGGAGCCCAGCAGGATCCCCAGCGCGATGCCGATGAACACCGGGATGAACTCCACCTGCTGGAGCCGGCGTTGCGAGTTGCCCATCAGCGCGGCGACGCGGCCGAGGTCGGCCGGGTTGCCGATGGCCGTCAGGATGTCGCCGAACTGCAGCTTCAGCGCCGCCGAGGGCACCAGTTCCACGCCCGCGCGGTTGACGCGGCTGATCACCACGCCGTAGGCGTCAGCGACGTCCATCTGGGCGATGGACTTGCCCAGCACGTGCGGGTTGGTCACCACCAGCCGATCCCAGCGGATGTCCGTGCCCTTGGTGGTGAGCGGCTTCTCGTACTCCTGCCCCAGGTAGGTCTTCAGCTTCTCCAGCTTCGGCCGCGGCCCGACGAGGTGCAGCACGTCGCCCGGATGCAGGACCGTGTCGGCGTGCGGCACCTGCAGCGTCCCCTCGCGCAGCAGGCGGGAGGCGACGACGCCGTCGTCGCCCAGGATATCCCGCAGCAGCGTGCCGGTGACGCCGGGGTTGCGCACGGCCACGTCCAGCGTTTCCAGGTTCGCCACCTCGGCCCGGCGCTGCGCCTCGAAGGCGGCGGCCTCGCGCGCGGTGTCGACGCGGAAGACGGCGCGCAGCACGCTCATGGTCAGCAGGATGCCGGCGATGCCGAACGGGTAGGTGACGGCGTAGCCCAGGCTGGGCAGGGCCAGCTGCTCGGCCGGGGCGCGGACGGCGGCCAGGATCTCCTGCGCGGCACCCAGCGACGGCGTGTTGGTGACGGCACCGGAGAAGATGCCCAGCACGGCGGCCAGCGGCGTGCCGGTGACGAGGTGGATGGCGGCGGCGGTGAGCGCGCCCAGCACGACGATGGACGCCGCCATAAGGTTCAGCCCCAGCCCGGCGCGCTTCAGCGCCGCGAAGAAGCCGGGGCCGACCTGGATGCCGATGGTGTAGACGAACAGGATCAGCCCAAACTCCCGCACGAAGTGCAGGACGTGCGTGTCGAACTGCACGCCGCCCACCCGCGCCAGATGGCCGGCGGCGATGCCGGCGAACAGCACGCCGCCGATTCCCAGCCCCACCCCCTTGATCTTCACGTGCCCCAGCGCCAGCCCGGCCACGGACACGACGCTGAGCGCCAGCACGGCGCGGGCGACGTCCGACAGGCCGTTGAACAGGTCGAGCAGGAGGTGCATGGGGCCGGTGTCCTGGCTGCGCGGGGCGTCCCGCTGTCAATGCGCGGGTAACCGTTTTGGCCCCCGCGCGCAAGGGGGTGCTCTGCCCCCTCCGGACGACAAATCAAAATTTCGCCACTTTCTGGTCGTATCCAGGTCACACGGGCCGGGCAGCATCGCCCATGGATAGGATGCGCAAGCATCCACAGCCCCCACCACCTAAAGGGCGCCGCCCCCGGCGCCCCCCAGCCAGGCCCCGGCTGGACATGCGGCCACCGCGAGAGCCCCCTGCGGTGGCCGTTTCTTTTTGCCCCATATCTTCTTGGCGGCAGGCCGCCCTGTGGTATAGCTCCGGGGCACGTCATCGATCGTCCCGCCGCAAAGCCCCCACGCATGCCCGACTTCGCCGGAACCGACCTGACCTGCCTGCGCGGCGACCGGCTGGTGTTCACCGGCCTGGACTTCCGCGTTGCCCCCGGCGGGGCGCTGCTGCTGCTGGGCCCCAACGGCTCGGGCAAGTCCAGCCTGCTGCGCGTGATGGCCGGCTTCCTGCGCCCGTGGCGCGGCACGCTCGCCTGGGACGACCTGTCGGTCGCCGAGGAGCCGGAGGGGCACCGCCGCCGCGTGCACTACGTCGGCCACCTGGACGCCGTGAAGCCGGTGCTGACCGCCGCCGAGAACCTCGCCTTCTGGGCGTCGCTGGGCGGTGCCGCCGACCCGATGGCGCACGCGCGGTCGGCGCTGGAGCGGCTGGGCGTGCCGCACATCGCCGGGGTGCCGGGCCGCTACCTGTCGGCCGGGCAGAAGCGGCGCCTCAACCTCGCCCGCGTCCTCGCCGCCCCGGCGCCGCTGTGGCTGCTGGACGAGCCGACCGTGGCGCTCGATCGCGCCGCCGTGGCGCTGCTGGAGGGGATTATCGCCGAACACCGGGCCGGCGGCGGCATGGTGGTGCTGTCCACCCACGCCGACATCGCGCTGCCCGGTGCCGAAGAACTGCACCTCGACGACTTCACGCCCCTGTCGGCCGACGACGAGGACGACGACGAGATGCCCGAGGAGGACGCCGCATGAACCGCTTCCTGACGCTGGTCGGGCGCGACCTGCGGCTGGCGCTGCGCCAGGGTTCGGACGCCACCATCGCCGTGATGTTCTTCGTGCTGTGCGTGGTGCTGTTCCCCTTCGGCGTCGGGCCGGAGCCGAACATCCTCGCCCGCATCGCCGCCGGCGTGATCTGGGTGGCGGCGCTCCTGGCGTCGCTTTTGTCGCTGGAGCGGCTGTTCCTCACCGACTACGAGGACGGCTCGCTGGAGCTGCTGGCACTGTCCGCCCTGCCGATGGAGGCGGTGGTGCTGGCCAAGACGCTGGCGCACTGGCTGGTCACCGGCGTGCCGCTGATCGTCGCCGCCCCGCTGCTGGCGGTGCTGCTGAACATGGAGGCGGAGGGCTTCGGCGTGCTGGTGCTGACTCTGGCGGTGGGCACGCCGATCCTCAGCCTGATCGGCGCCATCGGCGCCGCGCTGACGCTGGGTGCCCGGCGCGGCGGCGTGCTGCTGTCGCTGCTGATCCTGCCGCTGTACATCCCCGTGCTGATCTTCGGCGCCGGCGCCATCGACGCCGCACTCACCGGCCTGACGCCCCGCCCGCATCTGCTGATCCTGTCCGGCCTGCTGGCCGCCGCCCTCCCGCTGGCCCCCTGGGCGGGTGCCGCAGCGCTGCGGCAGGCGATGGAGTAGCTCAGGCGAGGTCGGGAAGCGACGAGAGACGGACAACAGCGCCAGCCAGATCAGGACGTTGCTCGACCCTCCTGGCGAAGCGTTCGTCCGCTGTCACCACCGGCACGCCGCAGCGCATTCCCAACGCGAGATAAAGGCAATCGTATATGGGATGGTCCAAACTGAGGGACAGATGCTGTGCATCCTCCACCAGATCGCCATCGCGCATCAGATTGATCGGTGCTTTTCTCAGGTCGGCCAGAGCGGTGACCGCATCCGCCGCAGCAATGTCGCCGCGGCGCACCAGCTTCCAAAACGCATTTGCGCATTCGGCGAGCAAGAGGTCCGGAGCGAACAAAACCTTCTCCAGCAGGGACTCGGCAAGCGCGCTGTCCGCTTCCGGCAGTCGCCACTTCAGCACGACGCTTGAGTCGACGACGAATGTCCGCCCGCCGCGCATCAGAGACCGCCGACCTCGTTTGACCGTTCATCCCGCATTTCGCGGATGATCTCGGCGCTGTCGGGAAAAATGCGGTCTCCGTAGCTCGCGCGTCGCTGGCGCATCAGTTCGATGAAGGCTTGCCGGCTGGGATCCCGCGCCGGATCGAGCGCTTGCGCCAAGATCCACCGCACCTCCTCCTCCACCGAACGGCCGGCCGCTGTGGCGCGCTGTTCCAGCGCCCGCAGCAGCGAATCGTCCACGTCGCGGACGGTGATCATGCCCATCGGATCCTCCCTGCCGGCACGGCTGCAACTCTACCAAACGTGCCCCACCCCCGCCAGCCGTCAACCCACCCCCGATTCGCGCGCCGGCCTGACAAAGATCAAGGCAAAACCCCTCGCTCTCGGGCAGATGTGCGCCTATATCGACCGGACAGAACCGGAGCCTTCCCGGAGTACGCCGTTCCATGCGCCTGGACTATTTCGCCAATCCCGCCCGTTTCCAGCGCCTGTCGGCGCTGGTCCTGCCGTGGAGCGCCGGGATCACCGTCGTGCTGATGATCGTCGGGCTGTACCTCAGCCTGTTCGACAGCCCGCCCGACTACCAGCAGGGCGAGACGGTCCGCATCATGTACATCCACGTCCCCGCCGCGTGGATGAGCCTGTTCGTCTACACCAACATGGCCATCTCCGCCGCGCTGGGGCTGGTGTGGAAACATCCGCTGGCCGACCTGTTCTCCAAGGCCGCGGCCCCGGTGGGTGCGGGCTTCGCCTTCGTGTGCCTGGTCACCGGGTCACTGTGGGGCGCGCCGATGTGGGGCACCTGGTGGGTGTGGGACGCGCGGCTGACCAGCATGCTGATCCTGTTCTTCCTGTACCTGGGGTACATGGCGCTGGTGAACGCCTTCGACGATCCGCAGCGCGGCATGAAGGCCGGCAACGTCCTGCTGCTGGTGGGCATCGTCAACGTGCCGATCATCAAGTTCTCGGTCGACTGGTGGAACACGCTGCACCAGCCGTCCAGCGTCATCAAGATGGGCGGACCCAGCATCGCCTCGTCCATGCTGGTGCCGCTGCTGGTCATGGCGTTCGCCTTCACCTTCTACTTCATCACGGTCGTGCTGCTGCGCCTGCGCGCCGAGATCGTCCAGCGCAAGATCCAGACGCTGCGGCTGAGTGAAGCACAGGGCTGAGCAGACATGATGATTTCGTATTGTAACGTGAGGACCGCCTTGAAAGCGCCGCATGGATCGCCTTCATTCGGGGCAGTTCCCGGAACGGACCGCTGAGCGTCATGGCTGAGTTTTTCGCAATGGGCGGTTACGCCGCCTACGTCTGGCCCTCCTACGCGGTGGCGGCGGTGGTGCTGGTGGGCCTCCTGGTCGCCACGCTGAAGGCGCTGCGCGCCAATGAGGCGACCTTGAAGGCGCTGGAGGGCAGCCGTGCCCCGCGCCGCCGCAACCGCCGGGACGGCGCGCGCCGCGAAGCCGCGGGGCACGAGGCCGCCGCGGGAGTGAGTGAAGGATGACACGCAAGAAACGCCGCCTTTACATGCTGTTCCTGGCCCTGCTGGGGCTGGGCACGGCGACCGCGCTGACGCTGACCGCGTTCCAGGACAACATCGTCTTCTTCTTCAGCCCCACCGACCTGCAGACCCAGCAGGCGCAGGGCAAGGCGGTGGGCGACCGCAGCTTCCGCCTGGGCGGGCTGGTCGAGGAAGGCAGCTTCAAGCGCCTGCCCGACGGCATCAGCTACGAGTTCCGCGTGACCGACACGGTGAACGCCGTCCAGGTCGCCTACCGCGGCCAGTTGCCCGACCTGTTCCGCGAGGGCCAGGGCGTGGTGGCGGAGGGCAAGCTGCGCCCCGACGGCGTGTTCCTGGCCCGCGAGGTGCTGGCCAAGCACGACGAGAACTACATGCCGCCCGAGGTGACGGACGCGCTGAAGCGCGCCGACCACTTCAAGGAAACCGCAAAGACCGTGAAGCAG
>NZ_DASPMG010000050.1:0-9377 GCF_035627195.1 Azospirillum sp.
TGGGCGGCGGCGCGGTTGATCTCCTCGATGGCGGCCGACAGCTCCTCGGCGGCGGAGGCCACCTCCTCGGCGGTGCGGCGGATGTCGGCGGCGCCGGTCAGGTCGTCGGCGATCTCGGACAGCTGGGCGGCGGCGCGCTCACTCTGCGACAGCGCCTGGGCCTGCTGGCCGACGGTCTTCAGCGCCTCCTCGCTGGCGGCCGACTGCTCCTCGGCGGCGGCGGCGATGTTCTCGCCGCCCTTCTGCGCCTCGCGCGCGGCCGTCTCGGCCTCGGCGGCGGCCTTGATGGTCTCCCGCGCGCCGTGGGCGATGGCGGTCATGTCGCCGCGCACGCGCTCCAGCTGTCCGGCCACCTGCCGGCCGCGCTCCACCTCGGCGCGGGCGGTGTCGGCGGCGCCGACGATGCCCTGGGCGATGCCGCCCACGGTCTCCTGGATCTGCGCCACAAGGCCCTGGATGTCGCGGGTGCAGCGCTCCGACCGCTCGGCGAGCGCCTGCACCTCGTCGGCGACCACGGCGAAGCCCTTGCCGGCGTCGCCGGCACGGGCCGCCTCGATGGCGGCGTTCAGCGCCAGCAGGTTGGTCTGGTCGGCGATGCGGGCGACACCCTGGACGATGGCGCCGATCTCGCCGGCCTGGCGCTCCAGCTCGCGGACCAGGGCGACGGCGGCCTCCTGCCGCTCGGCGGCGCTGACGATGGCCTCGATGGAGCCGAGGATCTGTGCGCTGACCACCTTGACCGTGCCGTCCAGCGCCTCGACCTTGCCGACCGCCACCTCGGCGTTGCCGCGGGCGCGCTGCACCATCTCGGCCGCGCGGTCGATCATGCGCTGCGACTGCTGGGTGGCGGCGGCGGCCTCCTCGGCACCGGCGGCGATCTGCTCCATGGCCTTGCGCAGTTCCTCGGCCGCGGCGGCGGCCTCGGCCACGCCGCTGGCGAGCTGGCTGGAGGCGGTGGCGATGCCCTCGGCCGCCTTGCGGCGGCGGGTGTTGGCGCGCACGCGGCGCTTCTGCGCCTCGCCGCCCGCATCGTCCCGGGGGAGGACGACCGTGTCGTCCGGCTCCGGCGTGGCGGCGGGCGTGCCGGCGGTGCGGGTGATCTGCGTCTTCTTCACGAGAGCCATCGGTGACACTTCCCTGATGCGGTGCGCCGGGTCATGGCCGGGCGCCTCTTGTTGTCGTTCTTGTCGTTGCGGCGCGGCGTCAGCCCAGCACGCGCTCCACATAGGCGGCGAGGCGCGCGCGCAGCGCCTCTTCCGACGCCGTGTCGACGGCGACGACGATCTGGGCGGGGACGTTGCGCGCCTTCATGCGGGTGCGCACGGAGAAGACGATGGCCGTCGCCCCGGACCCTTCGCCGGCGCCGCACTGGGCGAAGACTTCCAGCCCGTTGCCGTACAGCACCCGCGGCAGCGCGGTGTCGAGCCCGGCGCCCAGCATGTTCGCCATGGACGACAGGCAGTTGTTGAGCACGATGTTGCCGACCTCGGCCAGCGCCTCGGGCGCCAGCGCGCCGGCCTCGTCGGGCGGCACCTCGTCGGGCAGGGCGGCGCGCACCAGCTCCAGGCTGCTCGCCTCCGGGACGACCAGCAGCGCCACGCCGGCCATCGGCCCGGAGAAGCGCTCCGACACCGCCACGAGGCGGCCGGCGTATTCGGCGTCGAAGCGGCGCGCCGCCTCGGCGCAGGGCACCACCTCGACGGTGGGCACCGACATCGCCACCTCGTCGCCGACCATGCGGCTGAGCGCGACCGAGGCCTTCGACACGCCGATGTTGGCGAGTTCGGCGAGCGCGTCGGTCTCGATCTCGCTCAATACGATCATGGGGCGGCGGCCGGGCGGCGCGGCAGCAAGGTGGACGCCAGGAAGTGCTTGATCTGCTCCTCGTCCACCGGCTTGGGCAGGAAGGCCGCACCCAGCGCGCGGATGCCGGCGACGACGGCGTCCTGGGCGTTGGCGGTGACCATGGCGATGTGCACGTCGGGGTGGCGCTGGCGCACCTCGGTGGCGGCGTCCAGGCCGTTCATGCCCGGCATGTTGTAGTCGATTATGGCGATATGGATACTACTTTTGTCCAGCTCCTCGAAAAGCTCCGAGGCGTTCGCCGCTTCCGACACGCTCCAGTCCGGCCTGTGGCGCAAGACGATTCCACGCAAGTGCATGCGCGAGAGTTTGCTGTCGTCGACGATTATTACGTTCTTATTCACGTGTGACTCCGAGACGCGACCATGCGAAGGCTGAACCGTTTGTGCGGACTATACCCCACCCCGCGCCCAATCAGCCAGTGGCGAGGTGGCAGATAGGCCAAAGCGGAAAGAGGCTAGGCAACCTGCATGTCCATAGGGTCGGCGTGGCTGTGCGGGCCGGGCGCGCGCAGCGGGAAGCCGAGGGAGAAGGTGGTCATGCCGGCGCGCTCCCCGGCGCTCGCCCCGGCGGTGGTCAGCGACGCCTCGCCGCCCAGCTTGGTGGTGAGCGACTGCACGATCTGCAGCCCCAGGCTGGAGGCGCTGCGCCAGTCGAAGCCGGACGGCAGGCCGGCGCCGTCGTCGCGGATGGTCAGCGTGGCGCGGTTGCCCTGGCGGCCGACGCTGATGGTCAGCGTGCCGCGCCGGCCGTCGCTGAAGCCGTGCTTCAGCGCGTTGGAGAAGATCTCGTTGACGATCAGCGCCAGGAGGATGCTGCGCGTCATGTCGAGGTTGAGGTCCTCGCATTCGATGGCGATCGTCACGCGGTCGGCGACGCCGTAGGATTCCTTCAGCTGGTCGGTGAGGTCCTGGAGGTATTCGCGGAACTCCAGCCCGGTGCGGTCGCCCTGGCTGCTCAGCATCTCGTGCACGAGGCTCATGGCGTGGACGCGGTTGACCGAGTCCTGCAGCGCCTTGCGCACGCCGTCGTCCTCCATCTGGATCGACTGGAGGCGCAGCATGGAGGAGATGACCTGCAGGTTGTTCTTCACGCGGTGGTGCACCTCCTGCACCAGGATCTCCAGCTGGGCGTTGGCGGCGCGCAGGTCGGAGGTGCGGGCCTCCACCTCGCTTTCCAGCATGCGCTTGGCGCGCTCGTCGCGCCGGGCCTGGCGGAACACCAGGATCGACAGCGCGCCCAGCGCCAGCAGCGCCACCGCCGCCATGCCGCCGGGCACGCGGGAATCCTCCAGCCACACGGCCAGCAGCGCGTCGCGTTCGATGGCGATGCTGACGTAGAGCGGCAGGTTGGCGATCTTGGCGTAGGCGATGATCATCCGGCGCCCGTCCTCCGTGTCGGTCACGGTGCCCGACGCGGTGCCGTTGACCGTGCCGTTGGCGGTACCGTTGACGGCGGCGGCCGAGGTGGGGGCGGGGGCGTCGCCCGGCGCGGTCGCCATGGCCTTGCGGATGGCGTCGGCGCCGGTGACGTGCGGCGGGCCGCCGACGGTGGCCGGCGGGTACTGCGCCAGCAGCTGCAGATCCTTGCGGAACAGGCTGATCACCGGCCCGTAGGGCAGGTTGACCGAGCGGTAGAACTCGGCGAAGTAGTCGACGTCGATGATGGTGGCGGCGATGCCGCGGAACTCGCCGTTCGGGCCGTTGATGCGGCGGCTGAGCACGAAGCCCAGGTGGTCGGTGGCGCGGCTGACCAGCAGGCCGCTGATGTACAGCGCCGGCTTGCCGTCGCGGTGGACGCGGAAGTACTCGCGGTCGGCGACGCTGTAGGGATTGACCGGGAAGGTGGCGCTGACCTGCCGGACCATGCCGTTCTGGTCGGCCAGGAACAGCGCGTCGACGTAGGGGAAGCGCTCGCTCAGCCGGTGCAGGGCCTGCCACGTCTTCTGCGAGGCGGCGACGGCGTCCCATCCCTCGTTCTCGATGGCGGCGATGGCCTCCCCGGTGGCGAGGTCGGTCGCCTCGAACAGGCGGGAGCCGTGGTCGGCGAAGAAGAAGGCGGCGTCGCGCGCCTGCTGCTCGCCGCGCGCGATGACGCGCTCGTAGCTGGAGGCGGCGAAGATCAGGAAGGTGCCGGCCACCACCGCCAGGCAGGCGATGCAGGCGTAGCCCAGCAGCGTCTCGCGCGGCAGGCGGTGCAGCAGGCCGCCGGCCGGCGGCGGGGCGGCGCCGGGCGCCGGTTCGGCCAGCTCGGCCGCCATCTGCGCCGTCATCTTGGCCGCCATCTTAACCGCCATCATTCATCACCGTGCGGATGGCCTGCCGCAGAACCGACGGCAGGAAGGGCTTGCCGATCGCCATGGCGTCCGGCAGGCCGCGGGCGCGCAGCTCGCGCCAGTTGCCGGTGACGAACAGCACCGGCGTGCGGCGGGCCGCCTGGATCGCCTTCACGGCGTCGATGCCGTCCTGCGGGCCGGGCAGGCGGATGTCGGCCAGGATCAGGTCGGGCGTATGCCGCGCGGCCGCCTTGATGGCGTCCTCGGCGGTGCCGGCCACGGCGCACACGTTCCACCCCAGCTCCTTCAGGATGGCCGTCAGGTCCAGGACGATCAGCGGCTCGTCCTCGATGATCAGGACGCGCGGCGGCGTCTCCTCCGGGGTCGCACCGGATGAAGCCATTTTCCCTTACCTCCGTCAGTCGCACGCCATCTCGGCACCCA
This sequence comes from Azospirillum sp., assembly GCF_035627195.1. Taxonomy (GTDB): domain Bacteria; phylum Pseudomonadota; class Alphaproteobacteria; order Azospirillales; family Azospirillaceae; genus Azospirillum. The sequence continues at coordinate 4,583 of NZ_DASPMG010000050.1, forward strand.
CGGCCGCGTCCAGCGCCGCGCGCAGCGCGCGGGCCAGTTCGTGGCGCAGGTACGGCTTCTGCAGAACCGGGGCCGGCACCTTCGATTCCCGGCTGCGCGCCAGCGCGAATTCCGGATAGGCGGAGGTGTAGAGGATCCGCAGGCCCGGCCGCGCCTCGCGCGCGCAGGCCGCGAGGTCGTAGCCGTTCATGCCGCCGGGCATGGCGATGTCGGTGAACAGCAGCGTCGCCTCCTGCCCGCCGGCCAGCAGGTCCAGCGCCGCCTGGGCGCCGGCCGCCTCGACGACCGTGTAGCCCAGTTCGCGCACCTCCTCGGTCGCCACGGCGCGCACGCCGGGGTCGTCCTCGACCAGCAGGATCACCTCTCCGGGCCTGGCCATCGGGCATTCCGCCTCCATCGCCTCGCCGCCGGGCGGGCGGGCGAGGTTCACGGTGGCGCGCGGCAGGATGAAGCGCACCGCCGTGCCCTGGCCCGGTTCGCTGTCGATGCGGATGTCGCCGCCCGACTGCCGCACGAAGCCGTGGATGATGCTGAGCCCCAGGCCGGTGCCGTGGCCCAGTTCCTTGGTGGTGAAGAACGGTTCGAACGCGCGTTCGCGCACGTCGGCGGGCATGCCGGTGCCGCTGTCCACCACGCCCAGCAGCACGTAGTCGCCGGGGGCGGCTTCCGGGAAGCGGTCGCGGCCCTCGTCGCCGCTGGCCTCGCCGATCGTGAGGTTGGCGGTCTCGATGCGGATGCCGCCGCCGCCGGGCATGGCGTCGCGGGCGTTGACGACGAGGTTGAGCAGCGCCGATTCCGCCTGCGCCCGGTCGACCACCACCGCGCCCAGGTCGGCCGACAGGTCGAGCGTGATCTCGATCTCGTCCTCCAGCGTGCGGCGCAGCATCTGCATCATGTCGCCGACCATGCCGTTGAGGTCGAGCGGCACCGCCTGCAGGGGCTGCCGGCGGGCGAAGGTGAGCAACTGGCGCGTCAGGTCGGAGCAGCGCAAGGCGCCCTGCATCGCCATGTCCAGGCGCTGGGCCAGCTTCGGCTCGTCCTGCATGTGGCGCTGGACGCGTTCCAGGTTGCCGATGATGACGGCCAGCATGTTGTTGAAGTCGTGCGCGATGCCGCCGGTCAGCTGGCCCAGCGCGTCGATCTTCTGCACCTGGGCCAGCTGCTGTTCGGCCCGGCGGCGTTCGGTGACGTCCAGCCAGGTGCCGACGATCTCCCGCCCGCCGGCCGGCACGGTGACCACCGCGCCCTGGTCCAGGAAATGGCGGTAGGTGCCGTCGGCGCATTGCCAGCGGTATTCGGTGTTGAAGGTGGTGCTGGTGAGCGCCGCCGCCTTCTCCGCCAGCACGCGCTCGCGGTCGGCGGGGTGGATGCGGGCCGACCAGAACTCCGGATCCTCCAGGAAGCGGGACGGCGGGAAGCCGCACATGCGCTCCACCATCTCGCCGAAGAACTGCGGGCCGGTCTGGCCGGTCGACAGGTCCATGCTGTAGACGGCGATGGGCAGCGAGCGGACGATCAGCGACTGCCGTTCCTCGCTGCGCTGGAGCGCCTGTTCGGCGATGCGCCGTTCGGCGTTGGCGCGGATGTTCTCGTCCAGCAGGCGCTGCTTGAGGGCCACCTGGCGCTGCAGCTCGCGCGTCTTGTTGAACAGGTCGACGAAGACGGCGACCTTGGAGCGCAGCACCGCCGGGTCGACGGGTTTGAGGACGTAATCCACCGCCCCGGCCGAATAGCCGCGGAACATGTGCATGTCGTCCTTATTGACGCCGGACAGGAAGATGATGGGCACGTGGCGGTTGCGCTCGCGCTGGCGCACGAGGGTGGCCACCTCGTAACCGTCCAGGCCGGGCAGGTGCACGTCCAGCAGGATCAGCGCGAAGTCGCGCCGCAGCAGGTGCCGCAGCGCCTCCTCGCCCGACGCGGCCTTGACCGCGTCGATGTCCAGCGTGGCGAGCGCCTGTTCCAGCGCGAACAGGTTGTGCGGGTCGTCGTCCACCAGAAGGACGCTGGCCCGGGTTTCCTGGTTCGTCACCGGAGCCATCATCGGCTGGCCGGGGGGTTGGCCGAGGGGCTGGCTGGGGGCCTGGGTGGCAGCGGGTACGCCGGTCGCCAGGGGCCCGGTGTCGGGCAGGGTGATCATCATCGGTGCAACCATGCGCGCAGCGTGGCGAGCAAGCGGTCGATCTCGACCGGCTTGGCGATGTAGTCGGACGCCCCGGCTTCCAGGCACTTCTCCCGGTCGCCCTGCATGGCCTTGGCCGTCACGGCGATGACGGGCAGGGCGGCGTAATCGTCGATGGTGCGGATCTCCCGCATCACCTCGTACCCGTCCATTTCCGGCATCATCACGTCGACCAGGGCCACGTCGACCTGCGGGTTGGCCTTCAGAAGCTCGATGCCGTCGCGGCCGTTCTCGGCGAACAGGACGTTCATCCGGTGCTGCTCCAGGACGCTGGTCATGGAGAAGATGTTCCGGATGTCGTCGTCGATGATCAGGATCGTGCTGCCGGCCAGCGCCGTCTGCCGCTGGCGCAGCTGTTCCAGCATCGCGCGGTCGTCGTCCTGCAGGCTGCCAAGCGGGCGGTGCAGCAGGAACGCCGTGGTGTCCAGCAGCTCCTCCGGCGTGGCGGCGTGACGGACGAGCACGGCGTGCGACAGCACGTCGAGCTTTTCGGCCTCCGCGTCGGTCAGCGGCTTCTTCAGGTAGACCACCACCGGCAGGGCCGGCAGGTTGTCGCGGATCCGCTCGATGGTCGGCAGCATGCCCGAGCGCGGCAGGCCGGAGCTGAGCACCACGCAGTCGAACGGTTCGGACGCCAGCAGGCGCTGCGCCTCCTTGGCCGTGCCGGCGTGGGTGACCTGCACGTCCTCGCCGCCGACGCGCTCGGCCAGCTGCTCGCGCAGTTCGGCGTCGTTCTCGACGACCAGCAGGCGCATCACGTCGCGGGCGACGATGCCGCGCAGCGCGGTGAAGGCGGCCGACAGCTTCTGCATGTCGACCGGCGTGGTGGTGACGTCGAAGGCGCCCACCGCGCGGCAGCGCTGGCGGCTTTCCTCCGGGGCGATGACGTGCGCCGGGATGTGGCGCAGCTCCAGGTCGTGCTTGATCAGCTCCAGGAGCGCCAGCCCGTCGATGTCGGGCAGGTGCAGGTCGATGGCGATGGCGCTGGGCTTCACCTTGCGCAGCAGCGCGATGGCGCCGTTGCCGGTCTGCGCCAGCACCGTCTTGAAGCCCTTCTCGCGGGCGATGTCCATCATGGAGCGGGCGGCCGTCGGCTCCGGCTCGACGATCAGCATGACCAGATCGTCGCCCATGATGGTGTCGCGGTCGTCCGCCTGCTCGCCGCGCGGCTGGAGGACGAAGCGCTCGGCCGCCGCCGCCGGGGTGCCGGCCGCCGCGTCCGCCGCCGCGGTCTTGGACAGGCCCGGCTCGTAGCGGACGGGCAGGTAGAGGGTGAAGGTGCTGCCCTCGCCCGGCGCGCTGGTCACGCGGATCTCGCCGCCCAGGCGCTGGGCGATCTCGCGGCTGATGGAGAGGCCCAGGCCCGTGCCGCCGTACTTGCGGCTGGTGGTGCCGTCGGCCTGCTGGAACGCCTCGAAGATGATCTTCTGCTTGTCCTCCGGCACGCCGATGCCGGTGTCGGTGACCGAGAAGGCCAGCACCTGCGGGGCGGTGCTGAGCGAGGAGTTGTTCGGGCTCCAGCCGTCCTCGGCCGGGCCGATGCGCAGGGTGACGCCACCGGCCTCCGTGAACTTGAAGGCGTTGGCGAGCAGGTTGTTGATGACCTGCTGCAGGCGCTTCTCGTCGGTGCGGATGATCTTCGGCAGGGTGTCGTGCAGTTCGATGGCGAAGGACAGGCGCTTGTTCTGCGCCACCTGCCGGAAGGTGCGTTCCAGGTGCTCCACCATCTCGGGGATCTGGACGTCGCCCACCTCGATGGACACGGTGCCGGATTCGATCTTGGACAGGTCGAGGATGTCGTTGATCAGCGCCAGCAGGTCGGAACCGGCGGCGTGGATGGTGCGGGCGAACTCGATCTGCTTGTCGTGCAGGTTGCCCTGCGGGTTGTCCGACAGCAGCTTGGACAGGATCAGCAGGCTGTTCAGCGGCGTGCGCAGCTCGTGGCTCATGTTGGCCAGGAACTCGCTCTTGTACTTGGAGGTCAGCGCCAGCTGTTCGGCCTTCTCCTCCAGCGCCCGCTTGGCCATCTCGACCTCGCGGTTCTTCGCCTCGACCTGCATCTTCTGGCGGGAAAGCAGCTCGGCCTTCTCCTCCAGCTCCTCGTTGGTGCGGCGCAGCTCCTCCTGCTGGGACTTCAGCATCTCCTCCGACTGGCGCAGCGAGGTGGCCTGCTGCTCCAGGCGGTCGTTGGTCTTCTTCAGCTCCTCCTGCTGGCTCTGCAGCTCGGCCGTCAGCAGCTGGGACTGCTTCAGCAGGCCTTCCGTGCGCATGGTGGCGGCGATCGTGTTCAGCACGATGCCGATCGATTCCATGAGCTGGTCGAGGAAGCTGCGGTGCGTCTCGCTGAACAGGCTGAAGGAGGCCAGCTCGATCACCGCCTTCACCTCGCCCTCGAACAGGACGGGCAGGACGATGATGTTGAGCGGCGGCGCCTCGCCCAGGCCGGAGTTGATCTGGATGTAGTCGCCGGGGACCTTGCTGAGCAGGATCGGCTGCTTCTCGAAGGCGCACTGGCCGACGAGGCCCTCGCGCAGCTTGAAGCTGTTGGAGAGGTGCTTGCGCGTCTTGTAGGCGTAGGAGGCGACGAGGTCGAAGGTGATCTCGTCCTCTTCC
>NZ_DASPMG010000051.1:0-9492 GCF_035627195.1 Azospirillum sp.
TGGTCAACCGCATGGAGGTGTTCTCCGACAAGCGCCCGCTGGAGCGCGGTCCGGTGAACATCCACAAGGTGCTGGAGCACGTGCGCACCATCGCGCAGTCGGGCTTCGGCCGCACGGTGCGCTTCGTCGAGCGGTACGACCCGTCGCTGCCGCCGGTCTACGGCAACCGCGACCAGCTGATCCAGGTCTTCCTCAACCTGATTAAAAATGCGGCAGAGGCTGCCCCCGAAAGCGGCGGCGAGATCATCCTCTCCACCGCCTACCAGCACGGCGTGCGCATGGCGCTGCCGGGCGGCGACACGCGGATGCACCTGCCGCTGGTCATATCCGTTCAGGACAATGGGGACGGCATCCCCGAGGATCTGCGCAACAACCTGTTCGACGCGTTCGTCACGACCAAGGCCAACGGAACTGGCCTGGGGCTTGCATTGGTGGCGAAGATCATCGGCGATCACGGCGGCGTCATCGAATTCGACAGCCAGCCGCGCCGTACCGTCTTCAAGGTGTCGCTGCCCATGTACGACGAATCCCAGACCGCAGTCGAGGTGAGCCCGGTTCGCACGAAGCGAGGGGCGCGCTGATGAGCGGTGCAACGATCCTCGTCGCCGATGACGATCGGGGCATCCGCACGGTTCTTACGCAGGCGCTGGCCCGGCTTGGTCACGATGTGCGCTCCACCGGCAACGCCTCCACCCTGTGGCGGTGGGTGGCCGACGGCCAGGGCGACCTCGTCATCACCGACGTGGTCATGCCCGACGAGAACGGCCTCGACCTCGTCCCCCGCATCAAGAAGATCCGCCCGGAGCTGCGCATCATCGTGATGAGCGCGCAGAACACGCTGATCACCGCCGTGAAGGCGGCGGAGCGCGGCGCCTTCGAGTACCTGCCCAAGCCCTTCGACCTGAAGGAGCTGTGCAACGTCGTCGAACGCGCGCTCAACGCCCGTCAAACGCAGGCCTCCGAGCTGCCGCCGGAGGCGGAGTCGGAGGAGCAGCTTCCCCTGATCGGCCGCTCGCCGGCGATGCAGGAGATCTACCGCGTGCTTGCCCGTCTGATGGGCACTGACCTGACGGTGATGATCACCGGCGAGTCGGGCACCGGCAAGGAGCTGGTGGCGCGCGCGCTGCACGACTACGGCAAGCGCCGGAACGGCCCCTTCGTCGCCATCAACATGGCGGCCATCCCGCGCGAACTGATCGAGTCCGAGCTGTTCGGCCACGAGAAGGGCGCCTTCACCGGCGCCACCAACCGCTCCCAGGGGCGGTTCGAGCAGGCGCAGGGCGGCACCCTGTTCCTGGACGAGATCGGCGACATGCCGCTGGAGGCGCAGACCCGCCTGCTGCGCGTCCTGCAGGAGGGCGAGTACACCACCGTCGGCGGGCGTACGCCCATCAAGACGGACGTACGCATCATCGCCGCCACGCACCGCGACCTGCGTACGCTGATCCGCCAGGGCCTGTTCCGCGAGGATCTGTTCTACCGCCTGAACGTCGTGCCCATCCGCCTGCCGCCGCTGCGCGAGCGGACGGAGGACGTGGCGCTGCTGGTGCGCCATTTCCTGAACCAGGGCGTGGCGCAGGGCCTGCCGGCCAAGAGCATCGACCAGGCGGCCATGGACCGCCTGCGCCGCTACCGCTGGCCGGGCAACGTACGCGAACTCGAGAACCTCGTACGCCGCCTCGCCGCCCTGTACTCGCAGGAGATCATCGGCGTCGACGTCATCGAGGCGGAGCTGGCCGACGCCCAGCCGGCCCAGCAGCCGGTCGAGGAGACGCAGAGCGAGGGCCTCAGCTCCGCCGTGGAGCGGCACCTGAAGGACTATTTCGCCGCGCACAAGGACGGCATCCCGTCCAAGGGCCTGTACGACCGCGTCCTGCGCGAGGTCGAACGGCCGCTGATCTCGCTCAGCCTCTCGGCGACGCGGGGCAACCAGATCAAGGCGGCGGAGATGCTGGGCCTCAACCGCAACACGCTGCGCAAGAAGATCCGCGAGCTGGACATCCAGGTGGTGCGCGGCCTCAAGTAGGCCGCGCACACGCTTCCCACAGCCACGCCCACAGCCACGCAGTGTCATTCTTGTGACACCGCTTCCGTGCCCGCAGGCCGCCGCGAGCCACGCGCCGGGCCATCCGAAAGGCTAGGGCGGTTCGGTCTTGGCTTCGCGGACACAGCTGTGTATCTTTCCGGCAACAGAATTGCAGCCGGATCCCATGTCGCTCCCGCCGTCCGAAACCAGTGCGCCCCAAGCCAGCGCGTCCCCCTGGGCCCAGCTGTTGCGCTGGGCCTCGCGGGTGCGCCTTGCCAAGCGCATGGCGGTGGCGCTCAGCATCGCGGCCATCGCCGCCGGATTCGCCACGTACGGCGCGCTGACCGAGACGTCGCCGTTCGGCCAGAGCAATCCGGGCACGGTCACGCTGCTCCTCACGCTCGACCTCGTGCTGATGCTGCTGCTGGGCGCGCTGGTGGCGCGGCGCATCGTGCAGATCTGGATGGGGCACCGGCGCGGCATCGCGGGGGCGCGCCTGCACGTGCGCCTGGTGGCGGTGTTCAGCATCCTGGCGGTCCTGCCGGCCATCATCGTCGCCACCTTCTCGGCCGTCTTCTTCTACGTCGGCGTCCAGTCGTGGTTCAGCGAGCGGGTGCGCACGGCCATCAAGGAATCCGTGGCGGTCGCCAGCAGCTACCTGCACGAGCACCAGCAGAACATCCGCGCCGACGCGCTGGCCATGGCCAACGACCTGAACCAGGAGGCGCCGCGGCTGGCCGGCGCGCCGGAACGGTTCGAGCAGGTCGTGGTCACCCAGGCCATGCTGCGCGCGCTGTCCGAGGCGGTGGTGTTCAGCGGCACCACGGGGCGCATCCTGGCGCGTTCCGGCTTCAGCTTCACGCTGGAATTCGACCCCATCCCGGACACGGTGCTGGAGCAGGCGCGCAACGGCGAAGTCGTCCTGATGGTCAACGAGAACGACGACCGCGTGCGGGCGCTGGTCCGTCTCGACCGCTTCGTCGACGCCTATCTCTACGTCGGCCGCTTGGTGGAGCCGCGCGTGCTGGCGCACGTCGCCAACGTGCAGGGGGCGGCGCGCGAGTACGCCGAGCTGGAGGTCGAGCGCAGCAGCCTGCAGATCACCTTCACGTTGATCTTCGTGGTGGTGTCGCTGCTGCTGCTGCTGGCGGCGGTGTGGGCCGGGCTGAACTTCGCCACGCGGCTGGCGCGCCCGATCTCCGCGCTGATCGGTGCGGCCGAGCGGGTGCGGGCCGGCGACCTGACCGTGCGCGTGTCGGAACCGCCGAGCGAGGACGAGCTGGGCCTGCTGTCGCGCGCCTTCAACCGTATGACGACGGAGATCGAGAGCCAGCGGCGCGAGCTGCTGGAGGCCAACAGCCAGCTCGACCAGCGCCGCCGCTTCACCGAGACGGTGCTGGCCGGCGTGTCGGCCGGCGTCATCGGCCTGGACGGCGACGGCGTCGTCAATCTGCCCAACCTGTCGGCCGCGCGCCTGCTCGGCGTCGAGGACGCGGAGTCGCTGGTCGGCCGCTCGCTGGTGGAACTGCTGCCGGAGGCCAGCGAACTGCTGGAAAGCGCGCCGCGCAAGGCCGGCCGCGCCGTGCAGGACCAGATCCACGTGCGCCGCACCGGCCACGCGCCGCTGACCCTGCTGGTGCGCGTGGTGGCGGAGGCGCCGGCCGGTCACGTGCGCGGCTACGTCGTCACCTTCGACGACATCACCGAACTGGTGTCGGCGCAGCGCAAGGCGGCCTGGGCCGACGTGGCGCGCCGCATCGCGCACGAGATCAAGAACCCGCTCACCCCCATCCAGCTGTCGGCGGAACGGCTGCGGCGCAAGTACCTGAAGCAGATCACCCCCGACGACACGGAGGTGTTCACGCTGTGCACCGACACCATCGTCCGGCAGGTCGACGACATCCGCCGCATGGTGGACGAGTTCTCGGCCTTCGCGCGCATGCCGCAGCCGGTGATGAAGCCGGTGAACATCAACGACCTCGTCCGGCAGGCGGTGTTCCTGCAGACCAGCGCGCACGCCGGCAACGTGAAGTTCGACGTCGAGCTGCCGGACGGCCCGCTGACCGTCCCCGTGGACGGCCGGCAGATCAGCCAGGCGCTGACCAACCTGCTGCAGAACGCCGTCGACGCCATCGAGGGGCGCGCGGCGAACGCCGACGGCGCGCCGCTGCCCTCCGGCCACGTGTCGGCGCGCGTGCGGGCGGACGCCGAGCGCGTGGCGCTGGTCATCGAGGACAACGGCAAGGGCCTGCCGCAGGACGAGCGGCACCGGCTGACCGAACCCTATGTGACGACGCGGGCCAAGGGCACCGGCCTGGGGCTGGCGATCGTCAAGAAGATCATGGAAGACCACGGCGGCGAGCTGCTCCTGGAAGACCGCGAGGGCGGCGGGGCGCGCGTCAGCCTGGTGTTCCCGCGCAGCACGATGGCCGCGCCCGAGGCGGCGGCCGGCGACAACCACCCGGCGGAGACCGGCGAGGAGAAGAGGCAAGCAGCCCATGGCGCATGACATTCTGATCGTCGACGACGAAGCGGACATCCGGATGCTGCTGGCCGGCATCCTGAACGACGAGGGCATGAAGACGCGCGAGGCGGCCAACGCCGACGACGCCTTCACCCAGGTCTCGGCGCGCCGGCCCAACCTCGTGATCCTCGACATCTGGCTCCAGGGCAGCCGGCTGGACGGCCTGCAGATCCTGGAACAGCTGATCCGCGACGACCCGAACCTGCCGGTGATCATGATCTCCGGCCACGGCACCATCGAGACGGCGGTGAACGCCATCAAGATCGGCGCCTACGACTTCATCGAGAAGCCGTTCAAGGCCGACCGCCTGCTGCTGATGGTGGAGCGCGCCATCGAGGCGGCGCGCCTGAAGCGCGAGAACGAGGAACTGCGCCTGCGCGCCGGCGGCGAGGCCGACCTGATCGGCCGCTCGTCCGCCATCAACCAGGTGCGCCAGTCCATCGACAAGGTGTCGCCCACCGGCAGCCGCGTGCTGATCACCGGCCCCGCCGGTTCGGGCAAGGAGGTGGTGGCGCGCCTCATCCACGCGCGCTCGCGCCGGGCCAGCGGGCCGTTCGTCGGGCTGAACTGCGCCACCATGCGCCCCGACCGGCTGGAGGTGGAGCTGTTCGGCACCGAGGCCGGCACCGACGGGGCAGGGCGCAAGATCGGCACCTTCGAGCAGGCGCACACCGGCACGCTGCTGCTCGACGAGGTGGCCGACATGCCCATTGAGACGCAGGGCAAGATCGTCCGCGCGCTGCAGGAGCAGACGTTCGAGCGCGTCGGCGGCGGCCACCGGGTGGAGGTCGACGTGCGCGTCATCGCCACCTCCAACCGCGACCTACAGGCGGAGATCGAGCAGGGCCGCTTCCGCCAGGACCTGTTCTACCGCCTGGCCGTGGTGCCCATCCGCGTGCCCTCGCTGGCCGAGCGGCGCGAGGACATCCCGATGCTGGCCAAGCACTTCATGCAGCGCTCCGCCGAGGCGGCCGGCCTGCCGGCGCGCGAGTTCGGCGAGGACGCCATGGCGGCGCTGCAGGCCTACGACTGGCCGGGCAACGTGCGCCAGTTGCGCAACGTGGTGGACTGGCTGCTGATCATGGCGCAGGGCGACCACAAGGAGCCGATCCGCGCCGACATGCTGCCGCCGGAGATCGGCGCCATCACGCCCACCGTGCTGAAGTGGGACAAGGGCGGCGAGATCATGGGCCTGCCGCTGCGCGAGGCGCGCGAGGTGTTCGAGCGCGAATACCTGCTGGCGCAGGTCACGCGCTTCGGCGGCAACATCTCCCGCACCGCCGCCTTCGTCGGCATGGAGCGCTCGGCCCTGCACCGCAAGCTGAAGAGCCTGGGCGTGCACGGCAGCGAGAAGGGCAAGGCGTTCATCGATTGAGGATCCATCGATTGAGGAACGCCGCCACCCTTGCTTTTTTCCGCTTGCAAGCCTAATCGTCGGGTCTCTTAACGAAGAACAAGAACAATGGCTCGCTGGGCTTACGTCAACGGCCGATACGTGCCGCACACCCTGGCCGCCGTCCACGTGGAGGACCGCGGCTACCAGTTCGCCGACGGCGTCTACGAGGTCGTGACGCTCCTCGACGGCCGGTTCGCGGACCTGGACGGCCACATGGCGCGGCTGGACCGCAGCCTGAAGGAGCTGCGCATCGCGTGGCCGGTGGCGCCGCGCGTGCTGGATTTCGTCGTCCGCGAACTGGTGCGGCGCAACGGCGTGCGCAACGGGTCGGTGTACCTGCAGGTGACCCGCGGCGTGGCGCCGCGCGACTTCCGCTTTCCGGACGACACGCCCAGTTCGCTGGTCGTCACCACGCGGCGCGTGCAGCAGTGGGCCAAGCCCGGGCAACTGAGCGACGGCGTGGCCGTCATCACCATCCCCGACATCCGCTGGGCGCGGCGCGACATCAAGACGGTGGCCCTGCTGCCCCAGGCGCTGGGCAAGCAGCAGGCCGCCGAGGCCGGCGCCTACGAGGCCTGGATGGTCGATCCCGACGGCACGGTGACCGAGGGCACCTCGGCGAACGCCTGGATCGTCACGCCGGCCGGCGTGCTGGTGACGCGCGAGGCGAGCCCGCGCATCCTCAACGGCGTCACCCGCCTGTCGCTGCTGCGGCTGGCGCGCGAACGCGGCGTCCCGGTGGAGGAGCGGCCGTTCACGGTGGCGGAGGCGCTGGACGCGCGCGAGGCGTTCCTGTCCTCGGCCGGCACCTTCGCGATGCCGGTCACGCGCATCGACGGCCGCGCCGTGGGCGACGGCAAGCCGGGCGCGCTCACCATGGCGCTGCGGCAGGCCTACATCGATCACGTTCTGGGGACACCGGCATGACCGATCCGATCCGCCTGCCGCGCGCCGTGCTCTACGACTGGGACAACACGCTGGTCGACAACTGGGGCACCATCCGCGCGGCGCTCAACCACACGCTGGTCGCCTTCGGCCAGTCACCGTGGGACGAGGAGGAGGCGCGCGAGCGCATCAAGGCATCGCTGCGCAACAGCTTCCCCAAACTGTTCGGGGAGCGCTGGACCGACGCGCGCGACCAGTTCTACGCCTATTTCGAAGCGCACCACCTGGAGCACCTGCGCCCGATCCCGGGGGCCGAGACGCTGCTGGAGACGCTGCACGGGCAGGGCGTCTACCAGGCCGTGGTGTCCAACAAGAATGGCCGCTTCCTGCGCGCCGAGGCCGACGCGCTGGGCTGGACGCGCTTCTTCGGCACGCTGGTCGGCGCCCAGGACGCCGAGGCGGACAAGCCGCATTGCGCGCCCGTCACCATGGCGCTGGCCCCCGGCGGCGTCGCGCCGGGACCCGACGTCTGGTTCGTCGGCGACGCCGACATCGACATGGAATGCGCCCACGGCGCCGGACTGGTGCCGGTGCTGGTGGGCGATGCACAGGGGGAGGGCTTCTCCCGCTTCCCCCCAGCGCACCGCTATGAGACCTGTCACGCGCTGTGTGGCTTGGTGCACCGGATCGGTGCTACCATATCCCTCACGGCGAACGCCGGGGCGATTGCGAAGCACTGAGCGAAAAACGCAGCGGGGAGCGGGCTCTGACCGGAGCCCCAAGAACATCGAAGAAGGGGTCAGAACAACATGTCAGAAAAAAGCCAAAACGTTCAGGACGTCTTCCTTAACCACGTCCGCAAGAACAAGACTCCCGTGACGGTCTTCCTGGTGAACGGTGTGAAGCTTCAGGGCATCATCACCTGGTTCGACAATTTCTCGGTCCTGCTGCGGCGGGACGCGCATTCCCAGCTGGTGTATAAGCACGCCATTTCGACGGTGATGCCGGCGCACCCGATCCAGCTCTTCGAACCGCCAAAGGAAGGTGAGGGCGCCTGACCCCCTTGATGAACGGTAACGAGACCAACGGCGACGGCCGGGAGCCGCACGGCACCGGCCGCGCCATCGTCGTCCACCCCGTGCTGCGCACCGCCGTCGACGGCGCGCGCAGCCCCGAGTCCTGCCTGGACGAGGCGGTCGGCCTCGCCGCCGCGATCGAACTGGAGGTCGTGCACGCCGAATGCGTGCGCGTGAACCGGCCGCAGCCGTCCACCCTGCTGGGATCCGGCACCGTCGAACACCTCGCCCAACTGGTCGAGGAGAGCGAGGCGACGCTGCTCGTCGTCGACCATGCGCTCTCCCCCGTGCAGCAGCGCAACCTGGAGAAGGGGGTGAAGGCCAAGGTTATCGACCGCACCGGCCTGATCCTGGAGATCTTCGGCGCCCGCGCCCGCACGCGCGAGGGCCAGCTGCAGGTGGAACTGGCGGCGCTGACCTACCAGCGCTCCCGCCTCGTGCGGTCGTGGACCCACCTGGAGCGGCAGCGCGGCGGCTTCGGCTTCCTCGGCGGCCCCGGCGAATCACAGCTGGAACTCGACCGCCGCCTGATCGGCGACCGCATCATCAAGATCAAGAAGGAACTGGAGGAGGTGCGCCGCACCCGCGGCCTGCACCGCAAGGCGCGCGCCAAGGTGCCGTACCCGGTGGTGGCGCTGGTCGGCTACACCAACGCCGGCAAGTCGACGCTGTTCAACCGCCTGTCCAACGCCTCCGTCTTCGCCAAGGACCTGCTGTTCGCCACGCTGGACCCGACCATGCGGCAGGTGACGCTGCCGTCGGGCCGCAAGGTGATCCTGTCCGACACCGTCGGCTTCATCTCCGACCTGCCGCACCATCTGGTCGAGGCGTTCCGCGCCACGCTGGAGGAGGTGGACGGCGCCGACATCATCCTGCACGTCCGCGACATCTCGCACGAGGACACGGACGCTCAGCGCGACGACGTGAACGACGTGCTGCGCGACATCGGCATCGACCCCGAGGTGGACGACCGGGTCGTCGAGGTGCTGAACAAGATCGACCGCCTGGACGAGGAGGCGCGCGACGCCGTCATCGCGCAGACGCGCCGCGACCCGCGCAAGGTGGCGGTGTCGGCGGCGACGGGCGCGGGCATCGACGACCTCGACGCTCTGCTCGACGGGCGCATGAACGCCGGCCGGCAAGTGGTTGATCTGGCGATCGATCTTGGCAACGGAGCGGCGCTCGCCTGGCTTTACGACCGGGGCGAGGTGCTGGACCGCCGCGATGACGAGCATCAGGCGCACCTGCACGTGGCGCTGGATCCGGCCGACATCGCCCGCTTCGAGAAGCGCTTCCTGCAAGCCTGAGCGAGCGGCCGGCGGCGGGCGCGCACTTTGTCCGTGGCGGGGGGCGGGCAGGGCCGGCATAATGGGCTCCCGCCTCCGCCAACTCCCCGTGCCCCCCGTGCGCCTTTCCCGACTCCTGCCGATCCTGCTGGTGGCCGCGTGGCCGGCGTTCGCCCAAGACGAGGCGTCCGACGTGCCGCCGGAACCGCCGCTGCCGCCGACGCCGACCGAGATGCCGCAGGCCCCGGTCGGGCCGGTGGTGACCGCGCCGGATCCGGCCGCGCTGCTGAAGGAGTGCA
>NZ_DASPMG010000052.1:0-7883 GCF_035627195.1 Azospirillum sp.
AAGCGCCAACGGCTTCGCTAGATCCCACCAAAACAGCGGCGCTTGGGACGCCAGCTGGTGAAGGTAAAAACAAGAACCGTGCCAAACCCGGAATCGGCGGGATTCCTCGGCGCGGATTCGTGTCGGCCAGGGGTGTGGCGACGTTTTGGGCAGTGACTGAGGGGTGTGGTGATATTTTGAGCACGAAGCTGGGGCGACGGCCCGGGCGCATAAAAAAGGCCCGGCGTCGCCGCCGGGCCAGTTCAAAGGGAGGAGAAACGTCAAGAAGAGCGCCGGCCAGTCAACTCCGCGCGGCCGGCATCGCGGAACCCTAGAGCGCCTCAGCGTTGGCCTCGCCGGTGCGGATGCGCACCGCGCCCAGCAGGTCGAACACGAAGATCTTGCTGTCGCCGATCTTGCCGGTGTGGGCGGCCGACTGGATCGTTTCGACCACGCGGTCGGCCAGCTCGTCGTTGACGGCAACCTCGACCTTCACCTTGGGCAGGAAATTGACCATGTACTCGGCGCCGCGATAGATCTCGGTCTGGCCCTTCTGACGGCCGAAACCCTTGACCTCGCTGACCGTCAGGCCCTGGATGCCGAGCGGCGTCAGCGCCTCACGCACCTCGTCGAGCTTGAACGGCTTGATGATGGCCATAACGAGTTTCATGTGGCTCCCCTTGAAGCAAAGTGTGCCGGCCGGCGTCCTCGCCCGCAGCGTGTTCGCACCGGCCGCAAAAATCAACGGTTACAAGAATCGTGCCGGACGCCATCAGGCGTGGAATCAAGCGCGGGAAACCGGAACCGGCGCCGCGTTGTGCAGCGTATGCCCAGTTTTTAAGCAGCGGCCACGCGCCGCGCACCCTACCTCTGGACAGCGGCGCGGCGGCGGACGATTGTTGCTGCGCAATGTGAAACACGGGCAAGGACGGGAACGGTCATGGCCGACTCGGATATCATCACCACGGAGGTCGTCGTCCTGGGCGGCGGGCTGGCCGGGCTGACCATGGCCGCGGCGCTGGCGACCGCCGGCGTGCCGGTGGTGTGCATCGACCGCGACAGCCCGGACCTGCACCGGCGCGACGATTTCGACATCCGCACCACCGCCATCGCCTACGCCTCCATGAAGGTGCTGGAGGGAGCGGGCGTGTGGCGGCACATGGCGGACGACGCCGGGCCGATCCTGGACATCCGCGTCGCCGACCAGTTCTCGCCGCTGTTCGTCCACTACGACCACCGCGAGGTGACGCTGGACGGCAAGAACCAGCCCTTCGGCTGGATCCTCGACAACAAGGACATGCGCCACGCCCTGTTCGCCCGCGTGGCCGAACTGCCGGGCCTGCGTCACATCGCCCCGGCCCAGGCCGTGCGCATCGACCGCGACCGCTCCGGCGCGGTGGTGGAACTGGCCGACGGCCGCATCGTCAAGGCGCGCCTCGTGATCGGCGCCGACGGCCGCAAGTCGCTGGCGCGCGAGACGGCAGGCATCCGCCTGCGCACCTGGAAGTACGACCAGACCGCCATCATCTGCACCATCCGCCATTCCGAGCCGCACAACGGCGTGGCGGTGGAGCATTTCCTGCCCAACGGCCCCTTCGCCGTTCTGCCGATGACGCAGAACCGCTCCTCCATCGTGTGGAGCGAGAAGTCGTCGCTGGCCGACATGTACATCAAGCTGCCCGAAGCCGAGTTCATCGACGAGCTGCAGCGCCGCTCCGGCGGCTATCTCGGCGAGATCGAGCTGCTGACCCGGCGCGAGGGCTGGCCCCTGTCGGTGCTGCTGGCGCAGGAGTTCGTGGCCCAGCGCATCGCCCTGGTGGGCGAATCCGCGCACGCCATCCACCCCATCGCCGGCCAGGGGCTGAACCTCAGCTTGCGCGACGTCGCGGCGCTGGCCGAGGTGATCGTCGACGCCTACCGCCTGGGCCTGGACGTCGGCTCGCCGGAGGTGCTGGCCCGCTACCAGCGCTGGCGGCGTTTCGACACGGTGCTGCTGGCCGCCGTGTGCGACGGGCTGGTGCACCTGTTCTCCAACAACTTCGGGCCGGTGAAGCTGGCGCGCGAGGTCGGCTTGGCGGTGGTCAACCGCCTGCCGCCCCTGAAGCGCTTCTTCATGCGGCACGCCATGGGCGTGGTCGGCGACCTGCCGCGCATGGTGCGCGGCGTTCCGCTGTAACGCGCCGTTTCAGGGCGCCAAGCGCGCGGTGGGGGTATCTGCAAAGGGCGGTATGCCGGATGTCCGGGCTTGTATTCGGTGGCCCAGCCCCCATTTCCGTTTGGTCATTCTGTTTCGGACTACCGGCCTCCTACACCCTTTGGGTGCCTAGACCGCGGACGTTCCTGGGCACAGTCTGATGCGGCCTACCGGTGGTGGGGCGCTCCCTCATGTTTGGAGGACACACAATGCCGACCGGCACCGTCAAGTGGTTCAACGGCACCAAGGGTTATGGTTTCATTCAGCCCGACAACGGCGGCCCGGACGTTTTCGTCCACATTTCCGCCGTCGAGCGCGCGGGCATGCGCGGCCTCAACGAAGGCCAGAAGGTCTCCTACGAGGAGCAGCGTGACCCGAAGCGCGGCAAGACCTCGGCCGAGAACCTGAAGGCGGTCTAAACCGCCTGACGTCGCTTCGTCGACAGGGGGGCACCAGTTCGCTGGTGCCCCTTCTCTATTTCTGATAGTCCGTTCCCGGCCGCTGTCGCCAGCCTCGCTGGTGGCGGCCTTTTTTTCGTCAGGAGGCGAGGCCCATGGCCCGCAAGCAGAAGCAAACCAACAACGACAGCGCCTTCGTGCTGTTCGACGTCGTCTACCAGGACGGTGCCCGCACCTCCAACCGCAAGGTTCCCCGCGCCGAGGTCGAGGGCCTCGACGGCGAAGCCCAGGCCCGCGCCTTCATCGAGGAGCAGGACCGCAAGATCGCCGAAATGTCCGGCAACCCGCGCGGCCCGATCAAGTCGATGACCCGGTCGGCGGGGTAGTGAGCGCCGTTTTGCCCCCACCCGGCTTCGCTTGCGCTCAGCCACCCTCCCCCGCTTCGCAGGAGAGGGTTTTTCTGCCGAAGCGGCGGAGTTCCCTCCCCTGCGAAGCGGGGGAGGGTTAGGGAGGGGGCAAAGAACCCCTCGGCATCAGGACTTCAGCGGATACTCCCGCAACGCCTCGTACACCGCCGCCCCCTTGCCCAGGTGGCTGCGGTACAGCGTGAAGTGATCGATGGGGAAGGGGCCGGCGCGGAACAGGCCGCGATCCTCCAGGAAACGGCCGATGCGGTCCTTGGGTGCGTCCTTCAGCCGCGCCAGCGTCACGTGGGGGGAGAACCGGCGCTCCTCCGCCGGCAGGCCGGCGCGGACCACCGCCGATTCCACCTTTGCCTGCAAATGCGCCAGCGCGTCGGACCGCTCCACCCCCGCCCACAGGACGCGGGCGTTGCGCCCGCTGCCGAACACGCCGACACCGTCCAGCACCAGGGGGAAGCCCGGCGCCTCCACCTCGGAGAGCGCCGCGTCGACGTCGGCCGCCGCGTCGCCCGGCACCTCGCCGATGAAGCGCAGCGTCAGGTGCAGGTTGTCCGCTTCCGTCCAGCGCGCCCCCGGCACGCCGCCGCCGAGACCGGCAAGCCGGTCCCGGACGTCCGCGGGGAAGTCGAGGGCCACGAACAATCGAAGCATCACAGACGGATCATCAGGGGCAGGGGTCGGTGTAGCGGTCGTTGACGGCGTCGATCTCCTTCAACACCTCGTCCGACAGTTTGATGCCGCCGGCCGCGATGTTGGAGACGAGGTGCTCCATCGTGGTGGCGCCGATCAGGGTGGAGGCGACGAACGGCTTCTGCGCCACGAAGGCGATCGCCATCTGCGTGACCGACAGGCCGTGCTTCTCGGCGATCGCCATGTAGGCGCGCACGGCGGCATCCGCGTTCGGCGTGGTGTAGCGCGACGGCCGGTGGTCGAGCGCCCGGCGCGTGCCCGGCGGGATCTGGCCGTCCAGGTACTTGCCCGACAGCGTGGCGGCCCCGAGCGGCGAGTAGGCCAGCAGGCCCACGTCCTCGCGCAGGCCGATCTCCGACAGCCCGTCCTCGTAGGTGCGGTTCAGCAGGTTGTAGGCGTTCTGGATGCTGGCGATACGCGGCAGGTCCTGCACCTCGGCGTGCTTCAGGAAGGTCATGACGCCCCAGGGCGACTCGTTGGACACGCCGATCGCGCGGATCTTGCCGGCCTTGATCAGGTCCTGGAGCACGCCCAGCGTCTCGGGTATCGGCACGCCGTCATACTGCGGCCGGTGGGCGTAGCAGCGCTGGCCGAAGCGGTTGGTGACGCGGTCGGGCCAGTGCAGCTGGTAGAGGTCGACGTAGTCGGTCTGCAGCCGCTTCAGGCTGGCGTCCAGCGCGGCGGTGATGTTGGCGCGGTCCAGGCGCGACTTGCCCTCGCGGATCCAGGTGAAGCCGCCGTTGGGAGCGCCGATGACCTTGGTGGCCAGGATGACCTTGTCGCGCCGGCCCCGGCTCTTGAACCAGGTGCCGATGACCTGTTCGGTCTTGCCGTAGGTCTCGGCGGTGGGCGGGATGGCGTACATCTCGGCCGTGTCCCAGAAATTGACGCCCTGGTCGAGCGCGTAGTCCATCTGGGCGTGGCCCTCGGCCTCGGTGTTCTGGCGGCCCCAGGTCATGGTGCCCAGCCCGATGACGGACACGTTCAGGCCGGTGCGGCCGAGCGGACGGTATTCCATGGTCTCGAAGATCCTCGCTGCGTCTTTGTGTGTTTTGCCGGCCACCCTATGGTCCTACACGAACAGCGTCAGCACGCCCGTGTAGCCGTACAGCCGGTTGTGTGAAATCTCGCCCGCGCCGAAGAATCCCACCAGGGGGAAGTCGCCCAGCGCGGCGTGGATCATCTTCAGCTCCTCGCTGTCGCTGCCGAACAGGTTGGGGCCGCGGGCGATGCAGCTGACGTAGACGCCGCCCTTGGGCGGGCCGGGCAGGCGCTTCTTCAGGTTGGCGAGCATGCGGGCCATGTCGGCCTCGGCCGACGGCCTGTCGCGGCGGGCGAACAGCACGGGCTTGCCGCTCTCCACCCGCTCGCCGATGGCGATCCAGCCGGTGCGCGGGTCGATGGCGACGAGGTCGCGCACCATGTAGTCCCCCGTGTCGGAGCCGGGGATCGGCAGCCCGGCGAAGATGGCGCCGGCCACCTGGCGCAGGTCGCGCGCCAACTCCTCCCCGATGTCCTCCTTGAAGACGTCGAGGGCGGGGCGGCCGTCGATCTCCAGGATGACGTTGTCCTCGCACGCGGTGATGGTGCGCGGCGGGCCGATGGGCGTGCAGCCCTGCGTCAGCTTGGTGGCCAGCGCCACCTCCGGCGCGAACAGCACGCCGGACAGGCCGCCCTCGGACACCGGCCCCTCCGTCCCGGTGGCGGTGGAGGCGGGCGGGGCGAACTGCGGGAAGTGGTCGCCGCGCGACGACGTCAGGCCGCCCACCAGGAAGGCCCCCGTCGACTCGGCCACGCTGCCGACGAGGTCGGCGAGGCGCTGGTTGCGCGGGTCGGCGTGCACGAGGCCCAGCGAGGCGCCGTGCCGGTCCAGCCAGCCGCCGGCGGCGCGGCGCATCGGCTCCAGGTCGCCGTCCACGGTGGGGAAGACGCGGAAGGCGCTCTCCGGCAGGCGGGCGGCCATGACGGCGATGGCGGGGCGGTCGAAATGCTCGACCCCGGCGCCCAGCACGCCGATGCCGACGGTGCCCACCCAGTCGCGGATGCCGGTGGTGCCGCGCAGCAGCTTCAGGATGTGCGCCGCGTCCCCCGACAGCGCGTCGGAGACGTAGAGGATGCCCAGGTTGCATCCCGTCACGTCGCCCAGCTTGTCCAGGCAGGCGCGCACCACCTGCGCCCACTCGGCGCCCTCGGCGCTGGCGGCGTGGAAACGGGCTTCGGATAGTGTGTCGGTGGTCATGTTGGTCAGCCTCCCGTGCGGGCACGGTTGTCGAGCAGGCGGGTCACGTGCGGCAGGATGCGCTCGACGATGACCTTCACGCCGGCGGCGTTGGGGTGGATGCCGTCGCCCTGGTTCATCGCCGCGTCGGTCGCGACGCCGTCCAGGAAGAACGGGTAGAGCGGCACGCCGTGCTTGGCGGCCAGCTCGGGATAGATGGCGTTGAACCGCTCCGTGTAGGCGCGGCCGTAGCTGGCCGAGGCGTACATGCCGGCCAGCAGCGTGGGGATGTTGCGCTCCTTCAGCCGGCCCAGGATGGCGTCCAGGTTGGCGCGCGCCGCCGCGGGGTCGAGCCCGCGCAGCATGTCGTTCGCCCCCAGCTCCACCAGCGCCACGTCCGGCTTGTCGCCCAGCGCCCAGTCGAGGCGCGACAGCCCGCCCGCCGTGGTGTCGCCCGACACGCCGGCGTTGATGACCGTCACGTCATAGCCCTTGGCGCGCAAGGCCCGTTCCAGCTGCGGAACGAACCCTTGCCCGTCGCCCAGGCCATAGCCGGCGGTGAGGCTGTCGCCCAGCGCCAGCACGCGGACGGGGCCGTTCGCGGCGCTTGCCGTGGCGCTCAACGCCATGACCGCAACCCCCAGGAGCGCCGCCGCCGCGGCGTTGAAAAGGCGGCGTGCCACGCCATATGGCGAAAGGCTTTTCCGCTGTCTGCTGAGACCCATCACAATGTCCCGACCCGATTCCGCGGCTACTCCGATCGTCGAAATCGACCCCATGGTCGACATCGACGACGTGCACCTGAGATTGGACAGCGCCGCCGGACCCGTCAACATCCTGAGGGGAATGAATCTCTCGGTCGATCGCGGAGAGCGGGTGGGGGTGGTCGGTCCCTCCGGCTCCGGCAAGTCGACGATGATGATGGTGATGGCCGGGCTGGAGCGCCCCAGCAGCGGGCGCATCCGCGTCGCCGGGCACGACCTGGGCGGGTTGAACGAGGACGGGCTCGCGCGCTTTCGCCGCGACCACGTCGGCATCGTGTTCCAGGCCTTCCACCTCGTGCCGACCATGACGGCGCTGGAGAACGTGGCCATCCCGCTGGAGTTCGCCGGCGCGCCCGACGCCTTCGACCGCGCCCGCGCCGGGCTGGAGGCGGTGGGGCTGAAGCACCGCCTCACCCACTACCCCGGCCAGCTGTCGGGCGGCGAGCAGCAGCGCGTCGCCATCGCCCGCGCCTTCGTGGCGGAGCCGTCGCTGCTGCTGGCCGACGAGCCGACCGGCAACCTCGACCTGGAGACCGGCGCGCACATCGTGGAACTGCTGTTCGGCCTCGCCGAGCGGCGCGGCACGACGCTGGTCCTGATCACCCACGACCCGGCGCTGGCCGAGCGCTGCGACCGCACGGTGAAGCTGATGGACGGCCGCATTGCCGACGACGGCCGCCACGCCGCCCGCAACGTGCGGGTTGAGGCGTGAGGATGCTGTCGCAAATCGCTTCCAAGGATCGGCGGCGCCACGGCTGGCGATCCGGGTTCCCAGTGAAGAATCAGAGACTGAGAGATTCAGAGACAAAGAAAATCGTGCGCCGGAGCCCGATCCCCGCGGAGCTGCGGCCAAGGCAAGATCCTCCCGGTCTCTCAATCTCTAAGTCTCTGATTTCCCTGATCCGTACTCTCTCCGTCAGCTAGAACGCCATGACCTCCCTCCTCCTCGCCCTTCGATTTGCCCGCCGGGAGTTGCGCGGCGGGCTGCAGGGGTTCCGCATCTTCCTGGCCTGCCTGACGCTCGGCGTCGCCGCCATCGCCGCCGTGCAGTCGGTGTCCAGCGGTATCCTCGAAGGGCTGAAGGAGGACGGGCGCGCCATCCTGGGCGGCGACGTGGCGATCCGCCAGATCTACCAGCCGCCGGCACCGGAGGCGATGAAGCACCTGAAGTCGTCCGGCCGCGTCGCCGCGTCCGTCGAGATGCGCGCCATGGCGCGC
>NZ_DASPMG010000053.1:0-18788 GCF_035627195.1 Azospirillum sp.
AGCTTGCCGAGATGCGCGAGCGCCGCGAGCGCGACGCCCGGGAGCACCTCCAGGAGCGCGGAGGGCACGAGCGATGAGGATGCCCGTGTCCATCCTGCACGGCGAGCGCCGTTTCGCCTGGACGCCGGTGGAGCTGGAGGACGGCCGGCGTGCCTGGCTGCGCTTCGTCTTCCGCCTGCACCCGCTGGGCGGCGTGCGGCCGACCTTCGCCGGCCGGCCCGTGCTCTTCACCGACCGCATCCCGTTCTGCGACCCGAGCCTGCGCGGCTGGCTGCGCGCCGGTCTGGTCGGAAGGATCCTCGCCATGCGCAAGCGCCTGCTGGGCACTCTGCTGCTCTGGCCCGCCGCCGTGCTCGCGATCACCGAGTTGACCGGCTGGCTGTTCTCCTGGCCCGCGGCGTTCGGCGGTGTGCGCGTCGGCGGCGTCGCGCTGTACTGGCCGGGGCAGTTCCTCGGCTGGCGCGGGCTGCTGGCGCCGGGGCACCGCTGGATCGTCGACCTCGCCGCCGTCGTGTCGCTGGCCTGCGCTGTCGCCGTTGGCGTACGCGTCTGGCTCGACCTGACCGGCACCCGGCAGCCCCGCTTCGGCACCGTCAGTTCAGCCGCCCCACTCCCACCACAGCCCGTAGGAGGGGACCGAGTAGCAGCGGAACAGCAATCCGACATAGCCCAGCATTGCAAGCCGATGCATATAGCTGCGGAAGACGTGGCGTGAACTCAACCCGATCGCTCGGCATGTGCAACGCCTTCCGCAGTAACGATGGTATTTCGCCAAGCGCTACGATGCTATTGATAGATATAGGTTAGAGCGTTGCAAACAGTAGATCCTTGACTATCTTTACACCGCCACTCCCACCTGTCATTGTTCTGAGGGCACTCCAAAATGCCCCTAACAACTACCTCGTATATGTCCCCAGGCTGCAATCGTACTTCCATTGGATTGACGCCTACCATGCAGCCAGGGTTTCCATTATACATTGTCATGGTTACCTGGCTCTGGGAAATGTTCCTGATATTCCCGAGGTTGAACGTATAGGATGTGTTCGGAACAGCGACAATAAAACTAGGAGTAGTCACATCCGACCTATCGCACCGAATATGGTCCGAGTAATTAAAGCAAGCATTGTCAGCCATTGCAATTGAGCTGTTCTGAAAAATTACAAGTAGCGGAAATATCGCTACTGCGAATGTATTAGACGTCCTCACTTCTTGCCTCCCTTGCGCTCGGCATGTCAAAGATTTTGTAATTCCAAGAAAACCGCACCACAAAGCGCGCCCTCGGATTGGCTACTTAGAATCACAAAGTAAAACTTAGTTTAGACTACGAGGCGCCCACGCAGGTACTCCATTCGAGCCCGAATAACGAAGTGCGTGAATTTGTCTCACAGTCGCACAAAATAAGAACAACGCGGTCAAGCCGCCGGCCCTTGTCGGCATAGGTAGCGTTTCCGCCAGCGTGTGCTGGGTGCGCTCGGGCATGCGCGGGTCCTCGATGCAGTCCGCCAGGCGCTCGCAGATCCCAAGCCGCCGGTCGATTGCCGCCAGCAGCAGGATGCCGGTGTCGGCGGTGAGACGGCCGCCATCGAAGGCGGCGAGAACCGGCTTGCCGGCAACCGGTGACAAGCCGGGCAGAACCCCGGTACTCTCGGCCATGGCGGGCGTGAACTCCGTTGATCCGTGGTGAGACTGCTTCAGCAGCAAAATCATACACGAATTCAGCGGCTTAGCCTCATGCCCGCTGCCCCGGCTTCAGCTCTGGTGAATTATCCGGGCTAGACACTGCGCGATCTCCTTGGCCTGTGAATCTCTGAGCTCTCTGACATTTGCTGCGCTGCAAGTAACAGTCTGCGCACCGACGCCAGATATTTGGGATTATGCAGATTGAAATCCTCTCCGGTCAATTGTTTTCAGGGTTCTGTGGCGCTTGTTGGTGCTGGACATTGTAAATGGAAGTAAAGACGGCGCCGGGCTGAGGGGCGGTCTTGACTGGTGCCCGGGATGTCCGTCGTTCGGCGGGAGACGGCGGGAGCTTGACGGTAAGGGCGCAATCCGCGGTCGCCTGCCCCGAAATGCCCGTGCGCCGGTGCCATCAAGGCGCACTTTCCGTCGGCACGGCGAAACGCCCGCCGTTCAACAATGCCTGGATGACACGGCACAGCCGGATGTAAATTCAACAAAAGCCGGAGCAATCGCCCTATGGTAGAGCAGAAAATTTCCGTTCTTCTCGTCGAGGATGATCCGTTTCCTCAGATGCTTCTTGCTGCGTACCTGGATAAGGAAGGCATCGCGGTGACGGTTGCAGCGACGGCCGAGGAAATGCGGGCCGCTCTTCGCGCGCCGGCCAGACCCGTCGACGCCATTGCTCTCGACCTCGGGCTTCCGGACGAGGAGGGGCTTGTCCTGGTCCGGCAAATCCGGTCGCGGCTCGACGTGCCCATCTGCATCATCACGCGGGACGACACGCCGAGTTCCCGCACCGTCGCCGCCGAACTTGGCGCCAACGATTACCTGGTCAAGCCGTTCCATCCCAGGCAGCTGGTGGACAGCCTGCTGGGCCTGCTGGGTCGGGCGCCCCGCGCGGCTGCGGCGGTGCGGTTCGACGGCTGGTCCTTCGATCCCGCCGGCCGCACCGTCGCGGACGCGCACGGCCGGCCGGTGCCGCTCACCCCGTCGGAGTTCGACATCCTGGCGGCCCTGGTATCGGCGGCGGGGCGCACGGTGTCGCGGGCGCAACTGCTGGACGCGATCGCCTCCAACAGCAACGACGCGCCGTCGCGCGTGGTGGACGTGATGCTGAGCACGCTGCGCCGCAAGCTGGGCGATCCGGCGCGCAATCCCCGGCTGATCGTCACCGTGCCGGGCGTCGGCTACCGCTTCTGCGCCAAGCTCGAATAGGCGAGGCGGAGCGCATCGACGGACCGCTCCGCCTGGACGTCCAGGGCGGCGAGATCGGCGTCCATCCCGTCCGTCCGGCGTTCGGCGAAGGCAATCTCCATGCTCGCGGCGGCGCGGCTCAGGTCGGCCAGACCCGCCAGCCCGGCCGATCCGGCGAGCCGATGCGCGGCGCGGCGGGCGGTGTCCCGGTCGCCGTATCCGGCGGCGGCTTTCAGGTCGGCGGCGTGCCGGGCGATCGCGTCCGCCGCCTGCGCGACGAGCCGCCGCGTGGCCTCGGCGCCGAGATGGCGTTCCAACTCCACGATGAAGGCAGCCGCGGTGGGCGCGGAATCCGCCGGGTCGGGCGGCGCGGGCGCACGCCCGGCGCACACCGCGTCGATGGCGTCGCGCAGCCGGTTCGGCATCACCGGCTTGGACAGGTGGCCGTCCATGCCCGCGGCAAGGCATTGCTCGACGACGCCGGCGGTGACGTTGGCGGTGACCGCCACGACCGGAACGGCCGCCACCGCGCCGGCCAGCCGCCGGATGCGGTGTACGAGGTCGTACCCGCTCATCGGCGTCATCTGCAAGTCGGTCAGCACCACGTCGACGGCGTGCGTCGCCAGCATCGCCAGGGCCTGCTCGCCGTCGCCAGCCTCCTCCACCCGGTGCCCCATGACCGCGAGCAGACCGGCGAGCACGAAGCGGTTGTTGACGTCGTCGTCGACCACGAGAATGCGGCGGGAAATGGCGCCGGAGGCGCTGCTGTCCCGCGCTGCCGCGTCCGCCGGAGTGCCGGCGTCGGCCGGGGGAAGCGGCAGGCGGAGCCAGAAGGTGCTGCCTTCTCCCGGCCGGCTGCGCACGCCGATGGTGCCGCCCATCGCCTCCGTCAGGCGCCGGCAGACGGCGAGGCCCAGGCCGGTCCCGCCGAAGCGCCGGGAGATCGAGGCGTCGGCCTGCGTGAAGGGCTCGAACAGCCGGTCCAGGGTGTCGGCGTGGATGCCGATCCCGGTGTCGGTCACGTCGATGCGGACCCACTCCGGCTCGTCGGGGTCCGGGCACGCGCGCAGCCGCACGCCGCCCGTTTCGGTGAACTTCACGGCGTTGCCCGTCAGGTTGAGCAACACCTGACGCAGCCGGCCGGCGTCGCCCATCGCCGCCGCCGGCAGGGCCGGGTCGATCCGGACGGTGAAGGACAGCCCCTTCTGCTCCGCGCGCAGGCCCATGATGGCCTGTACGTCGTCCAGCACGTCTGGCAGGTCGAACGGCGCCCATTCGGTCTCCAGCCGGCCGTCGGTGATCCTGGTTAAGTCGAGGATGTCGTCGATCACCGCCAGCATCGCCGTGCCGGTCCGCTCCGCGACGTTCACGGCGGCGCGGGCGTCGGCGTCCAGCGGCATCGTCTTCAGCAGGTGGACAGCGCCGAGCATGCCGTTCATCGGCGTGCGGATCTCGTGGCTCATCACCGCCAGGAAGTCCGTCTTGGCCTGGGAGAGCCGGGCGTTCTCCATGTACAGGTGGATGGTGCGCATCATGCCGGCGTGCCCCCGCAAGGACAGCTGCACCAGGACGACCATGTAGAAGAGCGTCATCCCGCCGGTGATGCGCAGGCCGAGGTCGTCGTGGACCAGCAGCGTGGCGGCCGTGGCCAGCAAGGCCGGAACGAAGAAGCCCATGGCGGTGCCCGGAATGCTGGCCATCGTGACCACGGCGCCGGCCGACAGGCCGCCCTGCAGGACCAGCAGCAGCAGGCTTCCGCCCAGGTTGCCGGGATCGAAGAACAGCGGCATGGCCGCACCCCAGACGAACCCGTTCGCCGGACTGCCCAGCCAGAACAGAAGCGCCCAGCGCGCCGGCGGGTGGCGGTTCCGGCCCTTGTCATAGGCGCGCTGCTTCAGGCCGTTGCCCAGGGCGACGGCGCAGACCAGCGCGAACCAGGCCAGCAAAGCGGGTGCGGCGCCGGGATCCCACAGGGTGGCGGTCACGCCTCCGGCAGCGAGCACATTGCCGAGCAGCGCCAGCGGCGTCATCTGGCCGTGGTAGCTTTCGACCAGTTCACGCTGCATCCGCTCGTCGCGCGTGCCCCAGCCGAGCAACCGCTCGCCCAACCCGTCCGCTGCGGGAACCTTCATCACGGGCTGATCTCCCACTGCCATAGCAGGTTGCAGCAGTTATTCGGCATTTTAGCAAATCGTCTTGCTTGTTTCTTGCACATGCCCGTAAATGGAGCAAGCCGCTTAGCGCGCCGACAATCCACCCAGGAACAGGTCCCCATATGCCTCATTCTCCGGCAAAAGCGACGTTGCGGGCCGTTGCGCTACTTTGGATTGTGATTGCGACGACGCAGCCAGCCGCGGCGAATGGCTTCTACGTGAGCACGCAGAGCGCGTCGGCCGTGGGCTACGCCACGGTCGGCAGCGCGGTGCTGGCGGAGGATGCGGGCGTCGTCTTCTACAACCCGGCCGGCATGGCGGCCTTGGGGCGTGCGCAGGCCACGGCCGGGTCGGCGCTGCTGGTTCCGAGGATCGCCATGTCGAACCGGGGCTCGGCGCTGTCCGATGGCACGCCCGCCACCGGCAACGACGGCGGAAACCCGATCGGCCCGACGCTGATCCCCTACGCCCATGCCGCGACACCGGTGCTGGACAGACGACTCTGGCTGGGCTTCAGCGCGACGGCGCCCTTCGGCCTCGCCTCGAAGTACGCGGATGGCTGGTTCGGGCGCTACGATTCGCAAAAGGCCGAGCTGCGGGACATCGCGCTGATGCCGGGCGTGGCCTACGCCATGGCCGACTGGCTGTCGGTGGGGGCCAACCTGATCGTCGAACGGGCCAGCGCCGAGCTGACGCAGGCGGTCCACATCGCCCCGGGCCTGGACGCGCGCAGCGAGTTGAAGGGGGACGGCTGGGCCTACGGCGTGCAGGTCGGCGTGCGCGTGCGGTTGACGCCGGGGACGCAGCTCGGCCTCTCCTACCGGTCGCGCATGGAGCACCGGCTCGACGGGCGGGCGCGGCTGAGCCTGCCGGCCATGGTGCTGTCCGACCAGCCGGGACGGGCGAGCTTCGGCTTGCCCTCCATCCTGCGGGCCGGCGTGTCCCACGACGTGACCGACGCGTTGACCCTGTTGGGCGAGGTGGACTGGTACGGCTGGCGCGCGTTCGACGAATTGCGGGTGACCCAGGCCGGCCGGGCCGACGCGGTCACCCCCTACGGCTATCGGAACAGCTTCGCACTGGGCCTCGGTGCCCGTTACCGCTGGAGCGACGATCTCGTGCTGCGCGGCGGCGTGCAGTACATCCGCACCCCCACCGCCACGCCGCTGCGGACCACCAGCAATCCCGACGCCGACACCTACGGGGTGGGGGGTGGCTTCGGATACGCGTTCAGCGACAGGCTCTCGCTGGATGCGGCGGTCAACTATGTGTTCGCCGAAACGGTCGGCATCGACCTGACCCGGCCGACCGCCAACCCCGCGGCTCCGGCGGCCTCCATCCGCGCCCGGACGGAATCCGGCACCTGGGTCGGGGCGTTGGGTCTGCGCTACACGTTTTGAGTGTGCCGGCCCCAAGACACGGACCACCGTTTACATGCCTTTACACGTCGGCGACGTGATCTTTGTTTACCCGCTTTGAATGCAACCGTACGGTAAAGCCGCCGAAGCGATAGGGGTTATTCGGCCAACCCGGCCGTCCGCGTCGTTCGGGATCTGCGACGAAAGATTGCACAGGACCACGTCGGGCCAGCCATGATGAACGAACGCCGCTTCAGGATGATCCTTCTGTCATCGGCGGCGGTGCTGCTGCCCGTCGGTGCGGCCATGGGGCAGACGACGTTGCCGAAGGGCGGCGCGTTCGTTGCTGGCGCGGGGACCATCGGCCAGTCCGGGACGGCCATGACCATCGACCAGACGACGGCGCGCGGCGTCATCGACTGGAAGAGCTTCTCGATCGGCCCGGGCGGCAGCGTCACCATCAACAACGGCAGCGGCGCCACGCTGAACCGCGTCACCGGCGGGGAGCTGTCGACGATCCTCGGCACGCTCAAGGCCACGGGCACGCTGTACCTGATCAACCCGCAGGGCGTGGTGGTCGGCGCCACCGGCACGGTGGTGGCCGGCGGCGACTTCGTCGCCTCCACCCACGACGTGGCCAACGAGCATTTCACGCGCGGTGGCACGCTCCTCTTCACGGGGGACTCGTCCGGGACCGTGCGGAACCTTGGCAAGATTTCCTCCACCGGCGGCGACGTCATCCTCATCGCGCGCGAGGTGGCTAACGCCGGCACCATCCAGGCGCCGCGCGGCACGGTCGGGTTGGCCGGCGGGCAGGAGGTGCTGCTGACCGAGGGCGGTAAGGACGGCGAGCGGGTGTTCGTCCGCGTCGGCCCCGGCCGGGTCGACAACCAGGGCACCATCGAGGCCGCCCAGGCCGAGCTGAAGGCGGCCGGCGGCAACGTCTACGCGCTGGCCGGCAACAATGGGGGCGTGGTGCGCGCCACCGGCACCGAGACCCGGCAGGGCCGCATCTGGCTCACCGCCCCCTCGGGCGACGTGACCAACGCTGGCACGCTGGAGGCGCGCAACGCCGATGGCTCCGGCGGGTGGGTGACGGTCGTGGCCGAGCGTGGCACCGCGACCCACCAGGGCGCCATCGACGTGCGCGGCGCCGGCCCGGTCCGGGACGGCGGCACCGCCGTGGTGACGGGCGAGCGCGTCACGCTGGCCGGCCGGTCGCGCATTGACGCCTCCGGCACGGGCAAGGGCGGCACGGTGCTGGCGGGCGGCGACTGGCAAGGCGGCCGGGACCCGGCGAAGAGGATCGTCCCGCCGCCGATCCCAGTGGCCAAGCGCCTCGCCATGCAGTCCGGCGCCACCATCAGCGCCGACGGTGGCACCGTCGGCGGACAGGGCGACGGCGGGACGGTCGTGCTGTGGTCGGACGAGGAGACGCGCTTCGCCGGCACGGTCAGCGCGCGCGGCGGCGCGGCCGGCGGCGACGGTGGCCGTGTGGAGACCTCCGGCCGCGACGCGTTGCGCGCCACGGGCACGGTGGACGCCCGGGCACCGGCGGGCAAGGGCGGGCAATGGCTGCTCGACCCGCGCAACGTGACGATCACCTCCGGCGGTATCGACGCGACGACCGGCGGCACGGTCACCCCCACGGCGGACGACGCCACCGTCGATGCCGCCACGCTCAACGCCGCGCTGAACGGCGGGACGAGCGTCACCATTACCACCGGCACCACCGGCAGCCAGTCCGGCGACATCACGGTGTCCGGCGCCATCACCAAGACGGCCGGCGGTGACGCCACGCTGCGCCTGAACGCCGACCGCAGCGTCAACGTCCTCCAGTCGATCACCTCGACCGAAGGCAGGCTCGACGTCGTCCTGAACGCCGACCGCAACGCCGACGGGCAGGGCAACATCATCGTCGGAACGCGCGCCACGGCGACGGAGATCCGCACCAACGGCGGGTCCATCGAGATGGCGGGCGGCGACACCGTCGACGGAAACGGCTGGCTGACGGGTGCGGCGCGCGGCCTCGACAACGGCACCACGCAGACCGCCAGCGGCGTGTTCCTGGAGAACGCGCGGCTGCACTCCGGCGGGGGCGACATCCGCCTGCGCGGCACCGGCGCGTCGAGCAACCCCGCCAGCGACTCCGTGGGCGTCATGGTCCAGGGCGGCTCCGTGGTCGACTCCGGCACCGGCACCATAACCGTCACCGGCATTGGTCCGAGCAACGGAACCACCGGCAACATGGGCGTCAACATCCGGGCGCTGGCATTGGGCAGCGGCGTGGCCTCCGCGCCCAGCACGGTCACCTCGGCCAGCACTGCGGCCCAGGCGATCGTCATCACCGGCACCGGGGCTCCGGCCGGCACCGCGGGGAACAGCTCCGGCGTCTCGGTCCAGTCCGGCAGCATCGTCGAGGCGACCGGCGACGGCGGCGGCATCACCATCACCGGCACCGGTGGCATCGGCACGGACCGGTACAACGACGGCATCATCTTCGCCAACGGCGCTGCCCGTGTCCGCGCGACGTCGGGCGCCGTGCTGCTGTCCGGCACCAAGGGGCCGAACGCGTCGGCGCTCGATATCGAGTTCATCGGGGCGGGCTACATCATCGGCGGCGGCCGGGGTGCCAGCCCGATGGGTTCGGGCACCATCACGCTTGAAACCGATTCGCTGGTGCTCGGCACCGCCACGCTGCAGACGACCGGCGCGGTCACGCTGCGCCCGCGCACAGCCGGCCGCGCCATCAACGTCGGCTCCGGCACCGACGCCGCGGCGGCGCTGGAGATCTCGACCGCCGAGATCGCCAACATCACCGCCGGCACCCTGCGCATCGGCCGCGACGACGCCGGCAACGCCGCCGGCGCCATCACGGTCAGCGCGCCGGTCAGCGCCGGCAGCGCGTCCACGCTCAGCCTGTTCACCGGTTCGACGGTTGCCCAGTCGGGCAGCGGCGCGATCACCGCCACGAACCTGCGGGTGTCGGCCGGCGGTGCGGTGTCGCTGGCCGCCAACACCAACGCCGTCACCAAGACGGCCATTCGCTCCGGCGGCAACAACGCGGTGGCGTTCCGCGACGACACCGGCTTCGAGATCGGTTCCGTGGACGGGGCGGACGGCGTTGGCGCCGGCACGGCGAGCGTGACGCTCACCAGCCGCAGCGCCGTCACGCAGAGCCAGCCGGTCTTGGCCGGCGGGCTGGCGTTGAAGGGTGCCGGCGGAAGCTACACGCTGGAGCATGCCTCCAACAGCATCGCTACCCTGGCTGCCGACACCGGGAGCCTGTCGGTCAAGACGACCGGCGACCTGACGGTCGGCACCGTCGGCACGACGGCCGGGCTCCAGACGACCGGCGCCGTGCGGGCCGACGCCGGCGGCTCGATCACGCTCGGCAACGCGGTCGGTTCCTCGGCAACCGGGAATGCGGTCACGCTGGCGGCCGGCAGCAATTTCATCAACAACGCCGGCAACAGCGCCCTGGCGGCGTCCAACGGGCGCTGGCTGGTCTATTCGACGAGCCCAACCGGCAACACCGGCGAGCCGACCACTCACGCTTGGCGCCGCTACAACGCCACCATATCCGGCCTCGCGCCGGCCGACGTGGCGGACAGCGGCAACGGCTATCTCTACGGCACGGCGCCGTCGCTGGCGCTGACGGTCACCGGCACCTTCAGCAAGACCTACGACGGCACCACGACGATCACCGGCACCGGCCTCGGCGTGACGGGCGCCACCGGCACCATCAACGGCGACACCGTCGGCGCCTCGCTGTCCTCCACGACCGCCGACGGCAGCGTCACCAGCAAGGGCGTCGGCAGCGGCAAGACGATCAGCATCGCCGCCACGGACATCGGCACCCCCGGCGTCACCGACGGCACCGGCAAGCCGGTGTACGGCTACGCCATCGGCAGCGTGACGGTGAACAGCACCGGCACGATCACGCCCAAAAGCCTCACCCCGAGCCTCACCGGCACGGTGTCGAAGACCTACGACGGCACCACGACCGCAACGCTGGACGCAAGCAACGTCACCCTCACCGGCGTCATTGGCACCGACACGGTGAGCGCCACGGCCACCAGCGCCGGCTACGACAGCAAAGGCGCCGGGACTGGCAAGACCGTGACCGCGACGGGCCTCGCCCTGGCCGGCACGGATGCGGGAAACTACACGCTCTCCACCACCACGGCCGGTGCTGCCGTCGGCACCATCACCGCGGCCACGCTGGCCGTCACGGCCCAGCCCGCCGGCAAGACGGAAGGCTCGGCCGACCCGCCGCTGACCTACATCGTCGGCGGCCTGCAAACGGGCGACACGGCCGGTGCCGTGCTGTCCGGCGCGTTGGTCCGTGCGGCGGGCGAGACGCCGGGCGTCTACGCCATCGGGCAGGGCACCCTGGCGGCGAACGGCGACTACACCATCGCGTTCACCGGTGCGGCGTTCATCGTCGCCACGGCTCCGCCTCCGCCCCCGCCGACGGTTACGCCTCCGGTGCCCCCACCGGCGGAACCGTCGGTCACGCCACCCGTCACACCGCCGGCCGAGCCTCCCGCCGAACCTCCCATGACGCCTCCGGTCGAGCCGCCGCTTCTTCCTCCGGTAACCCCGCCGGTTCCTCCCCCTCCCGCCTCGCCGCCGGTGGTCGTCGTTCCGCCTATCGTTCCTCCCGTCGTACAGCCGCCGGTCATCGGCGGCACGGCGACCACCGGGACGGCCGCCGCCGTGACGACCGTCGCCGCGACTAGCGGGATGGCGGTGGGGGGCAGCGCCTCGTTCGTGACGCCGGACGGCGGGACAGAGGTTCCGGCCGGTCTTGTCCTGCCGGCCGCGGGAGGCGCCACCCTGACGGTGCAGCTTCCGGCCGCCGGCGGTAGCGGGGCATCCGGTTCGCCCGCTCCCGGCAGCCAACTCGAAGCCTCGCTCAGCGCCGGGGCGTTCAACGTCGTCTACAGCCAGCCGGCGAGTTTCACGCTGTCCGCCCCGCTGCCGTCCGGTGGCGCGGCCATCGCCGGGGCGGGTGGTCCCGGGGGTGGGTCGGGCGCAGTCCTCACCGGCAGTTCCAGCTTCACCACCTTCAAGCCGGAGGAGCGGCCGAGCGTCACCCTGGTCGACAAGGACGAGTCAGCGGCACCGGGCGTCGGCACGGCCGGCACCCTGGGCCGCCGTGGCGAGGGACCGTGATGGCCGGTCCACGCCCTCGCCAAATGGCACTCGCCGCCGCCCTGATCCTCCAGGCGTCGGCGACCCTCGCCCAGGACTTCGAGCGCATCGCCCCCAAGGAGCCGCCTCCCAACCCGCCGGTGCAGCGCCTGCCGGTTCCAGCCCTGCCGCCGGCCGCGGTGCCGGACGGTGGTGCCGTCATCCTGCCGGCGCTGAAGGGGCTGGTGTTCGTCGGACGCACCGATGCGCTGCGCCGCGGGGGCAGCGATGCCCGCGGCATCAGCGTCGACGGGGTGGACACCCTCGACCGGCCGGAGTTCCGCGCCCTGCTGGCGCCGTACCTGGGCCAGCCGGTCACGCTCGACCGGCTCAACGAGATCACGCGGGCGACCGTCGTCTTCTCGCGCCAGAACGACCGGCCGCTGGTGGACGTCATCGTGCCGGAACAGGACGTGTCATCGGGGACGGTGCAGATCCTGGTCGCCGAATTCGTGGCCGGCGCCATCCGCCCGGAGGGCAACCGCTGGTTTTCCGACGCGCTGCTGACTGGCAAGGTTCGGACCCGGCCGGGCGAGCGGATCAGCGCCAGGAGCCTGCTGGACGACGTGAACTGGCTGAACCAGAACCCGTTCCGGCGCGTCGACTTGGTCTATCAGCGCAGCGCGCAGCCGGGTGCGAGCGACATTGTGCTGCGCACCACCGACCGCTTCCCGGTGCGCGTATTCGCCGGTTATGAAAACACCGGCAGCCAAAGCACGGAACGCGGCCGCACCTTCGCCGGCTTCAACTGGGGCAACGCGCTGTGGCTGGACCACCAGTTCTCCTACCAGTTCACCACCAGCCCGGATTTCTGGCGCAAGGGAACGGGTGGCAGGACCCATTTCACCGGCCATTCCGCCAGCTACGTCATCCCGCTGCCCTGGCGGCACAAGCTGACCGTTTTCGGCAGCTACGCCGAAAGTCTCCCCAAGGTGCCGCTCAGCTTCCGGCAACTCGGCCGGTCCTCGCAGGTGTCGGCACGCTACGCCGTACCGTTGGGCGAGATGTGGGGGGCAACCCACGAGGTGCAGGCCGGTTTCGACTGGAAGCGCAGCAACAACAGCCTGGAGTTCGGCGGCACTTCGGTGTCGAGCGCGACGAGCGACATCGCGCAATGGATGGTCGGCTACGGCGCCTCGCGGCCGGACGATTGGGGGCTGACAGCGTTCAGTGGCAGTCTCTTCCTCAGTCCCGGTGGATTCGACGCCAAGAACCGTACGGCCGCCTTCCAGGCCCAGCGGGCGGGGGCCGAGGGGCGCTACACCTATGCGCGCCTGGGCGTGGATCGCGTGACAACCCTGCCGGCGTCATTCTCCTGGCTGGTGCGGGTGCAGGGCCAACTGGCGAACCGCACTCTTCTGCCGTCCGAACAACTGGGCTTCGGCGGCGAGGCCAGCGTGCGCGGCTACGACGAGCGGCAGGTCAACGGAGACCAGGGCCTCCTGGTCTCCAGCGAGCTGCGCACGCCGGAATTCAGCTTGTTCAAGGCCGTGGGCGAACGGGAGATGGCGGACAAGCTCCAGCTCCTCGCCTTCTGGGACTACGGCGTCGCCCACAACCGGCGTTTGGGTGTCGGCGAGGAGAAGCTGACCCGTCTGTCGAGCGCCGGCGTCGGACTGCGATACGCCTTGGCGCCATATGCGCTGGCAAAGGTCGACTACGGCTGGCAGTTCATCGGCGCCGGACGAACGGCAGCCGGTGGCGGCCGCCCGCACTTTGCGATCACGTTCGCCTACTGAAAAGCAGTGGATGGGGACGGATTCGGTGTGCACCGGCTTGCAACACTGCACCGGCTTGCAACACTGCAAAACTGCAACACTGCATCAGCTTGCAACACTGGGCTCTTTCATTCGACTTTGCGCATCCTGGGACAGCGGTCCTGCGTGCGCGGATCCAATAGGCTGGCTCATCAGCGACGAAGGCAAGCGCCTCATCAAGATTGAACACCGCCCCGAAACGTCCGACAGAACCCTAGGGCACGGCAGGGAACTACGTGTTCATTTTTCCCAGTCAGTTCGTGGTGAGAGCGTGTAGTTCCACGCCGGGCAGACGGCATGCGGAGCCAAGCGGAGGCGGCGCATCTCGGCATCGGAGACGCGCTCGCCGGTTTCATTGCCACCACGCTTGAGGAGAGCGGTCACGCGCAGCCCGGCGGCGGTGACGGTGCCGGCGATGTAGCGCACGACGGTGTCGAAGGTGCGCAACGGCACGCCGGCCCAGTTCACGCTGATCGCGCTGAAGAGCCGATGCTCGATGGGGTTCCACTTCGAGCAGCCGCTGGGATAGTGGCACACCGTGACCGCCAGTCCACAGGGATCGCAGAGCTGTTCCTGGAGTTGCGCTTTCCAGACGCGTGAGCGGCAGCTGCTCGAGCCGCCGGCGTCGGCCAGGATGAGCAGGCGCTCGGCCTCGGGAAAGCGGCGGCTCCCCTCGTTGGCCCACCAGTCACAGATCGCCTCGACCGCAAAACGCGGCGTGTCGAAGCAATCACCGATGCACACGAACCCACGATTGCCCGTCAGATCGTAGATGCCGTAAGGGATCGCTTGGCCAACTGCGTCCTGCGGCCAATCGTGCACCAGAACGGCTTCGGCCGACCGGCACCATGTGCGGCCAGCGTTCTTGTAATTACCGACCAGTTCCTTTTTTTTTCGCATCGACGCTGATGATGGACTCACCGGCCGCCTGGAACTGCGCCCGTTGTGCAGCAATGTGCCGGAACTGAGCATCGCGTTCGAGCGGTGAACTGCGCGCCTCGGTGCGCCGGGCATTGACCTTGGGCGAGTAGCCGAGCTGACGCAGCAGGCGCGCCACCGTCGGCCGGCTTGCCGGGTGCCCAGCGGCGCACAGGGCGGTGCTCAGCTGATGCAGCGAACTGCGCGTGCCCTTGGCGCGCCGGCCCATGGGATCGCCGGCGGTCTCAGGCGCGACCAGCGCCTCCAGAATGGGAAGAAGCTCCGGGTCCTGCGCCTCGCGCGGGGGACGGCCGCCACCCGGGGCGCGGACGCGCTTAGCCGGGCGCTCGGCCAAGCCGGCCTCGAGTTCGCGCCGGCCACGCTGGATGGTACGGCGGCTCAGGCCGGTGACCTGCGCCAGCAACGTCTCCCCGCCCCAACCAACACGCCGCGCCTCGAGGGCCACGAACCAGCGGCGCTGCTGCTCATCGAGCCGGCTGATGAGCAGGTTGATCTGCTGGTGCAGCACCTGATCCGGGTGCGGCTCATCGGCCCGGCAGCGCGGGCACGTACACGAGTGGACGACGGAAGAGGACATTGGTCGCTCCGCTCACAAGGGATGCGGTGCCTGGGCACTCTTCCAACCGTCATTCTGAACACGTAGTTCCCTGCCGTGCCCTAGGGACTGACCGCCCCCCAAGCCGCGCTCGCGCGTCTCGTCCGGATTCGGTGACGATCCCTGGCGCGGTCCCGTGGATCGGCGCCTCCGGCGCCGCCGGTGCGGGGAGCCGAGGGGCGGCCGCCCCTACGCCCCGCCGGACCCGCCGCCTACGGCGGGGCAGGGCCGCCCGTCCCCGGCGGGCCGCGCCGCCCGGCCCCGCCCGCCCGCGGGCCCTCCCCCGTACCCCGGTCTCGCCGACGGGCAGCCGTGCAGACGCAGACGCGCTGCACGGCAGCCTGGAAGAGAGACACCGCCATGACCACCACCACACCGGACCGCACCGACGTCCACGCCCGCGTCACCGCCCGCATCCTCGCCGATCTGGAACAGGGCGTGCGCCCGTGGATGCGGCTGTGGAGCGCCGGCCATGCCGCCGGCCGCATCGCCCGGCCGCTGCGCGCCAGCGGCCAGCCCTACCGCGGCATCAACACCGTCATGCTGTGGATGGCCGCCGTGGAGCGTGGCTACGCCTCGCCCTACTGGTTCACCTACCGGCAGGCCCAGGCGGCGGGCGGGCAGGTGCGGCGCGGCGAACACGGCACGCTGGTCGTCTACGCCGGCACCGTCACCCGCCCGGACACCGACGCCGACGGCGCGGAAGAGGAGCGGGAGATCCACTTCCTCAAGGGTTACACGGTGTTCAACGCCGGGCAGGTGGACGGGTTGCCCGAGCCCTTCCACGCGCCGGTTGCCGAGCCCGCCAACGCCATGCGGCGCCTGGAGGCGGCGGAGCGGTTCTTCGCCGCCACCGGCGCCGATATCCGCACCGGCGGCGCGCGGGCCTTCTATGCCATCGACTCGGATCACATCCAAATGCCGCCCTTCGAGGCGTTCCGCGACGCCGAAAGCCACGCCGCGACGCTGGCGCACGAGCTGGTGCACTGGACTCGCCATCCGTCCCGCCTGAACCGCGACCTCGGGCGCAAGCGCTGGGGCGACGAGGGCTACGCCGTCGAGGAACTGGTGGCGGAGATCGGCAGCGCCTTCCTGTGCGCCGACCTCGGCATCACCCCGGAGGTGCGGGAAGATCACGCCGCCTACATCGCGTCGTGGCTCACGGTTCTGAAGGACGACACGCGCGTCATCGTCCGCGCCGCCGCGCACGCCCAGCGCGCCGTCGATTATCTGCACGCCCTCCAGCCCCACACGGAACCGGAGGCCTGACGGCCGGGATGGGGCGGCGTCGCTGGCGCCGCCCCATCCCGCCGGTGGCATGATCGGCGCCGGACGCGGCGTCAGCGGCCCGTGGCGCGATCACAGGATGGCGATGATGCCGGGTCGTCCACTTGCAGAAGGTCGAGGTGGGTGACGCCGAGCGCCTGGGCGATCTCGTGGACGCTGACGATGGTCGGGTTGCCCTGGCCGCGCTCGAGTTCGCTGATGTACTGCTGGGTGTGCCCCGACCGTTCGGCCAGCCGCTCCTGCGTCAGGCCCTTTTCCAGCCTGATCCGCTTCACGTTCCGGGCGACCAGCTTGCGCATGTCCATGCGCCAGAAGTCACCCGTTCCGGCCGCCGAAGTTTATCAGGTATAGTATGTAAATGGTCGGTTCCCTTCACCGCCATCCCCGACGCCGTCGCCCCGCGCGACCAGCGCGACCTCATGGAGCGGCCGTTCTTCTCGCTGGCCAAGGGCCGGCGGGTGGTGCCGATCCACTACCGCACCACCGGGGTGGAAGTCATCGTCGAGGCGCTGCCGGCCTGCGGCATGGCGACCATCTGGGACGCCGACGTGCTGATCTGGGCGGCCAGCCAGATCGTCGAGGCGCTCGACCACGGCCTCACCCCGTCGCGGCTCATCCGCTTCACCCCCTACCAGCTCCTGAAGGCGACCGGCCGCGACACGACGCAGCGCCATTACCAGCTGCTGCGCGGCGCCCTGCACCGGCTGCAAGCCACCGTGGTGCGCACCACCATCCGCCACGGCGAGGGCTGGCGGCAGCGGGCGTTCTCCTGGATCACCGAATGGGGCGACCGCGTCGACGCCCGGGGCCGCAGCCACGGCATGGAGCTGGTGCTGCCCGACTGGTTCTACCGCGGCGTCCTGGACCGCACGCTGGTGCTGAGCATCGACCCGGCCTACTTCCGGCTGACCGGCGGCATCGAGCGCTGGCTCTACCGCATCGCCCGCAAGCACGCCGGCCACCAGCCGGCCGGCTGGGCCTTCGACCTGCGCCACCTGCACGCCAAGTCGGGCAGCCTCGCGCGCTTCTCCGACTTCGCGCTCGACCTGCGGCGCATCGCCCGGCGCCAGCCGCTGCCCGGCTACCGGCTGGCGGTGCAGCGGCCGGACGGTGGCGCCGAGGTGCTGCGCGTGGCGCCGCTCCCCGGCATCGCACGCGGCGGCGCGCCGGCCATCACGGCTGTGGATAAGGCTGTGCGTGATGCTATGGATAACATGACTTCGGCTGTGACACCCGTCGATACATCGGGCGCATCCGGTATCGATACATCGGGCGCAGCGGACTCGATACATCGGGCGCACGAACCGGACACAAGCCCTTGGCCGGAAACGCCGATCCGGCCCCGTAACTTCTCTAACAAAGAGTCTAACAAAGAAACCTGTTGTTGGCCGCGGTCCGCTCCGGCGCTGCGCGGCGGGAGGCGGTCATGATCGCCGCCGTCGTCAACCACGCGCCGGGGTCCGGCAAGACGGCGCTGGCAGTGCACCTGGCCGGCGAGCTGGCGCTGCGCGGCCGGCGGGTGCTGCTCGCCGACGCCGGGCTGGAGGCGGGCTCCCTGCGCTGGGCGGAGGCCCGCCGCCGCACCGGCCACGCCGCGCTGTTCGAGACGGTGGGGCTCGACCGGGAGCTGATCGCCGCCGGCCGCCTGCGCCGTGCGCTGGCCGGGCTCAGCGATGGCGCCGACCCCGTCATCGTCGACACGCCCCCGCGCCCCTTCGACCGGCTCTCCGAGGTGCTGGCGGCGTGCGACCTCGTGCTGCTGCCGGTGCCGGCCGGCGGTGTTGCCCTGTCCGGCAGCCGCGCCGCCATCGCCGCCGCGCTGTGGGAGCGCCGCCGCCGGCCGGATCTCGCCGTGCGGGTGGTCTACACGCGGGTCCGGGGCGCCATTCCCGGGGCGGTGCTGGCCATGGTCAACGGCGCGCGTCTGGTCGGCACGGCGGCGGCGCTGTGCGACGAACCGGTCCTGTCGGGGGTGCTGCCGGCCGGCCTGCTTGTCCATGAGGCGGCGCGCGGCGGGCCGGCGGTGACCTGCCTCTCGGCCATCACCACCGAGCTGTTCGGCCGCGGCGGCGGATAGCCGGCGGCATCGGTCCAAGGGACGGGGCGCCGTCGTGTGCCCCGTTCCCCTACCTCCATCACGCACGCCCTTTTGGATGGGGTGTTGTTCCCGGCCACACCGTACGCCGTCGTATTCCGTCGCAGTGGAGCATGGCGCCACGCAAGTCATGGCGGTTGGGGTGGTAGAATAGTGGAGCTCGGTTCAGCAAGATAAAGCGGATCGTTCCGTGTCCGCTCTTCGTTGAAAAGCAATGACTTGAGCGTGTTCGCCTATCAATTTTGTGTTTTTCAGGAACACGGCGCCGGATTGATCACCACTAATCCATCCGATTACTTGAAGATCGTTAACTTTACGTTAACCTTGTTGGGGCGCTGCGGTGCCGGAGCGGCAGAGCGCGCCCCTTCGCAAGGATGGACGGACATGCGGCGCGGGTCGATCTTCGACGGGATCCTGAACGACGACGCCTTCCGGGCGCGCATGAAGGCGCTCGGCGACCGCGCGCGCCGTCTGGCCTCCGACTACACCCGCCGCCGCGAGCGCCGCGTCAAGGTGCGCGGCGCCCCCAAC
>NZ_DASPMG010000054.1:0-7935 GCF_035627195.1 Azospirillum sp.
GGGGCACGCGCGCGAGGCCATCGCGCGCATCGTCGGGCGCTCCAAGACGTGGGTGGGCGACGTGATGGTGATCGCCGGCCTGCCCGACCGCATCCAGCGCGAGTTCCCGTCGTACCGCCGGCACGTCTCGCGCTCGCTGCTTACCGAGATCGCGCGGGTCACCCACGAGCCGGCGCAGCTGGCCATGTGGGAGCTGGCCAAGCGCGGCGGGCTGACCGTGCGCGCGGCGCGCGAGAAGCGGCGGGCGGTGGCGGCGGAGGGGCCGGTCACCCTGCCCCGCGCCATCGCCGCGGCGCGCCGCGTGGTCGGCGTCTTCGCCCGGCTGGAGCCCATGGAGGAGCCGCTGGCGATGGCCGACCGCGACGCCCTCCTGGACCTGCGCCGCCGCATCGACGCCCTGCTGGGCGACGGTTGACCGGCGATCCTTCCGCGAAGGATGTCTCTCAAGGCCGTGGACCTGCCACTCGTTCAGCGCGTGGCCGCATCGTGAGATGTGTCGGCCCGCGTCGCCATTCTGGTCCGGACGAGGTCGCAAAAGTACGGATGGTCGCGTTGCGATCGGCGGGAGGTGGCGGTCGCAAAAGTACGGATCCGCCCTGCGGCGCCGAGATGCCGGCCGGAGCCGAGCCGGTCAGCCGAGCAGCTTCCGCTGCGGGATCGGGGGAGCGGAAGGACGAAGCACCAGTCCCTTCTCGTTCACCTCGACGTTGGCTTCCGGATAGACCGCCGTCGCCATCTTGAGCGATTCGATGAAGCGCGGCTTGAAGTGCTTCAGGTTCTGGTACGAAAAGCCGAACTGCGCGTAAAGCGCGGCCCATGTGATGGGCGTGGGTTCGGTCAGGACGTGAAGCCGGTAAGCCAGCCAGACGTAGAGGTCGATGGACATGCTCTTGCTGGAAATCAGCTTCATCGCCGGTTCCCAGACGGGAACCGGATGCTCCTTCAGCGCTTTGAAGAAGCTGTCGGAAAGGCGCACCGTGTCGACCCACAGGCGCAGCTGTTTTGGATCACCGCTGGATAGCTGGATGCCGTCCTTGACGATGCTGTCCTTCGAGAAGCGTTGGCGCTGGCCTTGTTCCTCGGACCAGACGAACGTCAGGTGGCACGCGGAAATGCGGTCGGCTTGTTCGCGGACCTGACGGTATTGTTTGCCGCCGTCGGAAATACCCATCCGCGTCATCCATTCGTACATGGACTGGCCGAGTTCGACTTCCGGCGAATTGGTCTGGATGGCCCGGCTTTGCAGATAGATCATGATCATGCGGGCGCGGGAGCCGTAAGGCACGCCATAGAGCCGCATGTTGCCGGTGTGGTCGGGAAGGCGCCCCGGCTCGACGACCAGCTTGACCCGGTGCCCGTGGCGTTCCCAGATCTGATCGTCGGGAAGCTCGTTGTGGGGGAGCGAGGTCAGACAGAAGCCGGCATAGGTGATGCCCATCGCCCGGCTTTCCGTGGCGAGCACGGCCGCAGCGGTGTCGACGATCTTGCGATCGGTCGTCGGAACCCGACGGCGGGCCTCTTCGACTCCGACGCGGGTGATCAGTTCATGAACCGAGCCCATCGTGGCCTCCCTCACTGCGTTGTCTCGAATAACGGATCAGCGGGCGGTCCGGTCAATCCGTACTTTAGCGACCGGGCTAGTAGAAGAGTTATTTGGAATCTTATTAGTTGCTTGGTCGCCAAAGTACGGTTGATAGGCCGAGTCGGCGGGGCCTGCAGGTCGCGAAGGTACGGGGGAAGGTCGCGAGAGTACGGACGGTGGCTGTGGGCAAACGGGCGTGGTCGCAAAAGTACGGGGCGGCTCGACGCGAATCGGCGGCGGGGTCGTGCGGGGAGCACAGGTCGCAAATGTACGGGGGTGTGGGATGCCTCTGCCCGCCCTCCCCTTCCCCCTTCATCTTCGGCCGGGACCGCGACCGAAGGAGGGGTCGCGAAAGTACGGTGGTGCGAGGGCGGGCGACGCCGGATCTGTGGGGACTCCGGTGGCCGGTCGCAAAAGTACGGGCCGGTGCTTCGATCTTCCGCCAGCCGTTTCCGGCGTGGTCGCAAAAGTACGGATGTGCGGGGGCGGATCGCCGGCCTTGTGGCGGATACTTCCCCCTGGCTTTCTAGCGAAAGCGGAAACCGCAATACCTGTCTTCCGTAAGCGGAAGATCAGGGGTTGACGCTGAATCCGCTCGGGTCCACTCTCGCCGCAAACGGGCAGGAGCACGGATCATGGCGGATAAAATCAGCGGAGCCGAACTGCGGGCTTATCGCGAGGGGCGGCAACTCGACCAAGCCGGGCTGGCGGCATGGCTCAACGAACGGCTCGACCGGCGCTATGACCGCAACAAGGTCAGCGCCTGGGAGACCGGCAGCACGCCCGTTCCCGATCTGGTAAGCACGGTGGTGCGCGACGCCTTGGCGGC
This sequence comes from Azospirillum sp., assembly GCF_035627195.1. Taxonomy (GTDB): domain Bacteria; phylum Pseudomonadota; class Alphaproteobacteria; order Azospirillales; family Azospirillaceae; genus Azospirillum. Next base: position 2,412 of record NZ_DASPMG010000054.1, read on the forward strand.
GCGTACGCGCACGGCGTCCGGGCCGGCCCGCATCGTGGCCTTCGCCAACCAGAAGGGCGGGGTCGCCAAGACCACGAGCGCGCTGAACACGGCGACGCTGCTGGCGCAGCGCGGCAAGAAGGTGCTGCTCGTCGACTGCGACCCGCAGGGCAGCGCCACGCTCCACCTCGGCCAGAAGCCACAGAAGCTGGACGAGGTCGGCAAGACGCTGACCTGGCTGCTGACGAAGGACACACCCACCGCCGAAGCCATCATCCCCGTGTGCGACGGCCAGTTCGACCTGATCCCCAGCAGCATCTCGCTGGCCGAGGCCGAGGCGACGCTGGTTACGAACCCGCTCGCCGGCGGGGTCCTGCAGTCGAAGCTGGAGGAGGTCGTTGGCCGGTACGACGTCCTGCTGCTCGATTGCCCGCCCAACCTCGGCTACATCTCCGTCACGGCGCTGGCCGCCGCGGACGCGCTGATCGTTCCGTGCCAGACGGAGGGCCTGGCCTATGCCGGCATCGCGAGCCTGTTCAGCACCGTTGACAAGGTCCGGCGCTTCGCGAAGAAGAACATCCGGCTGCTGGGCATCCTCCCCACCCTCTTCAACGCCCGGCGCACCGCCGACCAGGAGGTTCTGGGCCGGCTGCAGCGGCAGTCCGAGAAGATGGGTGTGCGCCTGTTCACGCCGGTGCGCGACGCGGCCGACTACGGCAAATCGTTCCTCGCCGGCCGGCCGGTTCTGGAGTTGAACCCCAAGGCGGCCGGTGCCGAAAGCTATGCCGAGATCGCGGACGCCATCCTGGCCTTCACCGAGGAGACCATCAATGCCGCCGCGTAAGCTGAACACGTCGAACCTCGACGACGTGGACGATCTGGTTCAGCAGACCGCCGACACGGTCAGCCTGTTCGCGGACGACGACGGCGACATCCTCAAGGTGATCGCGCTGGACCTCATCGACCCGAACCCGCGCCAGCCGCGCAAGACCTTCGACGAGGGCGAACTCGGCGACCTCGCGGCGTCGATCGCGTCGGTCGGGGTGATCCAGCCCATCCTGGTGACGCGGGCGGGCCAGCGCTTCCAGCTCATCGCCGGTGAGCGGCGGGTGCGGGCCAGCCGGCTCGCCGGCAAGACGACGATCAAGGCCGTCGTCACCCGGAACACCAATCCGTCCGTCGCCGCGCTGGTCGAGAACATCCAGCGTGCGGACCTCAACGCGCTGGAACTGGCCGACGGCATCCGCAGCATGCTGGAGAACGCCGCGACGCAGCGCGACGTGGCGCGCCTGATCGGCAAGTCGGACACCTACGTGTCCCGCACCTTGAAGCTGCTGGACCTGCCGGGCGCGATCCGCGACGACTATCCGAACCATGCTGGCCGGGTCGGCATCAACGCCATGTTCGAAATCGCCGAGGCGCCGAAGGCGCATCAGATGGCGTTGTGGGAGCGCGCGAAGGGCGGGGCGCCCATCAAGGAGCTTCGCGCGGCGCGCAAGGACGCGGCACCCGCGACGCCCGCCGCCACGGCGAAGATCACCAAGGCCGTCGCGAAGTTCGCCGAGGGACTTGCCGCGCTGGAGCCCGAAACGCTGGATGACGGCCAGATCACGGCGCTGAAGGCGTTGCGCGACCAGATCGACGCGCTGCTGAGCCGCCGCCCGTGAATTTGCGACGTCGCAAGGTTGCGACGTCGCAATTTCTCCGGCGGCGCCCCCTCCCCTGCCCCGCCCGGCGGGTCTACGGAGCCGCTCGGTCGTGGTGCAGGCGAACCGTGGCGCCCGTAGCGTCGGCGCCACGCACCTCGAATCCCGGCATCGCGGACACGAGCGCGCCCAGCTTGCCGGGGAACGCTACGCCAGCAGCCTTCAGCGCGGCGCCCAGCACGGACAGCGGCACCCACCCCTCCCCATCCGCGCCGCAGCCGCGAAAAACCTCGGCGAAGCGCGCCTCCAGGGTCTGCGGCGCGCCGTCGGCGCGTTCGGTGGCAACTGGGTCGGCCGGCGGCGCCACCAGCAGGCACACGTCGGCATGGCGCGCGAGGCGCCGGCCGTAGGTCTCGCCGATCGCCGGGACGATGACGTGGACCGCGGCACCGGACTCGGCCAGCGCCTTGACCATGGCGGCGAACCCATCGTCGCCGCTGACCAGGACGAAGCCGTCCACTGCGCCGGACTCCCGGATGCGGCCGGCGTCGAAGGCCAGCAGGAAGTCGACCGCGTTCGGCGCGCGGGCCGCCGCCCCGGCGTCCACCACCTCCACTCCGTCGGCGAAGCCCCACCCCGGCGCGCCGCCGCACGCGTAGGCGCGCACCAGCACCGGCCGCCCCAGCCGCGGCAGCCGCCGCCGGATGGCCGGCCACAGCGACACGGGAACGTTCTCCGCGTCGATCAGCACGGCAAGGCGCGGGGCCTGCGTGTCCCGGTTGGTTTCATGGTTCGTCATGGGGCGGCGATCCTCCGGCGGCGGGTCCCGGTCACCGGATCAGATCACCGAACGGGCGGCGCGGGAACGCGGCGTCTTGAAGCAACCCGCCGCGCCGCCGCCCGCAGCCGGCTACGGCGTCCCGGCGGAGCCGCGCAGCCGCTCCGGCGCGGGCAGGGGGCCGAACACTTCGGCAGGGAGGGGCAGGGGGCCGTCAGGCGTGGGCAGGACCCACCGAAGCCAGCGCCACGCGTCGCCGGAGGCTTCGACGAGGCGATTGTTGAGACGGTCGATGGAGGACCAACCGCCAGCCATGAAGATGCGAACCAGGAGAATCTCCTGGCCGTTTGCCAGATCCCACAGGCGCAGTGTCCCGTCGTCACCGGTGGAGGCGATGCACGCGCCGTCCGGCGAAAAGGCGCAGGACTGAACCCAGTCCTCGTGCCCGCGCAGGACGGCGAGGGCTTCGCCGGAGGCGGCGTCCCACAGACGCAGCGTCCCATCAATCCCGGCGGAAGCTACGCGCGTCCCGTCCGGCGCAAAAGTACACGCGTATACGGTGACGCTATGCCCATCCAACACCTCCAACCGCGCGCTCCCCGCCTCAAACTGCGGCCCCATTTCCGGCTCGCACAGTGCGAACAGCGTCGCAGGCGGCTCCTTGCTCGGCGGGTGGACGTTCCTCATCCGGCAGCGCAGCCATTTTGTGCGGTGCAGGTGGCTGGCCAGGAAGAATTCCTGCAGCGACGTGTGGGCGAAGCGGAAGGAATCATCGCCCTCGCGAGCCAGGAAGGTGGCGGTGCGCAGGTCCTCCTTCAGCAGCTCGCGGTCCTTGCCCTCGTAATGGGCGGCGATGTCCGGGCGTTCGCGCAGCAGATCGATCAGCGCCTGTTCGACCGCGCCGACCTTCCAGGTCTTGCGGCCGGAGCGCCACAGCGCGGCGGCGAAGTGCTCCATCAGCAGATGCTTGTGGTCGGGGGTCAGCTGGTGCTTGCCGGTGTCGCGCTCCAGCCAGGACAGCACCATGTGGCGGTAGAGGTCCACCCCGGTGACGCGCCGCCTCCGCCCGCCAGCGCTCGACCACGCCGATGTGCTCCGCCAGCAGGCTCAGCGTGTAGGGCCGCTCGGCCATTTCCGTCAGGTTGTGGACGGAGCGCAGCAGCTCCAGCACGCGGTCCGGGTCCTGGTCGGGCAGGGCTTGGCGCAGGTAGGCGCGGATCTGCTCCTCGGTGAAGGGCAGCAGGATGAAGGTGCGGTAGAGGTCGGCGCGGATGCCGTCGCGGCCCTCGGCCGTCAGGTGCGTCTGCTGGTCGCGCAGCGTGCGGAAATAGTGTGTGCGGCAGGAGATCAGCAGACGCCCGGCGCGCCGGCCCGGTTCCGTCAGCAGGGCAGGGGGCAGGATGCGGAACAGCTCGCGCGTGAAGCGCTGGCCGGCGGCGGGGGAGAGGTGGACCAGCACCTCGTCCAGCCCGTCGAAGATGACCAGGGCGCCCTCCTCGCGCACCAGCCGGATGACCTCCGTCGCCGTCAGGCCGGGGTTGGTCTGGCCGCCGCGCCACGTGCCCTTCAGCACCCGATCGAGGATGGGCTCCAGCGTCAGGTCGCCGCCGACGACCTCCCCCAGGTTCCGCAGGTCCAGGTAGATGGGCAACGGCGGCCGGTTCGGCCCACCGCCGTCGCGCGCCTGCAGCAGGGCGTCGGTGAAGGCCACGCAGGTGGTCGTCTTGCCCATGCCCAGGTCGCCCAGCAGGGCGCAGTATGGCTGCGCCTTCGGGTTGGCGGCCCATTCTATGAGGAAGCTCACGGCGTCCCGCCGCTCGCCCGCCTCGGCTCCGGCGCCCGGGGTGGGGGCGGGCAGGGCCTTCACCAGTTTGTCCAGCGTGCCGCTGTGCCCCTCCGTCGGCACCAGGCAGCCGGGCAGGCGGCCGTGCATGGCCCGGCGCAGCGACGTGTCCAGGTCGCGCCCGCGCGGCTCGTCCGGCGGGGCAGGGGGATCGGTGGGGAACAGGCCGGCGACCGCCTTCAGCATCTGCTAGTAGAGGTCGTCGGCGAAGTCGTCGCGCTGCCGGCCGGTGGTGCAGCTCTGGTAGTCCCTGCCCTTGCGGTCGTGGAACACCTGGACCTCCGCCAGCCCCTTCAGGTCCATCGTGCCGTCGAACGCCAGCCGCTTCACGGCCACCGGGATGGCGCGCTTGCCGGGTGCGGGCTCGTCCGGCGTGCGGGCGACGAAGCGCGGCAGCTCCTCCGCCGTGATGAAGCGGCTGCCGAGGAACGCCGGGCTGACCAGCAGCAGCCCGATGGGGCAGCGGGCGATCGCCTCCAGGATCTCGTCGCGCCAGCGCTGGCCCGGCTGCAGTTCCCGGTCGTCCCACGCCTCGAACACGCAGGTGGGGGCGAGGGCGAGGCGCTGCTTCAGCCGCTTCAGGAGGTCGGCGGTCAGCGTGTCGTCGTGGGCGTAGGAGACGAAGTAGCGGACCACCGACTTACTGTTACGATACGAGCGGAGCGCGGAGCGGTCAACGGGCGATCGGCCGTGGGTTGGCAGAATGATACTGAAAGGCTTATTTGCTTTCGTCGCATCGATAGGCGTCCCACGCGTACGCGCTCGGGCTCCTTTGTCAGGACCGGACGGTTCCCAAACGCAAGGGGACAGTGCGCTCCCCGCGCTCTGACGCCTGGATTTGCAGCCTGTTGCGCAGCGTGTCGTTGTCGGGCTGATCAGTTTAAAAGCTGGTTTCGCGTGGTTTCCGCCCCAGACCGACTGGGGTTTTGCAGACCAGATCCGGTTAGAAGAGAGCAGATCGGTTTAGAACCCATCGATCTTGCCGCTTTGCGCGGCCTTCTCCCACTTACTTCCACACCCGAAACACCCGATTGAGTGTTTTGAAGCGCCTCTTGGTGACACGGACGTTTCATCGTCCAGCTTCCGTCCGACAAGCGTTCTTTTCGGACGTAGAAAACGGGTGAAACCCATGATACTACTATTAAACCGGGTATCTGGCTTCGAGAGGGCGTTGTGGCGGACGCAGCGGGAATGGAAGAGGGAAGGGGAGGGCTGGTGGTCGCCACCGGCATTCTGGGCGACCTCGTGCTGCCGGACGGCGCCTTCGATCCACGCCGC
>NZ_DASPMG010000055.1:0-25298 GCF_035627195.1 Azospirillum sp.
GCGGCGGCCATGCGGCCGATCTCGTCCTTGCGGCCGGCCGCCGGCACCTCCACGGCGGTGTCGCCCTGGGCCAGCCGGTCCATGGCCCCGGTCATCGCCACGATGGGCCGCGAAATGCCGCGGCCGATCACCCAGGCGAGCAGGATCGCCAGCACGACGGCCACCGGCGTCAGCACCTCCGCCGCCGTCTCGGCGCTGTCCGCGGCGCTCGTCGCCTTGATGCGCAGGTCGGCCTGCAGGGCGGTGGCCGCGTCGCGGACCACCTTCATCTTCGCCGTCGCCTTGCTGCCCAGCGGACCCAGCGTGGCGTCGCGGATCCGCTCCACGGCCGCGAAGCTCTCCTCCAGCCCGCGCAGGCCGTCGGTGAAGGTGCGCAGCAGCGCCACGGCGGCGGCCCGGCGCTCCATCTGCTCCGGCGGCAGGGTCAGCGACGACGCCTCGTCGATGGCCTGCTGCGCCGTGGCGAGGTTCTTCTGGACGGTGTCGAAGCCGTACTGCTTGTCGCCGGCCAGGATGCGCGACACCAGCATGCGCGACGTCCACACGGATTCGGCGACGCGCCCGTACGCCACCACCGCCGGCAGGTTCCCCGCCTGCTCCTCGCCCTGGCGGATCTCCAGCAGGATGCCGCGCAGCTTCGAGCCGGCCTCGAACAGGATGGTGTTGGTCAGGGTCTCGCGCTTCACGCGGTCCTTGGCCATGGTGTCGAAGGCCGCCACGTAGTCCTGAAGGGTCGAGAGCACGTCGTCGACGGGGCGGCGCCCTTCGTCGTCGACGATCAGCTTGCGGACCTCCAGCAGTTCCTGGCGCGCCTGCTCGATCCGTTCCCGCACCACCTTCACCTCCGCCTCGTTGGCGGTGTAGGTGAAGCGCAGCGCCGCCATGCGGGCCTGCAGCACCGTGGCGTCCGCGCGGGACATCAGCTCGGCGATGGCCGACTGGCTGGCGAACTCATCCAGATGCTCCTTCGAGCCGGCAGCCCCCTGCCAGGATACGCCGCCCAGCACGGCGAGCAGTACCACGACGACGGCAAAGCCTGCGGCGACCTTCGCGCCGACCTTGATATTAGCGAACATCCTCACCCCCTGTTGCCGGCGTCGCCGGGGATCGGAGGCCGTTCGGCCCCATGCCCCGTGGGCGTCCCAGGCGACCCGCAAGCCCCCTTGCATACCGGGGTATGAGTTAAAGTCGGCATCTTCAGCTGCGCAAGCGGATTCGTCCGCCAGTACCAATTTGTTACAATTGAACCAGGTAGAATCATGCAATGGCAACGCCATCGCTCGACAACGCCATAGCAAACAAATGATTGACAATAGCAAGCTTGCAAATCTGGACAGCCGCTTTACATGCAGCTACATTACAATCTTGCTGGGGGCGGCAACATAAATTCACCGGCCTCGACCAAAGATTACTTCTTTGATCGATAAGGCCGCCAAATCCTTACTCGGCCTCGACGCACACCTTGTTCCGTCCCGTCCGCTTGGCGGTGTAGAGGGCGGCGTCGGCGCGGCGGATGAGGTCGGCCAGCGGCTCGCCCGCGCGGTACTGGGCGGCGCCGATCGACAGCGTCACCGTGCCGTAGGAGGCGTTGCGCGTCTTGTTGACGATCGCCCGCGAGCCCACCGTGACGCGGATCTGCTCGGCCAGCTTGGCGGCGTTGTCCAGCGCCGTGTGCGGCAGGATGATCGCGAACTCCTCGCCGCCGTAGCGGGCCGCCGTGTCGCGGCCCTTGATGCACTCGGTCAGAACCTTGGCGACGAGGCGCAGCACGTGGTCGCCCACCAGATGCCCGTGCGTGTCGTTGAACGTCTTGAAATGGTCGATGTCGACCATCAGCAGCGTCAGCGGCAGGTTTTCGCGCGCCGATTCCTGCGACGCCTCGTTCAGCGTCAGGTCGAAGGCCTTGCGGTTGGCGATGCCGGTCAGCCCGTCGGTCATCGCCTCGCGCCGCGCGGTGTCCAGGCTGACGCGCATCTCGGCCAGCTGCTGGCTGGAGTCCAGCAGCTGGGATTGCAGCCGCGTCTGCCGTTCGACGATGGCCGTCGTCTCGGCGGCGATGGCGGCCACCATGGCGCGCAGGTCGCCCATGGACATGGGCTGCTCCAGCTCCCCCTGGAAGCCGGCCAGCGCGTTGCCGTAGCGGTTGGTCTCGGTGCCGACGGCGTTCAGCATTTCCAGGATCTTGGCGAGCGCGGAGCGGGCCCGCTCGCTGGTCTCGCGGATGGCCTGCGCCTCGGCGTCCAGCGTGAAGAAGCGCTTGAACAACTCGTCGCAGTGCGACTGGGTCAGCGCGCCGCTGTCGCGCAACGCGATGTCGATGGCGCGCGTCAGGTCCGGCAGCGACCCGCTGTGGTAGGCGTACCAGAGCGTGAAGTTCTCCGGGTTGGGCGGCAGCTCCTCGGTCAGCATGCGCTCCATGGCGCGCCGTGCCAGCTCGCTCGCCCGCTCGAAATCGTCGCTGTAGGCCAAAACCGTCACCCCTGCCGCCCGCCTTCGGGCACCCTATCCAGGCAATCCGGCGTGCGGCAAGAGTCCTTTGCGCACCGGGCAATCGGTCGCACTTATGTCAATTGCCCGTCCTCAATTGCACTGGCCTATCGAGCTTTCGCCGCACACCCGCTTGCCGTCGATCCAGGTGGCGCCCGACAGGTCGGCGTGGCGGAAATCGGCGCCGGTCAGGTGGGCGCCGGTGAAGTCGGCCTTCTTCAGGTTGGCGCTGACCAGCTTGGCGTTGCGCAGGTCCGCCTCGCGGAACGAGGCGCCGGTCAGGTCGGCGCGGGTGAAGTCCGCCTCGATCAGCCGCGCGCCGTCCAACCTGGCCCCCGCCATGGTTGCGCTGTTGAACTTGGCGCGGTAGGCGTCGGACTTGGTGAAGGCAACGTCCTTCAGCGTCGCCCGTGCGAAGGTGGCGTCGCGCAGTTCGGCTTCGGTGAGGTTGGCGCCGGTCAACTCGCGCCCGTCGAAATAGCAGCGCCGCCAGTTGACCTTGGGCTGCGGCGGGTCGGCGCATTCCGCCGCCGCCGGAGACGCGGCCAGCACGAGCAGCAGGGCGAAGGCGGCGAACGGTGTCGTCTTCATCCGCTCACAGATAGGGCACCGCCCGCCGATTGCCAAACGCAAAAGCCGTTCGCCTTGGACGAAACCCGTTTCAGGCGGAGGGCCGGCGCGCGCCCACCGCCCGCCCCGCCTGCGGCGGCCGCGGCAGCGCCGCGTGCGCCGCCGCCGTGGCGTCCAGCGCCGCCCGCACCGCCGCTGGGAACGGCGCGCTGCGACGGTCGGCGAGGTCGACGTGCACCAGCATGAACTCGGCCGTGGCGGCGAGGAACCCGTCCTCGGCGTGGAACATCTCGTGGAACAGGTGCAGCCGCTTGTCGTCCACCGCCAGGACGCGCGAGGCGAAGCGCAGCGGATCGCCCGCCGTAACCTCCCGCGCGTAGGTCAGATGCGCCTCGACCACGAACAGCGAGCGGGACTCCGCCTCCACATAGGATTTGCCGATGCCGAAGTGATCGAACACGGCGTCGGTGGCGTGGTCGAAGGCCAGCAGGTAGTAGGCCACGTTCATGTGGCCGTTGTAGTCGATCCACTCCGGGCGGACCGTGTCGCGGTGCAACTCAAGGGGGGCGGCGTTCGTCATGCCCCCTACGATACGGAAGCCCGGCGCCGTTGGGAAGCCAGACATTCCGTCCGCCGACCGACCGTGCGTGCCGGGAGGCGGGCTTTGAGACACGGATGCACACGGATTTCGCACGGATGGACACGGATAGAAAAATCATCCGTGTTCATCCGTGGCCGGCCCCGCCGGCATCCGTGTCCATCCGTGTCCCCTTCTTTTCCTCGACGCCCGCGCCGCGCGGCCTCACACCGCCTTCACCTGCGCGATGAAGCTGCCGACCTGCCGGCGCAGGTGCTCGGCATGGGCCGACAGGCCGTCGGCGGCGCTCAAGACGTTCTGCGCCATGGCGCCGGTCTCGGCCGAGCGGGTGCCGACGGATGCGGCACTCTGCGACACCTCCTGCGTGCCGCTGGCGGCCTGCTGGACGTTGCGGCTGATCTCGCCGGTGGCGGCGTTCTGCTGGTCGACCGCGTCGGCGGTGGCGGCGATGGTCGCCTCGATCTCCTGCACCCCGCGCCCCACCCCGGCGATCGCGTGCACCGCCTGCCGCGTGGCGCCCTGGATCTCGCCGACGTAGGCGGTGATGTCCTCGGTCGCCTTCGCCGTCTGGTTGGCGAGGTTCTTCACCTCGCTCGCCACGACCGCGAAGCCCTTGCCGGCCTCGCCGGCCCGCGCCGCTTCGATGGTGGCGTTCAGCGCCAGCAGGTTCGTCTGGCTGGCGATGTCCTGGATCAGGTGAACGATCTCCCCCACCCGCTTGGCGGCGGCGTCCAGGCCGGCAATCGTCTCGGTCGCCTGCTCCACCTCCTTCACCGCCGCCTCGGCGCGGGTGGAGGAGAGCGTCATCTGCCGGCCGATCTCGGCGATGGAGCCCGACAGCTCCTCCGCCGCGGTGGCGACCGCCTGCACGTTGCCCGACGCCTCCTCGGACGCGGCGGCGACGGCCACCACCTGCTCGCTGGTGGTGCGGGCGATGGCGGTCAGGGTCTCGGCGTTGCTCTTCAGCCCGCCGGCCTCGCCGGCCAGCTGCGCGGCGATGCGCTCGATCTCTCGGTCGAAGGCGTCGACGATGCGCTCCAGCTCGCCCGCGCGCTTCAGCCGCGCCTCCTGCGCCTTGTGCTGCTCGGCGGCGAGGGTGTCGGCGTTCGCCAGCCCGTCGCGGCACTTCTCCACCGCGCGCGCCATGGCGCCGATCTCGTCCAGCCGGTCGGTGCCGCCGACGTCGAAGGCGCGCTCGCCACGGTCCAGCCGCTCCAGCGACGCCTTCAGCCCGCCCAGCGGCCGGGTGATGCTGCGCGCCACGACCACCGCCCACACGGTCAGCACGACGAACAGCAGGATCACGCCGGCCAGCACCAGTTGGAACTCGGTGGTGGCGCGCGCCCGCTCCGCGTCCGCCAGGGCGAGAAGGTCGCCCGCGAAGCGTTCCTCCACCACGCGCAGCAGGTCGATCTGCTTGGTGATGGTGTCGAACCACAGCGGCCCGGTGATGCCGGCCAGTTCGCCGCCATAGCCGCCGGCCGTGCCGACCGCGCGCATGCGGCGCACCTCGTCCACGGCGGCACCCGACACCGTGTCCGCCAGGATGCGCGCCTGCTCGGCCGTGACGCGCGACTTCAGCGCGGTCATCAGCGCCTCGTACTCGCCGGTCAGCAGGACGAAGCGCTCGTGCACGTCGGGCGTGAACTTGCCGGAGCGGAAGCCGGCCGCCCCCGTGGCGCGCTGCTGGCCCAGCCGTTCCTTGGCCTCGGTCAGCGCCAGCAGGGTCCCGGCCGCCGCCGCCTGATCGGGGCGCGTCGCCAGCGTCGGCACGCGCGCGGCGGCGTCCAAGATCAGGCGGATCTGCGCGGTGTAGCGCTGCACGGCCTCCAGCGGCTTGATCCGCAACCCCGTGACCTGATCGCGCAGCGCCGTCACGCCGCCCACCGCCGTCTGCGCCTCGGCCGCCAGCGCCTGCAGCCGCTGGTCGCCGGACAGCGCGCGAAACACCCCGTGCAGCGCCTCGGCCTGTTCGGCGGACTTGGCGCGCTGCTTTTCCAGCCGCTCGGCGTCGGCGGCGGCCCCGCCGCCGGCCAGGAAGTTGGACGACAGCCCGCGCTCCTTCTGGAGTTCGTGGACCAGCGCGGTCATGGTGATGGTGGCGCGCGTCATGTCCTTCATGCGCTCCGCCTCGCGGCCCACCTCGACCTGCGGCCAGACCACGCGCACGGACAGGATCAGCAGCCCGACGATGGGCGGCAGCAGCGCCAAGGCCAGCTTGTGCGACACCTTGACCCGGCCGAGCAGCCGCTCCGCCACCCCGAGAATCGCATTCATCGCCTGTCTCCACATGGGACCCGCGCGGGCGCGCAAAGCCACCCCGCACCTTGCTGGTCAGGCTGACATTTGTAATACGACAAGCTTGAAAACGTCTTAAGGCCGATGTGCAAACGTTAAGCAAATGCGTGCGCGGTGGGCATCAGCCCAGGCCGAGGAACCGCACCACCTCGTCCCGCGCCGCCTCGATCTCGGCAAGCCAGGAGGCGACCTCGTCGACCACGGCCATGGGATGCCTCCACCGCCACTAGAACACGGCGGCGGAGGCATGCCCATCACACGCTGAAGTACTTCGCCCGCGGGTGGTGCACGACGATGGCCGACGTGCTCTGCTCCGGGTCAAGCTGGTGCTCGTCGGTCAGCGACACGCCGATGCGGCCGGCGTCCAGCAGGCGCAGCAGCGCCGCCTGATCCTCCAGGTTCGGGCAGGCCGGATAGCCGAAGCTGTAGCGGGAGCCGTGGTAGCCCTGCTGGAGCAGCTTGTCCTTGTCGCGCGCGTCCTCGGCGCCGAAGCCCAGCTCGGCGCGGATGCGGGCGTGCACGTACTCGGCCATCGCCTCGGCCATCTCCACCGAGATGCCGTGCAGGTACAGGTAGTCCTGGTAGCGGTTCTCCTCGAACCACTGGCGCGCCACTTCCGACGCGTGCTGGCCCATGGTGACGACCTGCAGGCCGATCACGTCGCGTTCCGCGTCGTTCACGTCGCGGAAGAAGTCGGCGATGCACTCGCCGTCCTCCTTGGCCTGACGCGGCAGGGTGAAGCGCGCGGCCTCGGTGCGGCCGTCCTCCTCGAACAGGATCAGGTCGTTGCCGTCCGCCGCCGCCTTCCAATAGCCGTAGACGGCCTGCGGGCGCAGGATCTCCTCCTTGGCGCATTGGGCCAGCAGGCGGTCGAGGATGGGGCGCAGCTCCTTCTTCGACCACTCCATGAACTCGCCCAGCGTGCGGCCGTCCTTCCGGTAGCCCCAGTGCAGCTGGTAGACCATGCGCTCGTTCAGGTATGTGACCAGCGTCTTCAGCGGCACGTATTCCAGCACCCTCGGCCCCCAGAACGGCGGTGCCGGCACGGCCACGCCCTCGCCCAGGCGGGCGCGGCGGGCGCGCACCACGTCCTTGTCCACCGGATCGGTGGCGGCGTCCGTGGCACGGCCCAGCGTGCGGCGGCGGTTCACCGGGCGGCCCTGGCGCTTCACGCGCTGGATCGCCAGCTGGTTGTCGAAGGTGCCGGACACCACTTGGTCCATCAGCGTCAGCCCGTCGAACGCGTCACCGGCGTAGGCGACGCGGCCGGAGCCGTAGGAGGCGGCGCAGTCCTCCTCAACATAAGTCCGCGTCAGCGCGGCACCGCCCAGCAGGACGGGCACCTCCAGCCCCTCGCGCGTCATCTCCTCCAGGTTCTCGCGCATGACGACGGTGGACTTCACCAGCAGGCCGGACATGCCCACCGCGTCGGCCTTGTGCTCCTTCGCGGCCTGGATGATGGCGCCGACCGGCTGCTTGATGCCCAGGTTAACGACCTTGTAGCCGTTGTTGGTGAGGATGATGTCGACGAGGTTCTTGCCGATGTCGTGCACGTCGCCCTTCACGGTGGCGAGGACCATCGTGCCCTTCTGCTGCCCCTCCACCTTCTCCATCAGCGGTTCCAGGAAGGCCACCGCCGCCTTCATGGTCTCGGCCGACTGGAGCACGAAGGGCAGCTGCATCTTGCCGGCGCCGAACAGCTCGCCCACCACCTTCATGCCGTCCAGGAGGAAGGTGTTGATGATGTCCAGCGGCGCGTACTTTTCCAGCGCCTTGCGCAGGTCGTCCTCAAGGCCGGTGCGGTCGCCGTCGATGATGCGCTGCTTCAGGCACTCCTCGATGGTCTCCGGACGCGCCTTCTTCTTGGCGTCGGCGGCCTTGCGGCCCTCGAACAGGGCGATGAAGGCCTGGAGCGGGTCGTATCCTTCCGCCCGGCGGTCGAAGATCAGGTCCTCGGCGGTCTTCACCTCCTGCTCGGGGATCAGGTGCAGCGGCATGATCTTGGACACGTGCACGATGGCGCCGGTCATGCCGCGCTTCACCGCGTGGTCCAGGAAGACCGAGTTCAGCACGTGCCGCGCCGCCGCGTTCAGGCCGAACGAGACGTTGGAGAGGCCGAGGATGATCTGGCACTCCGGCATCGCCTTCGCGATCGCCTCGATGCCGTCCAGCGTCCAGATGGCGAGCTTGCGGTCGTCCTCGTTGCCCGTCGCGATGGTGAAGGTGAGGGGATCGAACAGCAGGTCGGCCGGGTTCAGCCCGTACTCACCCACCGCCATGTCGTAGAGGCGCTTGGCGACTTCAAGCTTGCGCTCGGCCGTCTTCGCCATGCCCTCCTCGTCGATGGTCAGCGCGATCACCGCCGCGCCGAACGTCTTGGCCAGTTCCAGGCGCTTCCTGGCCGGCTCCTCGCCGTCCTCGAAGTTGATGGAGTTGATGATCGCCTTGCCGCCGTAGAGCTGCAAGGCCTTCTCCAGCACCGGGTATTCGGTGGAATCGATGACCAGCGGGGCGGTGACGGAGCCGACGAAGCGCTGCACCACCGCCTGCATCTCCGCCGATTCGTCGCGGCCGACGAAGGCGGTGCAGACGTCCAGCGCGTGGCTGCCCTCCTTCACCTGCTCGCGCGCCATCTCGACGCAGCCGTCCCAGTCGTCCTTCTCCTGCAGCTCGCGCCACTTCTTGGAACCGTTGGCGTTGCAGCGCTCGCCGATGGCGAAGAAGGCGTTCTCCTGGCGCAGCGTGACCTGGGAGTACAGCGAGGCGGCGGCGGGGATCCAGTGCACCGTGCGCCCCTTGGGCGCCGGGCGGTGGCCGCCGGCCGGGGCCAGCTTGCGCAGCATGGCGTCGGCCGCCGCGATGTGCGGCACGTTGGTGCCGCAGCAGCCGCCCACCAGGTTGACGCCGTCGTCGGTGACGAAGCGCTCCAGCCAGTGCGCGAAGTCGCCGGCCGCCAGCGGGTAGTGCGTCTTGCCGTCCACCAGCTCCGGCAGGCCGGCGTTCGGCTGCACGGAGATCAGGCCCGGCCAGTTCTGCGCCAGCCAGCGCACGTGCTCGCCCATCTCCATGGGGCCGGTGGCGCAATTGAGGCCGATCAGCGGCACGTCGAGGGCCTGGATGATGGTGGCCGCCGCCGCGATGTCGGTGCCGACCAGCAGCGTGCCGGTGGTCTCAACGGTGACCTGCACGAAGACCGGCGTGTCGGTCCCCGCCTCCTTGCGCGCGCGCTTGACGCCGTTGACGGCCGCCTTGATCTGCAGCGGGTCCTGGCAGGTCTCGATCAGGATGGCGTCGCAGCCGCCGGCGATCTGCCCGGCCGCCTGGACGCGGAAGCTCTCCTCCAGCTCCGGGTACGCGATGTGGCCCAGGCTGGGCAGCTTGGTGCCCGGCCCGATGGAGCCGAGGACGAAGCGCGCGCGCCCGTCCGTGAACGTCTCCGCCGCCTCGCGCGCCAATTCGACCGCGCGCACGTTGATCTCGAACGCCTTGTCCGACAGCCCGAACTCGCCCAGCGTGACGGGCGAGGCGCCGAAGGTGTCGGTCTCCACCATGTCGGCGCCAGCTTCGAAATAGCCGCGGTGGATCTCGCGGACGATGTCCGGCCGGGACAGCGGCAGGATGTCGGTGCAGTTCTCGTGCCCCCAGTAGTCTTTCTCGACGTCGAGGTCGAGCGCCTGGATGCGGCTGCCGAACCCGCCGTCGCACAGGAGAACGCGGTCACGCAGAAGGTCGAGGATGTGGGGCATCGTACGGCTCGGTCGGGGGTTGTTCGGCGGGGTTGTTCGGCAGGATGAAAGAAAGCGGCGTCAGTCCGCCGCCTGCACCGGGGCCTTGGCCCTCACGCCCAGCATGCGGCAGATGGCGACCGTCAGCTCGGCGCGGTTCAGCGTGTAGAAGTGGAACTGCTCCACCCCGTGCGCCTGCAGGTCCTTGCACTGCTCGGCCGCCATGGTGGCGGCGACCAGCTGGCGGGTCTCCGGGTCGTCGTCCAGCCCGTCGAAGGCGTCGATGAACGCCTGCGGGATGGCGGCGCCGCACTTGCCGGCGAACTCCACCGCGCGGGCGAAGTTGGTGATGGGCAGGATGCCCGGCACGATCGGCACGGCGATGCCGGCCGCCGCACAGCGGTCGCGGAAGCGCAGGAAGGCGGCGTTGTCGAAGAAGAACTGGCTGATGGCGCGGGTGGCGCCCGCGTCCACCTTGCGCTTCAAATTGTCCAGGTCGAACTGCGCGCTGGGCGCCTCCGGGTGCGCCTCCGGATAGGCGGCCACCGAAATCTCGAAATCGGCGACCTTGCGCAGCCCCTCCACGAGGTCCACGGCGTAGGAATAGCCGCCGGGGTGCGGCACGTAGACGGCACCCGCCCCGCCCTCGCTCTCCGGCGGGTCGCCGCGCAGCGCCACGATGTGGCGGATGCCGGCGTCCCAGTAGGTGCGGGCGATGGCGTCGATCTCCGCGCGGGTGGCGCCCACGCAGGTCAGGTGCGCGGCGGCCTGGATGCCGGTCTCGCGCTGGATGCGGCACACGGTGTTGTGCGTGCGCTCGCGCGTCGAGCCGCCGGCCCCGTAGGTCACCGACACGAAGGCGGGGGCGAGCGGGGCGAGGCGCTGGATCGCCTGCCAGAGGCTCTGCTCCATCTTCTCCGTCTTGGGCGGGAAGAACTCGAAGCTGACCGACGGGCCGGTGGTCATGGTGTGGCTCCGGTGCTGGAGAGGACGGATGGGGAGGCCGCGCGTCCCGCAAGGCGGGTCGCCGGCCAGATGGAAACGGTGAGCGGGTCGCCCGGCAGGTGCACGACGTCGCGGCAGTCGAGCCCGGCCTGACGGCACCACAGCGTGATCTCGCCGTCGGCGAAGCCCAGGCGGCGGTGGGCGTGCTCGCTGCGCAGCGCCTCCAGCCCGTGCGGCGCGAAGTCGACGACCAGCAGCCGCCCGCCGGGGCGCAGCACGCGCGCCGCCTCGCCCAGCACGTCGGCCGGGTCCTCGGCGAAATGCAGCACCTGATGGATGACCGCCGCGTCGAAGGAGCCGGACGGGAACGGCAGCTGGTACATGTCGGCCTGCCGCACGTGGCAATGGCGCAGGCCCGCCGCCTCCAGGTTGGCGCGGGCGATGGCCAGCATCTCGCGCGACTGGTCGACGCCCACGGCGCGCCGCGCGCGCGGCCCCAGCACCTCCAGCATGCGCCCGGTGCCGGTGCCGACGTCCAGCAGGTCGCCCAGGTCGCCATCCGGCAGCAGGCGGACCAGCGCCTCCTCCACCTCGCGCTCGGGCACGTGGAGGGAGCGGATCTCATGCCAGCGCCCGGCGTTCTCGCGGAAATAGGAGGACGCGGCCTCGGACCGGGCGCGCTTGATCGCCTCCAGCCGCTCCAGGTCCAGCGCCAGCGTCGGGTCGTCGCCGGGAATGGCGTCCACCAGCACGCGCGCCAGTTCCGCCGACGGCCCCTTCTCGGCCAGCCGGTAGAAGGCGAAGGTGCCCTCGCGGAAGCGGTCGAGCAGGCAGGCGTCGCACAGCAGCTTGAGATGGCGCGACACGCGCGGCTGGCTCTGGCCAAGGATCTGCGTCAGCTCGCTCACCGTCAGCTCGCCGTGGGCGCACAGCGCCAGCAGCCGGAGCCGGGTGGTCTCCGCCGCCGCCTTCAATGTCGCAAGCAGGTCGTCCATCGCCCGCCGTCCACCCGTTCGCCACGCCTCGGCCGCGCGGCGCCCATCGCCCCGCCGACCTTGGATACAGATATAAAGATATCTTTATGCAGCGTAAACCGAATTCCGCTGCATCCGTCCCGCCTCCCCCCAACGCGCTCTCCCGGCGCGGCGCGCGTTCGTGCGTACACGTCGGCATCCTTACCACACCGTTTAGGATTGCGCGGGCCACCGCTTGTCACACGCTGGTCAAAAGGCGGCGCCTGTGTTAGTGGACGGAATGGCAGAGTTTTTGCCGGTTCCCGCCGGTGGAGATCCACTGCCCCTCCCGTTCCCCGGTGCGTGCACCGCGAAGGACCGGGGGGCGAACCGCCCCCGTGAACCACGACGAAGCCGTTCCGCCATGACGCTGGCCAGCCTTTCCCGCTCCCTCCTGCGCACCGCCGCGACGGCCCTGATCCTCGCCACCGCCGCCTGCGCGACCCCGTCCGGCGATTCGGCGAACGACCCGATCGAGCCGGTCAACCGCGCCATCTGGGGCTTCAACGAAGGCACGGACATCCTGCTGGTCCGCCCGGCGACGGAGGTGTACGTCAACACCGTGCCCGACCCGATCCGCGAGGTCGTGCACAACTTCCTCGTCAACCTGACGATGCCGCTGGTCATCGCCAACCAGCTGCTGCAGGGCGACGGCCAGGGCGCGATCGACGCGACCGGTCGCTTCCTGACCAACACCATCCTGGGTGCCGGCGGCATCGCCGACGTCGCCACGGCCGCCAGGATCCCGTACGAATCGGAAGACTTCGGCCAGACGCTCGCCGTGTGGGGCCTGGGCGACGGCCCGTACCTCGTGCTGCCGCTGCTGGGTCCGTCGGGCCTGCGCGACGCCACCGGCCTCGCCGTCGACACGGTGGCCGACCCGGTGCGCATCGCCGCCAACGCCGGCGGTGCCAAGGGCGCGCTGTACGGGCGCGCCGGTGCCACCACCATCGACACCCGCTCGCAGTACCTGGGCACCATCGACGACATCCGCCGCAACTCGGTCGACCCCTACGCCTCGCTGCGCAGCCTGTACCGCCAGCGCCGTCAAGTCGAGATCAACGACGGCAAGGGCACCCCGGCGGAGCAGCCGGACTTCCCGGCCGATCCGGCGGCCCCGAAGCGCTGATCGCAAAAGCGCTGAGCGCAGGCTCTATCCGATCGAGAACCCTCTTCGCGGGCATTGACAAGCAATCGCCCGCAGCCACTTTGACCTGAGCCATGCTGAACCGTCGCCTCCTCCTCACCTGTGCGGCCCTGCTCGCGGTTGGCAGCCGGGCCGTACCCGCCGCCTTCGCCCAGTCGATCACCGACAAGGGCGCAGCCGACTTCATCAACACGCTCGGCAACGAGGCGATCAACACCTTCGCCCGCAAGGATCTGGCCCGCCCGCAGGCGCTGGCCCGCTTCCGCGACCTGCTGTACCAGGGCTTCGACGTGCCCTACATCAGCCGCTGGGTGCTGGGCAAGTACTGGAACCAAGCCACGCCCGAGCAGCAGAAGGAGTACGAGAAGCTGTTCGAGCAGCTGATCGTGCAGACCTACGCGAACCGCTTCATCGAGTATTCGGGCGAGACGTTCCGCATCACCGGCACCAAGCAGGTGGGCGAGAGCGACACCGCGGTGACCACGCAGATCGTCCGCCCCAGCGGTCCGCCCATCGCCGTCGACTGGCGCGTGCGCAAGAAGGACGCCGCCCACAAGATCATCGACGTCAGCGTCGAGGGCGTGAGCATGGGCGTCACCCAGCGCCAGGAGTTCGCGTCGGTCATCGAATCGAACGGCGGCAACATCAACGGCCTGCTGAAGGCCCTGCGCGAGCGGGTTTCCTGACGCCGGCCATCCGGTTTCCGGACATGGAAAAAGGGGCTGCCCACCGGGCGGCCCCTTTTTCGTTGCGTCTTCGAAAGCCCCTCCCCCCTTGCGGGGCTACATGATGCACACATCGTCCAGCGGACGGTAACGTACTGATATGGCAAAGGAAAAAGCCCCTCTCCCTTGAGGGGAGAGGGGTTGGGGTGAGGGTGGTTACGGCCGGCAGGCCGGAGAACAAGACTCTTTTCCCGCCTTCCGGCGGTAATGACCCCTCATCCCAACCCTTCTCCCGCTTTCAGCGGATGCTAGAGGCATCCGCCTGTCGCGGCAGCCGGATCGAAGATCCGGCGAGAGCGAGGGGAGAAGGGCTTTTCAGCCTCCACCGATGTGTGCATCACGTGGCCTTGCGGGAGAGGGGATTTTACCCCGCCGTCACCTCGGCGTGCTCCTCGGTCAGCGGGACGGCGATGCGGAAGCGGGCGCCGCGCGGGGTCGGGTCCATGTGCAGCGTGCCGCCGATCTGCCGCGTCAGGGTGGTGACGATGCGCAGGCCCAGGCTCTTCGCCCGGTCCGGGTCGAAGTCGGCGGGCAGGCCCGGACCATCGTCGGTCACCGCGAATTCCAGGTCGCGGCCGACCCGCCGCAGCGTGACGTCGATCCGCACCTGCCCGCCGGCACCGTGCTTGATGGCGTTGGTGATCAGCTCGTTGGCGACGAGGCTCAGCGGGATCGCCTGGTCGATGGGCAGTTCGACCTCCTCCGCGTCGATGCGCAGGTCGCACGCCGTTGCCCCGCCCGACGCGGCGAGCAGGTCGTCGGCCAGCGCGTGCAGGTAGGTCGCCAGTTCCACCGTCTCGAACCGCTCGGTCTGGTACAGGCGCGCGTGCACCTGGGCGATGGCGTGGATGCGGCTGATGGCGTCGCGGAAATGATGGCGCAGCCGCTCCTCCGTCACGCCGCGCAGCTGCAGCGACAGCAGGCTGGACACGAGGTGCAGGCTGTTCTTCACGCGGTGGTTCACCTCGCGCAGCAGCAGACTCTTCTGGTCCAGCGCCCGCTGCAGCTCCGCCCGCACGCGCATGCGCTCGGTGATGTCGCGCAGGATGCCGGTGATGAAGACGTTGGAGCCTTCCGCCGTCCAGCGGGCGACCGACATCTCCAGCTCCACCGGTCCGCCGTCCCGGCGGCGCCCGGTCACCTCGAACGGTCCGGCGCTGTCCGGCCCGGTCCCGGCCGGCTCCAGCCAGCGCGCCGCACCCTCGCCCAGCACGGTGGCGATGGGCAGTCCCACCGCCGCGTCGGCGCCATAGCCGAACTGCCGCTCGGCCGCGCGGTTCAGCCATTGGATGGTGCCGGCGGCGTCGGTGGTGACGATGGCGTCCTGCGCGGTGTCGACGACGGCGCGGTAGCGCGCCTCGCGCCGTTCGCGCAGGTAGCGCTCGCGCTCCACCTGCAACGTCACGTCGGTGATCTGGATGGCGCAGAACGGCTCGTCCCTGACGGCGATGCGGCGCACCGTGGTGTTGTGCACCACCGGCCGGCCGTCCGGCCGGCGCAGCACGAAGGGCAGGCGGTTCAGCGTGTGCGACAGCACGGCGGGGGCGCCGGTCGTCAGCGCATCCTCGATCGCGGCGTCGAGGCGCGAGCCGCGCAGGTCGGGGAACACGGCCATCAGCTCGCGGCCCAGCAGGTCGCCCGCGGCGCACAGGGTGGCGCGCTCCATCCAGGCGTTCCACAGCCGCACGCGCCCCTGGGCGTCGAGCAGGACGACGCCTTCGTCCAGCGCGTCGAGCACGCCGGTCAGAACGTCGGCGGGCGCGTCGGGGGCCGGCGCGCCGGAGGTGGATGCGTCAGGTGCGCCCGCCACGTTCGGCCTCCGCGGCGATGTCGTTGATGAATCGGTGGATCAGCTCTCTCAGGTTGGTCAGCGACGGCAGGTCCATCAGCAGGGCGATGTAGCCGCGGATGTTGCGGCTGCGGATCGAGAAGTCGATGTAGAGCAGCAGCACCAGTTCGTCGCCCGACACCGTCTCGGTTTCCTCGGCGCCGTAAAGCACCGTGCGCCCGTCGCCGCGCAGCAGGTTGGGCAGCGAGATGTTCAGCGTCTCCTTCAGCGAGTTGGCGATCACCGACAGGCAGCCGTTGAGGATGACGTTGCCCATCTCGGTCAGCGCCTCCTGCTCCAGGTCGACGATCTCCTCCAGGCTGTATCCGGCGCCGACGGCGGCGCGCACCAGCTCCAGCGAGTTGACCTCGGGGAAGATCAGCAGCGCCCGCCCCGAGAAGCGCCCCTGGAAGTTCTGGCTGACGGCGACGAAGGGCGACGGCTCGCTGCGCGTCAGCGCCTGCAGCGCCGCCTCGCGCGCGACGATGCTCACCGCGGGCACCGACAGCGACACCTGGTCGGACACCATGCGGCTCAGGTACGTGGCGGCACGCCCCACCCCCATGTTGAGCAGCTCGGTGAGCGCGTCCCGCTCCAACTCGTCAAGGTCGATCATCCCTTGGACTCCAGGAACGCCACCCGTGCGGCCGGCACGGCGCTCAATAGTCTGCAATGAGGTCAAGATTGACCACCCGGCGTCCGCGCGGTCAAGTCAGGGACGGGTAGGCCCTTCGGACAGGCCGTTCGCCAGAGCCCGTTCGCCAGATCCGTGAGATGGCCATCCGGGCAGGCCCGCACAAGACTGCGGCACGCGCGGCGCCGTTTCCGGGCGCCGCGCGTGCCGTCGCGACTCGGGTCCGCCCGTGCGGGCGGGGAATGGGGCGGCGGTCAGGCCCGCGCCAGCTCCGTGTCGGAGCCCGACGCCCGCCACACCTTGGACGCGGTGGGGCCGGTGTCGCCGACCGTCTCGACGTACTTCACCGGGTCGCCCGACTGCAGTTCCTCCAGCGTCACGTTGAGGCAGGAGTTGCGGTGGAAGTACAGCTGCGTGCCCGTGCTGGTCATGATGAAGCCGTGGTCCTCGGCCGGGTAGAGCTGCGACACGCGGCCGGGCTCCTCCGCGTCGCGGGCCTTCACGTCGCCGCGCTGCTTCTGCTTGTACTCGACCAGCTGGCGCTCGGCCGCCTCGAAGGCGTCGCGGATCGACGTGCGGGCGTCGGGGTTGGCGTACTTCTCCTTGGCCTTCTTGGGCTGGCGGCTGACGACGATGTCGTTGCCCGGCACCATCAGCTCGATGTGCACGTCGACGACGTTGCCGGTCTTGTGCTGGCGGTGCTGGTGTTCCAGCGCCACGCGGATGCCGACCAGCCGGTCGTACATCCGCTCCAGCTTCTCCGCCCGCTCGCGGATATAGCCTTCCAGCTCTTCCGACGGATCCATGTTGTGGAAGGCGATTTCCAGGTTGGTGTTCATGATGCTCCTCAAGTCGGCTGGCGGCTCTCACGCTCCGGCGCGGCGGCGCGGCTTGCGGCCGGGGGGCGTGCGCCCGGCCCCGCCGCCGGCCCCGGCCTCGGCGCCGGCCGTCTCCGGCCAGGGGGCGCGGTCGCCGGCGCCGGGGATCTGGAACTCCTCGCCCTGGTCGGCCAGGCCGGGCATCTCGCCCTGGTTCGCCATGCTCAGCACCGGCTCGACCGGCTCGGTGTGCTCGGCCGTGTCGTCGGGGCCGTGGCTGGGGTTGGGGCGCAGCGTGCCGGCGTAGTTGTCCTCGATCGCGATCTCTTCCCTGGCGAGCGCCCAATGGTCCTCGCCGCGGCCTTCCGGCCGGCCTTCCCGCTCCCAGATCTGATAGGCGCGCCGCCGGATGCGTTCTTCCAGATCCTCGGCCATGCGGCTCCTCTCCTTCCCAGTTTGACTCTGCCCCAGCTTGATTCTGCCCGAACAACCGGAGGTCCCCGCGCTTGGTTCCCCACAATCGCGGTTGCCGCTCAGCGTGAGCGCCGCCACAGTGGTGCGGCAACGGGCAGGCAGGTGGGCCGGACGAGATGAGCTGGAGACACAAACCGATCGCCGTCGGCGACCGCTTCGCGCGGGCGGGCCAGTCGTCGCGCGTGTACGTCGTGGTGGCGCTGGACATCAACCGGCCGGGCCTGCCCCCGCACGCCCGGCTGCAGGTCGAGGACGAACCCACCGAAAAGGTGACCATCGCCATCGCGGCGCTGGGCGACGCCACCCTATACCGCCGCCTGTAGCGCCCGGTGGAAACACGCGCCTTCGCTGCATCGCCCCCGCCTTCGGCGGCGGGCGGGGCACATCCTGCGTCCGGCTCCGCCGCGGCGACCGTATCTTGTCGGCAACGACCCCCGAAAAAGCGTACCCATCCGAAAGTTCGCCCATGACACGCCATTTGAATTAGTCACAAATGGGTGGTATCGCGTTTCAACCGCCGTCAGGTCCAGCTCGCCCGGCCGGACCGTCGGAACGGGGTCAAACAGGTTGCCGCCCTTGTCGCACGCTCCGCTCTTCCCGGCTTCGCCCGCCCGTACCCCGTTCCCCCGCACCTTCGTTCGTTTCGCCGCGACGCTGACCGCCGTCGCCGCCCTCGCCATCGGCAGCCCCGCCGGTGCCGCCGAACAGCGCGGCGGTGCCGTTCTGCAGTTCGGCCTGTACGGCAAGGAAGGCGAGGCCCGGTGGGCCTGGGAAACCATGAAGCGCCGCAAGCCCGAACTGGTGAACGGGCTGACCGCCGACGTGGTGAACACGTCGGGCGGCGTCGCGCTGCGCGCCAGGGCGGCGGCCGGCACCGACGGCAACGCGCTGTGCCGCCGCATCGTCGGCGCCGGCTTCGGCTGTCTGGTGATCGAGCAGGGCCCCGCCACGCCGCCCGCCGCCCGCACCGCCGAGACGACCATCACCACGGTCAAGCCGACCACGAAGCCCGCAGAGGCACAGGGACCGGCGCAGGCACCGGCGCAGGCGCCGGCCGCGCAGGCCGCCGCTCCGGCTCCCGTGGCGCCGCCGCCCGCCATCGTTCCCGTGGCGATGGTCGCGCCGAAGGCGCCCGAGCCGGCGAGGGAGCCGGTGAAGACCATCACCACCGCCGTCGTCCCGCCGCCTCCCCCCGCGCCCGCGCCCGTGGCCGCCCCCGTGGCCGCCCCGATCACCGTCGCCATGGCGGCACCGCCGGCGCCGGCCACGGCCCCGGCGGCGACGCCCACGGCGACGCCCGCGGGCGGGCTGCGATTCGCGCCGTTCGCCCCGCCGCCCGCCGCACCCGCGGCCAAGCCGCCCGGCGCGCCGACGCACGCCGGCATGCCCGGCCACGACGGCGTCTTCCTCTACAACGACGAGGAGGCCCGCGTCCTGCGCGAGATCGAGGGGCGCGCGCGCGTGCGCGGCCGGCTCGGCGCCATCATCCCGGACACCAAGATCGACATCTCCCCGGCGGTGCTGAAGCGCGAGAACTGGAACCTCTGCGCCATCACCTTCGACGACGGCCCGCACCGCACGGTGACCCGCCAGATCCTGGAGATCCTGAACCAGGAGAAGATCGTCGCCACCTACTTCCCGGTCGGGCGCGTCGCCGCGCACTACCCCGACATCATCAAGGAGTGGGTGGCCGCCGGCCACGAGATCGGCAACCACAGCCAGACGCACGCCGACCTGCGCCCCCTGCCGGCCGAGGCGCAGCGCTTCGAGATCGCCGAGGCCAACCGCATCCTGCGCACCATGGGTGCCAACCCCGTGCTGTTCCGCCCGCCCTACGGCCGCTACACGCTGGACCTGCTGGCCATCGCGCGCGAGGAGAAGATGTCGCCGGTGCTGTGGAACGTCGACACGCGCGACTGGCAGATGCGCGACCCGGACAAGATCGTCCAGCACGTCAAGACCGCGGCCGGCACCGGCAGCGTGCTGCTGATGCACTCCACCTACCCGTCCACCGCCACGGCGCTGCCGCGCGTGATCGCCGACCTGCGCGCCAAGGGCTGCCAGTTCGTGACCCTGACGGAGTGGATCGAGCGGATGCGCAACCTCGCCGCCCCGATGATGGTCAACGCGGCCGAGCCGGTGGTCAGCGCCGGCGCCCCGGTGGGCGCCCCGCACTGACGGACCAGCGTCCGGCGGGGGTCACCCGCCGGATTTCTGCTTCTTGATCTGGCCGTACTTGCGGATCAGCGTTTCCAGCTGCGGGTCCAGCATCATCCATTCGCCGACCATCTTGCCGTCCTTCACCTCGTTGACGGCGATGGTGGTGGCGAAGCTGAACTTGGCGAACGCGTCGTCGACCTTCACCGTGATGCGCGCGTTCTGGCCGCGGATCAGCGAATCGTCGAACCCCGTCACCACGAACCCCTTGGTGGTGATGGCGGCGAGCGGGAAGGTCTTGCTGTCCACCTCGATGACGTTGGCCGCCCGCTTCGTCGCCGGCTTGGCGCCCGGCTTCGTCTTCGGCTTCTTGTCGAAGATGGTGATCTTCAGGAAATCCAGAACGCCCATAGGCCCGCCACCCCCGATAACGGCACGTCGGCGCGCCCAAATCCGAAGGAAACGGGCGCGCCATCGCTGAGGAGGCGATTTAACCGCGCCGCACGGCCGGACCGCAACCAAATCGTGCCGGCCGCGACGCCGCAGGCGGGCGCCAGCGCGGGCGTCAGCGCGGGATCAGCGCCGAACCGGGCCGCTCGGCCGCCGCCCGGCTCTCCACCCGGCGCCACGCGGCGCGGGCGCGGGCGGCGAACAGCACGGCGAAGGGAACCAGCGTCACCATCACCACCGCCGCTCCCATGGCCACCGACAGCAGCCCCGCCGGATCGGCCGGGTCGATGCGCCGGGCGACCTCGACCAGAAGGTGCAGGGCGAACGCGGCGAAGAAGATCGCCGCCAGGGCCGGCGCCACATAGCCGGGGGCGCGCCGCACGGCCTCGGCACCGGTCCGCGCGTTCCCGTCGTTCCGCAGCGGCGGGCAAGACATCCCGAAGACATCCTGCATGGGCACCTCCTGGACCGTCCGGCCCCGGCCGTTCCGCCCGGCCGTTCCGCCCGTCCGTTCCGATTGATTGGTGAACTGAATATAGCGGCGAATCGGCACCGGGCATCGACTCCGATCCGCCTACCGCCGTCAGGCCGGTCCACGACCTATGGGCATCTACCCTTCGCACAGGGGGTTAGCCCAAGCGCTCCACAGTTCCTGTGGATAAGTCTGTTGGCATTTGTTGGACATCCCCGATTCGGCACAGGCCAGCCAAGCGCGCCGCCCTCTATGCCTAAATTTCAGGCATTCCTCGAAAGCGTTGATTTCCAACGGGTAGGGCCCGCAGGCCCGTGCGGGCGCGGGATTCCGTGTCAATCGGGTAACGGCGAAAGCGGCCCCGCATGGTCTTTTCGCCACAGGGGGCCGCCTGTTGACAACTCCAACCGTCTGGACCGCGAGGTACTATGCCCCCCACTCCGCCGCCTACTCCGCCGCCTTCGCCACCGTCTTCCCCATGGCCGCATCCGGCGGCGCGTCCGGCTCCGTGGCGGCCCAGCAGCGCACCACCTCGGCCACGCTCCAGGCCTGGGCGATGCAGCCGCGCGGGGTGAACGGCGGCTCGGCGTCGAAGACCTCGCTGATGGTGCCGATGCCGGCCTCGTCCAGGTGCGGCAGGTACCCTTCCAGCAGCCGCCGCGCCCCCGCCTTGTCCTCCGGGTGCACTTTCAGCCAGGCGTCCACCAGCGGCCCGATCAGCCAGCCCCACACCGTGCCCTGGTGATAGGCGGCGTCGCGCGCCCGCAGGTCGCCGAAGTACTTGGGCTTGTAGTCGCGGTGCCCCGGCGCCAGCGAACGCAGGCCAACCGGCGTCAGCAGCCGCTCGCGCACCGTGTTGACCACGGCGTCCCAGCGCGCCCGGTCCAGCACCGGGTTGTCCAGCGACACGGCGAATATCTGGTTGGGGCGGATGGCGTCATCGTCGCCCTGCTCGCCGTCCACCACGTCGTACAGGCAGCCGCGCCCCTCGTTCCAGAAGCGCGCGTTGAAGGAATCCCGCGCCTTAGCCGCCAGGTCGCGGTAGGGGGTGGCGGCCTGGCTGCCCTCCTCCTCCTCGACCCAGCGGGCGGTCAGGCACAGCGCGTTGTACCACAGCGCGTTGATCTCCACCGCCTTGCCCCGGCGCGGGGTGACCACCCAGTCCTCCACCTTGGCGTCCATCCAGGTGAGCTGGTAGCCCTCCTCCCCCTGGCGCAGCAGCCCGTCGGCCGGGTCCATGCCGATGCCGAAGCGCGTGCCGCGCCGGTGGTGGTCGATCACCTCCACCAGCCTGGGCAGGATGATGCGCAGCGTGTCGCGGTCGTCCGTGGCGTTCAGGTATCGGTTCAGCGCGTGGAAGAACCACAGCGTGGCGTCGGCGGTGTGGTACAGCCCCTCGTCCTTGCCGTCGGGGAACATGTTGGGGATCAGCCCCTGGCGGATGTAGTGCGCGAAGGTGCGCAGGATCCACCCCGCCTCCACGTGCCGGCCGGTGGCCAGCGTCAGCCCCTCCAGGCTGATCATGGTGTCGCGGCCCCAGTCGGTGAACCAGTGGTAGCCGGCGATCACCGTGCGCACCTCGTCCCCCTCGGCCCGCGCGCGCATCTGGTCGGCGACGCGGCCGGCCGGCACGAAGATGAAGCTGTCGGCGGCCAGCACCAGCTCCGCCATGGCCCCTTCGCGCAGGCAGGGCTCCGCCATGCGCACCAGCCGCCGCCGCCGCTCCGTCTCGAACCTCAGCACGTCGGCCGGCGGCAGCGCCTCGATCCGCTGCCAGGATTCGGTGGAGGCGACGAAGGTCATCGCCTGCCCCTGCCCCAGCGGCCCGCTGAAGAATCCCGGCGTCCACAGGGAGCCGCGCGAATCGTACCCGCGCTCCGCCTCCACGTTGTAGAACACGTCGCGCCGCGCGCCGCCGTCCAGGGTCAGCGGCATGGTCGCCCCCTCGATCGCCATGCGCAGCACCGGCAGGCCGGGGCCGGCCCACACCTCGTACTGGTGCCCTTCGGCGACCATGCGGTAGTCGCGCGCCAGCGGCTGGTCGACCGCCGCTTCCAGCGTGCGGAAGGCCAGCACCGGGCGCAGGCGCAGCGTCACCGGGTGCGGCGCCTTCACCACGCGGTAGGTGACGTGCACGATGTTCTGCCGGTGCGGCATCACGATCTGCTTCTCGATGACGATGCCGTCCAGCTCGTACCGCCAGACCGGCAGCCCCATCTCCAGCCGGAACGCCGCCACGTGCCCCTGCCAGTCGCCGGCGCGGGAGTTGGGGCCGGGGTCGTGGCTGGTCAGCCGCCGCTCGGTCCCGTCCGGCAGGATCACCACGTCGTTCAGCTGGCTCAGCATCACCACGCGCCCCAGCGGCGCCGGCAGCGCCGCGATCAACAGGCCGTGGTAGCGCCGTGTGACGGCGCCGCTGACCGAGGACGAGGCGTAGCCGCCCAGCCCGTTGGCGACCAGCCATTCGCGCCCCAGCGCGGCATCCGGCGTTTCGGTGAGGACGTCGCGCCTGAGGGTGCGGACGATCTCAGCCATGGCTCTCCTCCGGTTGTCTCTCCAGCAGGCTTGGCTTCAGCAAGCTTGGCTTCAGCACGATGGCGGCGTGGCCGGGGATCAGCATCTCCCCCCGCGCGTCCGGCGGCGGCGCTCCGTTGCCGCCATAGGCCGCGTCCTCGCTGGACCACGTCAGCCGCCACTCCTGCCCCAAGGGCGGGGCCAGCAGCGGTTCCGGCAGCGGCGACAGCGGCAGGTCGCGCCCCAGATTGACGATCAACAGGCGATCGTCGCCCTCCTCACCGAAGAAGCGCAGGACGAACGCCTCCGCCGCCAGCACCGCGCCGTCCAGCCCGCCCGCCCGCTGCGCCCGGAACACCGGGTCCTCGCGGCGCAGGCGCAGCAGGTCGCGGTGCAGCGCCACCGCCCAGGCGTGCCGCTCCCGCTCCGCGTGGTCGAGCTTGGAGCGCTCGAAGGTCGCCGGGTCGTGCGGCAGCGCCAGCTGCGCCTGCATGGCCGGCGTGGCGATGCAGGGAAACTGCGCCAGGAACTCGGCCCGCCCCTTGGCGACCAGCTCGGCCAGCTCCGGCTTGTGGTCGGCGAAGTAGAAGAACGGCGCGGAGGCCGCGAACTCCTGCCCCTGGAACAGCATCGGCGTGCCCGGTCCCAGCAGCATCAGCGCCGTGAAGGCCCGGTACCGCCCCGGCGAGGTCAGCGCGTGCACGCGCAGCCCCCGGCCGGAATTGGCGATCTGGTCGTGATTCTGCAAAAAGGTGACGAAGGCTGGCGGCTTCACGCCGAAGGCCGGCATGCCGCGCGTCTGCTTCTGCCAGCGGTACCATTGCCCCTGGTAGAGGAAGCCGTACTTCATGGCCGACACGAACTCCTGCGGCGTGCCCAGGTAGTCGGTGTAGTAGGCCTCGTTGCGTCCCGTCAGGGCCACCATGGCGGAATGGTGGAAGTCGTCGTTCCACAGCGCGTCCAGCCCGCAGGCCCCGCCGCCCTCCTCGCACGGGCGCAGCAGGCGGGAGTGCTGCGGCTCGTTCTCGCCGACCAGGATGGTGGCGCGGCCGCGCGCGGCGGCGCGCACCGCCCGGCTCATCTCCGCCATCACGTTGACGGGGGAGGCGTCGAAGATCTGCTGCGTGGCGTCCAGGCGCAGGCCGTCCAGGTGGTATTCGTCGATCCAGAAGCCGGCGTTGGCGACGAAGAACTCCCGCACCGGGCCGCTGTCCGGCCCGTCGAAGTTGATGGGCTCGCCCCACTCGTTCTTGTACCGGTCGGTGAAGTAGCGGTCGGAGAAGCAGGTCAGGTAGTTGCCGTCCGGCCCCAGGTGGTTGTAGACGACATCCAGGATCACCGCGATGCCCAGCGCGTGCGCGCGGTCGACGAAGCGGCGCATGTCGTCCGGCCCGCCGTACAGCCGCGTCGGCGCGAACAGGTTCACCCCGTCGTAGCCCCAGCCGAAGCGGCCGGGAAAGTCCGCCACCGGCATCACCTCCAGCACCGTCACGCCGATCTCGGCCAGATGCGGCAGTTCGCGCGCCGCCGCGTCCCACGTGCCCTCCTTCGTGAAGGTGCCGACGTGCATCTCGTAGATGACCTGCCCCTCGATGGGCCGGCCCTTCCACGCATGGTCGGTCCAGTCGAAGCGGAACGGGTCCACCACCTGCGACGGGCCGTGCGGCCCCTCCGGCTGGAAGCGCGAGACCGGGTCCGGGTATAGCGTGCCGCCGCCGTCCAGGCGGAAGCGATACAGGCTGCCCACCGGCACGTCCGTGACCGATGCCGAGAAATAGCCGCCGTCCTCCGCCTTCAGCGTGACGGCGCGTCCGTCCGGTTCGAAGACCACCGCGACCGTCCGGCACTTCGGCGCCCAGACCCGGACGTGGACGCTGCCGTCGGACAGCGGCTCCACCCCCACCGGGTAGCGGCGCGGGACGGCGGGCGTCGGCGCACCGAGCGGACGGGCAACTTGACTTGTCACGGGAGGTAGGCCTCTCGGGCAGGATGGCATGTCCATTCGGTTCCCCACCAACACACGGCACGGCGGATTGATCCCACCGTCGGCCAGGGCATGTCCCCCACGAACACCCGACTTTCCAGAATCTTCCAGACGCGGACGAAGGTCGGCCGAATTGACAATATTCCTACGGAGGAGGCATGATGGGCCGGATCATGGGCGACGTGTGCCTGCGGTTCTGTAGGTTGGGTTGAGCGCCAGCGAAAACCCAACATCCTTCCCGTCGCAAACACGTTGGGTTTTCGCCTGCGGCCCAGAAGAAGCAAGGGGTAGGCGCTCCTCATAGCCCCTCCCCCTTGACGGGGAGGGCTATCGCATCTGAGTAAAGCGCTCTCCGCCTGTTGACCTGAAGGAAGAGACCGAAGTGGCCTTTTCCTTCAGGAGACGCGCGATGCAGTCGCTCATTGAGATTTTCCGAGAGGTTCGCGATCCGCGCGACCC
>NZ_DASPMG010000056.1:0-11312 GCF_035627195.1 Azospirillum sp.
GATGGATCGTGCGCGCCAGCATCGTCAACGGTCCGGCCTTGCGAAAACGTCTGGATGAGATCTGCGAGCGCCTGCTCGGCAAGGGCACCGTCGGCCGGGTGCTGGTCTCCCCCAGCGCCCGGTCGTCCTCCGGGCCGTGAAAACCCAATGTCGGAGGCCCCCTACCCCACCACCATCCGCTCCAGCGTCGGCAATCGGTCGGCCTCCGGCGCCGGCTTGTCCCAGCGGATGCGGTGAACGCGCGGGAACCGCATGGCCAGCCCGCTCTTGTGCCGGGTGGAGCGGTGCACGCTGTCGAACGCCACCTCCAGCACCAGCCCCGGCGCCACCTCCCGCACCGGGCCGTAGCGGCGGACGGTGTGGTTGCGCACCCAGCGGTCCAGCTCCACCAGCTCGGCGTCGGTGAAGCCGAAGTACGCCTTGCCGACCGGCACCAGCTCCTCCCCCGCCTCGCCGCCCTCGCCCCCGCCGTTCCGCCAGACGCCGAAGGTGAAGTCCGAATAGAAGGACGACCGCTTGCCGTGCCCGCGCTGCGCGTACATCAGCACGGTGTCGAGCGTCAGGGCACCGCGCTTCCACTTGAACCACGGCCCCTTCGGCCGCCCGGCGACGTAGGCGCTGTCGCGGCGCTTCAGCATCAGCCCCTCGATGGCCGCCTCCCGCGCCCCCTCGCGCAGGGCCTTCAGCGCGTCCCAGTCGGCGAAGGGTATGAGCGGCGACAGGTCCATGCGGCGCGGCCGCACCTCGGCGTACCAGCGCTCCAGCCGCGCGCGGCGCTCCGTGAACCCCAGCCCCCGCAGGTCCTCGCCGCCCTCCACCAGGATGTCGTAGAGGCGCACGAAGGCCGGGTACTCCTGCAGCATCTTCGCCGTCACCGTCTTGCGGTTCAGCCGCTGCTGCAAATCGTTGAACGGCGCCACCGCGCCGTCGCGCACCACCAGCAGCTCGCCGTCCAGCACCGCCTCGAACGCCATGTGGTCGGTCACGTCCGGGAAGGCGGGGGACACGTCGTCGCCGGTGCGGCTGTACAGCCGCCGCTCGCCGCCGCGCGCCACCAGCTGCACGCGGATGCCGTCCCACTTCCACTCCGCGCAATACCCGGCCGGGTCGAGGCCGGCCATGTCCTCCTCCTCCAGCGGGTTGGCCAGCATCAGCGGCCGGAACCCGGCGCCCTGCGCCGAGGACGGCGCCTCCGCCCGCCCCTCCAGCCAGGCGAACAGCGGCTCGTACGGCGGCGTCAGGCCGTGCCAGCACTCCTCGATGGCGTTGACGTCCACCTTTCCCCACGCCGCCAGCGCCGTCTTCGCCAGCCGTGCCGACACGCCGACGCGCAAGGAACCGGTGATCAGCTTCAAAAGCGCGAAGCGCGAGGAGGCGTCCAGGCTGTCCATCCAGCCTTCGATCAGGTCCATCACCGCGCTGCGTTTGGCGGCGCCCAGCGTTTCCACCACCTCGGTCAGCGTCGGCGGCAGGCTGTTGGCAAGCGCCGGCCGCTCCGGCCAGATCAGCGCCACCGTCTCCGCCAGATCGCCGACGTAGTCGTAGGACCAGCCGAACAGCTCCGGATCCACCCGGTTCAGCACCATCTGCCGCACGGCGGCCGGCTTCGCCTCGCGGAACACCAGCGTCTCGGTCAGCGCCGCCAGCGCCCACCCGCGCTCCGGGTCCGGGACGTGCGCGAAGTAATCGCCCAGCAGCCGGATCTTGCCGTTGCGCGACGGCATGAACACCAGCGCGTCGATGAGGTCGGCGAAGCGTTTCACGCCCCCTCCTCCTCGAACCCCACCAGCGCCAGGGCGCGGGCGCGGATGCCGCGGGAACGGGCGTGGTGCACCAGCGCCTCCTCGCGCCCGTGCGTCACCCACACCTCGGGCGCCCCCACCTCGTCCAGCGTGCGGCACAGTTCGTCCCAGTCGGCGTGGTCGGAGATGACCAGCGGCAGTTCCACCCCGCGCTGCCGCGCCCGCTGGCGCACGCGCATCCAGCCCGACGCCATCGCCACCACCGGGTCGCTCAGCCGGCGCGCCCAGCGGTCGGCGATGGCGCCCGGCGGCGCCAGCACCAGGGCGCCCTTCAGCTCCTCCTTCGCCGCCACGGTGGCCGGGCGCAGCTCGCCCAGCTCGACGCCGAAGCCCCGGTACAGGTCGCAGATCGGCGTCAGCGCGCCGTGCAGGTAGATCGGCCGCTCATACCCCGCCGCGCGCAGCAGCGTGATCAGCCGCTGGCACTTGCCCAGCGCGTAGACGCCCACCACGTGGCTGCGCTCCGGGAACACCGTCATGGAATGCAGCAGCTTCTCCACCTCGCCCAGGTCCGGCGGGTGGCGGAACACCGGCAGGCCGAAGGTCGCCTCGGTGACGAAGACGTCGCACGGCACCGGTTCGAACGGCGCGCAGGTGCGGTCGAAGGTCCGCTTGTAGTCGCCGGACACCACCACCCGGCTGCCACCGAACTCCACCACCACCTGCGCGCTGCCCAGCACGTGCCCGGCCGGCGCCAGCCGCACGGTGGTGTCGCCGATGCGAATCGCCTCGCCATAGCCCAGCGCCTGCCGGCCCTGCCCCGCCCCGTCGCCCAGGCGCTGGCGCATGATGGCCAGCGTGCCTTCGGTGGCCAGCACGTGCCTGTGCCCCGGCCGCGCGTGGTCGGAATGGCCGTGCGTGACCACGGCGCGCTCCACGGCGCGCACGTGGTCGATGAAGAAGCCGCCGGGCTCGACGAACAGCCCCTCGGGGCAGACGCGCATCCAACGCCCAGGAGAATTTTGATTTGGGGGGAGGCGGGAGGACATGCCCCCAATATGGGCCTCCATCGATCTAGGATCAACTTCCCATTGCGCGCGTCCCGCCGCCCCCGCATCCTCCGCCCATGCACGAATACCTGTCCCTCGCGCCCGAGGTGGCCGACGCGCTGGCCGAGCACCGGCCGGTCGTGGCGCTGGAATCCACCGTCATCGCGCACGGCATGCCGCACCCGCAGAACGTGGAGACCGCCCGCGCGCTGGAGGCCGCCGTACGGGCGGAGGGCGCGGTGCCCGCCACCATCGCCGTGCTGGACGGCCGCATCCGCGTCGGCCTGGACGCCGACGACATCGACCGCCTCGCCACATCGAAGGACGTGTGGAAGCTCAGCCGTCGCGACCTGCCGGTGGCGCTCGCCACCGGGGCGCTGGGCGCCACCACCGTGGCGGCGACGATGATCGCGGCCGAGCGCGCGGGCATCGCCGTCTTCGCCACCGGCGGCATCGGCGGCGTGCACCGCGGCGCCGAGACCACCTTCGACATATCGGCCGACCTGGACGAGCTGGCGCGCACCAGCGTCTGCGTCGTCTGCGCCGGCGCCAAGTCGATCCTCGACCTGCCCAAGACGCTGGAATACCTGGAAACGCGCGGCGTCCCTGTGCTGGGCCTGGGCACCGACGACTTCCCCGCCTTCTACGCCCGCACCTCCGGGCTTCCGGTGGTGCGCCGCTGCGACACGCCCGACGAGGTCGCCCGCATCATGCAGGCCAAGTGGCGCCTGAGCCTGGACGGCGGCATCGTCGCCGCCAACCCGGTGCCGGAGGCCGACGCC
The DNA here is from genome assembly GCF_035627195.1 of Azospirillum sp. GTDB lineage: Bacteria > Pseudomonadota > Alphaproteobacteria > Azospirillales > Azospirillaceae > Azospirillum. Next base: position 3,574 of record NZ_DASPMG010000056.1, read on the forward strand.
CTGGACGCCGCCGAGGCCGAGGCCGCCATCGCCCGGGCCCTGCGCGACGCCGACGCCCAAGGCGTCACCGGCAAGGCCGTCACCCCCTTCCTGCTGGCCCGCATGAAGGAGATCACCGGCGGCCGCAGCCTCACCGCCAACGTGGCGCTGATCCGCCACAACGCCACCACCGCCGCGCGCATCGCCACGGCCTACGCCGCCCTCGCCCGTGCCCTGGCTCCACGTCCTACGACAAATAGCCGAAGGGGGTAAGCCCTCTGCTCACCTTCGTCTTAAGACCCCTTTAACCACCGAAGGCCGACTGTGGGGCTCGCATAGCACGGAGGTCCTTATGCGCGCGACGAACCCCTCGAGCCTGGTGTCCCGGATGATCAGCATGGCCACCAGCCCGGCCCCGGCGGAGGGCGAGGACGGCCGGCCGGCCACCCGCGTGCAGCGCATCGTGTGGGCCTCGCAGGCGGCCCAGCTGCGCGCCTCGATGCCGGCGGTCATGGCCCACCAGATCGAGTGCCGCGTCGCCGCCGAGCTGGACGCCATGGAGCTGTCGGAAGTCTTCTTCACCTCGGTCGAGGTCGGCAGCCGCGTCATCACCTGCGACCTGGACGCCGAGGGCACCGCGTCGATCTTCGGCGTGATCGACGCCATCGAGTACGAGGACCTGGTCGAAGAGGCCGGCGACGACGCCCTGTTCGGCGTCGACTGGGATGGCGTCTACATTACGCCCGCGCGCACCCGCCACTGATCGCCGGTAAAGGGGGACGCCTACCGCGTCCCCAGCACGCGCCCCGCCACCGCGTCCAGCTTGCTCATCAGCTCCGGATCGCGCTTGTCGGGTGCCGTCATGATGGCGTTCTCCAGCGCCGTGTGGCAGCCCTTGTCGCAGACGTGCGTGCGCCCGCGCAGCTTCGGCGCCACCTGCTTCACCAGGGCGCGCGCCTTCTCGGCGTTGGCAACCACCACCTTGATCACCGCCTCCACCGTCACGTCGTCGTGGTCCGGGTGCCAGCAGTCGTAGTCGGTGACCATCGCCACGGTCGCGTAGCACATCTCCGCCTCGCGGGCCAACTTGGCCTCGGGCATGTTGGTCATGCCGATGACCTCGCATCCCCAGCTGCGGTACAGCTCGGATTCCGCCAGCGTCGAGAACTGCGGCCCTTCCATCACCATGTAGGTGCCGCCGCGCTGGTACTTGACGTCCAGTTCCTTCAGCGCCGCCTCGATGGCGTCGCCCAGGCGCCCGCACACCGGGTGGCCCAGCGGCACGTGCGCCACCAGCCCGGTGCCGAAGAAGCTCTTCACCCGCGCAAACGTGCGGTCGATGAACTGGTCGACCAGCACGAAGGTGCCCGGCGGCAGGTGCTCCTTCAGCGAGCCGACGGCCGACACGCTGAGGATCTCCGTCACGCCCGCCCGCTTCAGCGCGTCGATGTTGGCGCGGAAGTTCAGCTCCGACGGCGGGATGCGGTGGCCGCGGCCGTGGCGCGGCAGAAAGACCAGCCTCTGCCCGTCCAGCTCCCCCATCAGCAGCTCGTCCGACGGCTCGCCGAAGGGGCTGTCCACCTTCACCCAGCGCTTGTTCTCCAGCCCGTCGATGTCATAGACGCCGCTTCCGCCGATCACGCCGAGCACCGGCGCCACCCCGTCCGCCATGTGGAAACCCCTTCCCGAAAACGATCCATCGGGCGGCGACTATAGCGTCCAGATCAGCACGACGACCAGCCCCAGGTACACGGCGGCCTTGCCCGCCGCCATCACCCCGTTGCCCGGCCGCCGCCGGGCGGGGAAGAAGTCCACCAGCACCGTCTGCAGCCGTGGAAACGGCACCTCCGGATAGGCGTGCGCCGGGTGGAACAGCGGCACGCCCGCGCGCCGCAGCGGCACCACCAGCAGCATGCCGGCCGCGAACCCGCCGATGTGCGCCCACCACGCCACGTCCCCCATGCCCGCCCCCGCCGGCTGGAACACGGCCATCGCCACGTTGGCCGCCAGATCGCCCCCCACCACCAGCGACGCCGGCAGCAGCACCGGAATGCGGAAGAACAGCAATATCAGCAGCTTGGCATGCGGGTGCAGCAGCAGGTAGGCCCCCATGACGCCGGAAATCGCCCCGCTCGCCCCCACCAGCGGCCGCATCGGCTCCACCGCCATCACCCCCTCGCTCAGCGCCCCCACCGCCGCGCACAGCAGGAAGAAGGCGAGGTAGCGGACGTGCCCCAGCGCGTCCTCCACATTGTCGCCGAACACCCATAAAGCGACCATGTTGGTGACGAGGTGCACCGGGTCCCCGTGCACCAGCACGTGCCCGAACACGCCGCGCAGCGTGTCCCCCAGCGGCAGCGGGGCCGCCACCTCCACCGTGCCGAACACGTAGGCGGGGACGAACGCGAACGGCTCCGGCGGCAGGCCCAGCACGAAGGACAGCACGCAGGCGAGGATCAGCGCCTTGTTGACGTAGGCGACCGGGATGCGCCGCAACGGGTTCCCGCCTGCCAACACCAGCGCCATGCCGCACCTCCGCCGTCGCTCACCACCCCGATATGGTGGCGCTGACGGCGGAGAGCGAGCACTCAGAGCTTCGCGCGTTCCGAGCGGCTGTAATTGCTGAAGTGCCCCTCGCGCGCCGCCTGACCACGGGCGGCCTTCAGCAGCGCGCCGGACTTGGCCTCCGGCGCCGGCCGCGAGACGAGCTTGTCCAACTCCGCCCCGCCGCACGCCGGGCACGCCGGCACGTCGGTGGACCGGACCAGGGTCTCGAACTCACGGTCGCAGGCTTTGCAACGGTACGAATAGAGCGGCATGGGACCTCACGCGCCAAAGAAAACGTGTGCGGCCGGGATGCCCCGAGGATAGCACCATCGCAGCGCAACATGCGAGGGGCTGCGCGCCCCTCGCGCTCCCCCGCCAGGGCGGCAGCCCTGGACCCAGCCATCCTAACCCTCTCCCGCCCCGGGAGAGGGTGCCCGCGCAGCGGGCGGGTGAGGGTCCCGCCGCATCAGCCGCTCCCCCTCCTCCGCCAGCACGACGTAGCTCATCCCGAGTCCCACCAGCCCCAGCCCGAGCGTCACAACGGCGGCGTACGAAACCTCCCCTTCCAGGACGACAAAGTGCATCTGCTCCAGGCTGCCGAGCACCCCCAGTTGCCAATGGAACCCGCGCATCCACGGGAAGGTAAGCACCGGCAGCAGCCCGCCCCAGATGACCAGCAGTTTCCCGAGACAGCGCATGCAAGCCCCGCCAAACTTACGCTCAAGCGTCAATAGATGGACTGTATAGCGCCTTGAGTTGGTGGTCAACGCACTCTACCCGAACGACAGTCCGGGCATGGCCCGCACGCACGAATTTGGTCTGATGCTCCGCACGCTCCGCGAGGCGCGTGACCTCACGCAGGAGGACCTTGCGGGGTTGATCGACCGTTCCGTCCAGGCGGTGTCCAAGATGGAACGGGGCCTGACCTTCCCAAAGCTGGAAACCCTGATCCGCCTCAGCGAGAAGCTGAACGTCCCGCTGCGCGAGTTGACGGCCCCCTTCGACGCGTCCGATCCCATCGACCCGGCCCGCCTCCCCCTGGAAGCCGAGATCCTGACCACCACCCGCCGCCTGTCCCTACGCGACCTGGAAATCGTCGCCAAGCTGGTGAAGGCGTTCCCGGAGCAAAAACAACGCCCTTAGCCGTATGCAAGAAAAATTTTGTCTCCGCCGTTACTTCAGAAGTATATTTTGATTTAATGTGCAGTCTACATCTTTGAACTGAAATTTGATCAGCCGTACCGATGCGGATTTACATCACAGCCTCGCGGGGAGACCGCGCCCGTCACTAGCAGATCTCGCAAAAGCACGCAAATATTTAGCTCTTCACAACAAGCAATGCGCACCAAATGTGCTGGACTTACCTTCCAATGCCATAGCCGTAAAGATAAATACACATCCTATCACCACGAGTGCGCCTACAAACATGCTATTTTTACAGCGAACATGCGCGCAATTTCAGTTCGGCATAAACTAACTACAGGACGCTAGTTTCCGATATTTCAAAAAATAAATTTCGTAGCCTGATTAAAATGGGCGCCCGATAAACATTCATAGGCTATACGGGCAAACCGAACACCTGACGGTCCGCCATCAATTGTCGTCGCCTTTTCATTATATAATATGATATACTTAGGTCGTGCGGGAAAGCGACTGTCGAGCAGGGCGGATGGGCGCGTGGCAGTGGGTGGCCCGGAATTGGGCAGTACTCTTTCAAGGGATCGGCGTAACCGTTCTGGTGGGCGCGTTCAGCTGGCTGTCCATACTCACGAATCCGGCGCCTCAAGACTCTAAGCAGCAATCCGTTAGCGCTTCAAGCGCTCAAACCAATACATCATCACCGAGCGCGGTTGCTGCAAATAGCATTCACGCGGACGGTAACGTTATTATTAGCCCACAATCAGGATCATCCAACTTCGATGCTCACCGTTTGATTGACGATTATGCAAAGGCGAAAGTTGATGCCGCTAGCGCTAAGCATGCGACAGAAGCAGCGCGAAGAGACGCCGTACAGGCCATTGCACGTGCCCGACAATCCGAACAACAGCTTGCCGAAGCTTTGAAGGCACTGGACGAGGAACGCCGCAACCGACCAGCGCAAGCACCGACCATTGACGCTGCCCTCGATGCTCTTGGCAGAGGACGTACGAACGAAGCCGAGACTATCTTCAAGGACATCCTGGCTTCTAAAGAAGCGGCCGGCCGCCAAAGCTTCAAAGAAGCTGCGGTAGCAGCTGGTCATCTGGGAGCCCTGGCATTCCTCAATGATACCGAGAAGGCGCTCGACGCCTATCGAAAAGCCGTGGAACTCGACCCATACAACCACGATGGATGGAACCGTCTCGGCCATCTACTATTCCGCATTGGTGCACTGAACGATGCCCAGCAGGCATACGAAAGGGTCCTGTCACTTGGGGATAAAGCCGGCGAGCGAGAGGTCGTTGCTAAAGCCACTGGAAACCTTGGGCTGATCTATCAAATGCGAGGTGACCTAGATAAAGCCGAGGAATTCCATCATAAGGCTCTCAATCTGAACAATGAAATCGGTCAAAAAGACGGCATGGCTCGCCAATACGGCAATCTTGGCCTAATTTATAGAATACGCGGCAACCTCGCCAAAGCGGAAGAACATCACCAGAAGGCCCTCGACCTGAACACTGAACTCGGTCGAAATGAGGGCATTGCGAGCAGTTACAGCAATCTCGGACTAATCTACCAAATGCGCGGAAATTTATATAAATCGGATAAGCTTTTAGATAAATCGGAAGAACTTTTAGATAAATCGGAAGAACTTTTTAGAAAAGCCCTTGATTTGGAAATCTCACTTGGCCGTAAGGACAACATTGCAAATATCTACGGAAACCTCGGAGTAACATATAGGTTACGCAATGATCTAAACAAAGCCGAGGAACACCTCCACAAAGCACTTAACTTGAGCAGAGAAATTGGGCGAAAGGATGGAATAGCAAACGCGCTCGCCAATATCGGCTTTTTATATAAAGAAAAAGGCGACATTCTCGAGGCCGAAGCTAATTGGCAGAAGGCATTGTCAATTTTTATCGCAATTGGCATGAAAAGAGAAACCGAAGCAGTCCAAGGATGGTTAAGTCAGATAGCCCCGACAAAGCCCATTCCTCAACGGTAGACACTTGCAGCATCGCCGATCAGACCTTCGGACCATTCGTCGGCTTCGGCTTCCCGCTCCTCATCGGCGGCCATCGCGCGGTAACCCGCGTCAAGATCGCCGGGAACCACATGCGGACGGGCCAGATCGGACAGGAAGCGACCGATGCGATCACGTCCCACCACGCGGTGCAGGCCGTCATAGACCTCGTCATCCACGCTGATCGTCAGTTTCTTCGCCATGCAGGCTCTCCGGAAGCATGTGCAAAAGGTATAGCGTCCGGGGCGCGGCGACAACGCCCGGCCCTTGACAGCGGACGCGGATCGGAACGCCCCACCTCACTCCCTGGACAAAATTCCTACCGAAGGACATACTCGTCCCGTTGCCCCCTGAGGCGCTGGAGAAACGAGGCCCCCGAATGTTACGCCCCACCCGAATCCGTATCACGGCGTATCATCCGGTAACATCTCCTGGGATCCAAGGGCCTGTGGCCCTTGGCGGGGGTGCAGGGGGCGGCGCCCCCTGCGTCGCTCCCGAACCCCGCATCCCCATACACCTTTATGCACAATCCCACCCCGTTGATTCATTTCGTGTCATTTCGCCGCGACTTGCGCCTTGCCGGCCTGCCCGTGCACCTTCTAGAGAGGGTTGCGAATTGAACGTCGGGGGACGGGCATGATCAAGGGGAACGGGCGCTGGGTGGCGGGGGCTGCCGCGGCGCTGGTAATCGGGCTGGCCGGCGGGGCGGCGGTGGCGCAGACGGCGGCGCAGGTGCACGCCTTCGCGGCGTCGGTGCTGAGCAACGTGTACTGCACGCAGTACGATTACGAACAGAACGCCGGCAAGGGGGCATCCGGCGTGCCGGTGGCCTTCACGCAGCCGGGGCACATTTCGACGCACGCCTACACCGACTGTTCGGGCTTCGTCGACTTCACCGTGTCGAACGCGCTGGCCGGCAAGGTTCCGGCGGCGCCGCAGAGCTATCCGAACTGCCCGCCGACGACGGCGGACCTCACCAGCCTGCAAAACTCGCTGCCGGCGCTGCCGGGGACGCAGCTGTACACGGCGGTCACCGGCTATTGGAAGAACTCCGGGCGCTTCGCGTACGACGTGCAGAACTACGCGTGGCCGCGCGCCGCGACGTGGACGTACCTGTTCAACGACATCCAGGCCGGCAACGCGGCGGCGGCGGGCGTGGCGCCCTACGTCACGCCGGTGACGGACTTCCGCAACCTGGGTGCGGGCGACGTGCTGGCGTGGTGCTACGGCCTCTATTGCAGCCAGCCGGGCGAGGACCACAAGGGCGACACCGGGCACGTGGTGATCATCGACGCCGCCCCGGTCACCAGCACCAGCGCGTCCACGACCGGGCCGTCGTGCGGCACCCTGCCGGCGGCGCCGTCGGGGGCGGCGGCGGTGATCGGCGTGCCGGTCATCGACTCCTCCATCGTCCCGCACTTCCCCTACACGGTGAACGGCGCGCCGGCCTATAAGGCGGGCCGGGGCATCTCGGCGAACTCGGCGTCGGGCGTGGGGTCGGGCTGCCTCGCCTTCGCGCTGAACGCGCAGGGCGCGCCGCTGGGGCTGGCCTTCTGCACGCCGGGCTCCACCGGCTGCCCGCAGACGGAGGCGTGGATCCCCTCCTACGGCATCGGGTCGGGGGACATCACCACCATCACCGGCAACACCAACTTCATCACGGCGGGGCACCTGACGGGCGTTGCAAAATGACCTCGTCCCGTTGATAATTTTCCTACCGCCCACCCCTCGTTCCGGCTCCGTCAGGTCGGGCGGAACGAGGGGTGGGAATGAAACAACCTGCTGAAAAGTGTTTCACGGCGTTTCATCCGGTTTCATTTAGCGGGGTTCAGGGGCCTCCGGCATGACGGAGGCCCTGCTCCCGCCCAACGTCGCCGGCTGGTTCCGCTCGCGCGGCTGGGCGCCGCACGCCCACCAGCTGGCCATGGTGGCGGCGGCGCAGGCCGGCGAGTCCGCCCTGCTGATCGCCCCCACCGGCGGCGGCAAGACGGTGGCCGGCTTCCTGCCCTCCCTGATCGAGCTGGGGGAGCGCCCGCGGGACGGGCTCCAC
>NZ_DASPMG010000057.1:0-11363 GCF_035627195.1 Azospirillum sp.
AATTGATGCGGGCGCGAACACGCCGGATTTTTTCGTGGGAAAGCATGCCGAAGCGTCTGGCACATTGCAACAGCCGCCACGCTCCAGCAAGCGCGGCGAATTGGCCCGCCGGCATAGGCCTATGATCTTCGACTTATTTTAAACTGAGTACCCGCGTACGTCGCCGCAAAGTCGGTTGCGGCAGGATTGCTGCCGTATACCGCCAATGAACCGGTGGCGTACTGGGCCGCCCCTTACCCCAATCTATAGTGATACCGCCACCATACTTGCCCGCCACAATGGACGGCAAAAGGTCACAGCTTGCGCTGCGTGACCACCTGCACCAGCACGTCGCGCACGACGCCGTCACCCAGCACCTTGGTCGCCGCGGACGTCAGCTTTTCCTTGACGGCCGGAATGTTGACCAGCGCGCCCTGCAGGATCGACTTGTCGTCGACGGCGCCGTACAGCGTGGTGATGAAGGCGTCGGTCAGGCGCGGCACGTTCTGCGCCGCGCGCGGCTGCTGTTCGGCCACCACCTCGATGGTGACGACGACGGTGACGAACTGCTCCACCCGGTCGCGGCCGATGGCCGGAATGGCAATGGGCGCCATGCGCACGTACGCCGTGGGCGGTGGCGGCACCTCCTTGGGCGGGGCGGGCTCGGCCACCTCCTCGCCCAGGACGTACTTCTGGTACAGCATCCAGCCGCCATAGCCGGCGCCGCCCAGCAAAGCCAGGCCGAAAACCAGGAGGATGATGGCCTTCATGCCCGCGCCCCGACACCGTCCGCAACCTGCCGCGGACCATGCGCCGCCCCCGCTTTCGGAGTGGTTAAAGCGGCGCGACTCGGCTCAAGAAGGGGGATCAGAAATGCGTCCAGCCGCGCGCCGGCAGGTCAAGCGGCGCCCCGGCACCGTCCAGCACCGTCACGCGCCCGGCCTCCCCGGCCTCCAGCCGGCCGATCTCGGTGATCGCCACGCCCGCCTCCGCGGCCACCGCCGCCACGGCGTCGCGGTGCTCAACGGGCGCGCTGAACAGCAGCTCGTAGTCGTCGCCGCCGGTCAGCGCCGTCGCCAGCCGCGCCGGATCATCGTCCACCACCGCCCGCGCGGCGGCCGACAGCGGCACCCTCCCCGCCTCCAGCACGGCGGCACACCCGGACTCCTCGGCCAGATGCGCCAGATCGGCGACCAGCCCGTCCGACACGTCCAGGCACGCCGCCGCCACGCCGCGCAGCCGCGGTCCCACGCCGGTGCGCGGCTCCGGCCGCCGCAGCCGGCCCAGCAGGTGCGCCCGCGCCTCCGCGTCCGCGACGTCCAGCGTCCCGAACGCCACCTGCAGCCCCAGCGCCGCATCCCCGATGCTGCCGGTGACGAACACCGCGTCCCCCGGCCGCCCGCCCCCGCGCGGCAGCGCTTGGCCCGCCGGCACCAGCCCCATGGCCGTCACCGACAGCGTCACCGGCCCCGCCGTGGACACCGAGTCGCCGCCCGCCAGCGCGATCCCGTACCGCCGCTGGTCCTCGCCCAAGCCGCGCGCGAACCCCGCCAGCCACTCCTCCGGCAGGTCCTTGGGCAGCGCTGTGACGAGGGTATAGGCGTAGGGTTCCGCCCCCATGGCGGCGAGGTCGGAGAGGTTCACGCGCAACAGCTTGGCCGCCACGTCCTCCGCCGCGTCGCCGGGCAGGAAGTGCACGCCGGCCACCATGGCGTCCACGGTGACCACCAGCTCCCGCCCGTCCGGCACGCCGAACACGGCGGCGTCGTCGGCGAGCCCCCGCGCCCCCGCGAAGCCCGCCGCCAGCGGCTTGAAATAGCGCGCGATCCGGCCGAACTCGCCGAGCGGCCGCGCGGCGGCCGCGTCAGTCCTGCGGGCCACGCCCGGGGTCCGGCTGCGACAGCTCGGCCGGGCGCAGGGTGCGCGCCACGTGGTCCAGCACGCCGTTCACCATGCCCGGCTCGCGCCCGGCGAAGAAGGCGTGCGCCACGTCCACGTACTCGCTGATGATGATGCGCGGGTGCAGGTCGTTGTGCGCGAACAGCTCGTATGCACCGGCGCGCAGGATGGCGCGCAGCAGCAGCTCCAGCCGGTCCAGCGGGAACTTGGGGTCCAGCGCGGCGGACACGATGCCGTCCACCTCCGGCTTGCGGTGGCCGGTGCCGCGCACCACGTCGGCGAACAGCTGCGGGTCGGCGGCGACGAACTGCACGCCGTCCACCTCCTGCTGGCCCATCCGGTGCTTGACGAACTCGTTCACCACCGACTCGACGCCCGCGCCGGTCAGGTCGATCTGGTACAGCGCCTGGACGGCGGCCAGCCGGGCCGCCTTGCGCCGCGCCTTGGCCGAACCGCCCCCGGTGGGTTTCCGGGGGGCACGCTTGCTTTTCGCGCGGCCGGCCGCGTCGTCGTTGCTCATGATGCTCTGCTGCTCGGGGAAAGGATGAAAACGAAGGGTATAACTCAGCGCGGGTAGAGGCGGAATTGGCGCTTCAGCTCGATCATGTCAAGGCAGGCGCGCGCCGCGGCACCACCCTTGTTCTTGTGCCCGGTGGCGGCCCGCACCCACGCCTGCTCGCGGTTCTCCACCGTCAGGATTCCGTTGCCGACGGCCAGCGTGTGGCGCAGGGCCAGGTCCTGCAACCCCCGCGCACTCTCCCGGCAGACGATGTCGTAATGCGTCGTCTCGCCGCGGATGACGCAGCCCAGCGCCACATAGCCGTCGAAGCGCTTGCGCGCCGTGTAGAAGTCCATCGACCGCACCGCGTACTGGATGGCCGCCGGGATCTCCAGGCAGCCGGGCACCGCGTAGCGCTGGTACGTGCAGCCCGCCTTTTCCAGCTCCCCGATGGCACCGCGCGTCAGCTCGTCGGCGATGTCCTCGTAGAAGCGGGCCTCCACGACCATGATGTGCGGCACGTCGTTCATGCGGCGGTCAGTCGGCCCCCTTCGCGTCGGGGATCGCCCGGTGGCCGGTGACCGTCAGGCCATAGCCCTCCAGGCCGATGATCGCCTTCTTGCGGTTGGACAGCAGCACCATCTTGCGCACGCCCAGGTGCAGCAGGATCTGCGCGCCGACGCCATAGTCGCGCAGCTCCGACCCGCCGCCCGACTGTCCCTCCAGCCGCGCCAGGGCGGCGGCCGACAGGCTGGTCGCCTGCGGCTCGCGCAGCAGCACGATGACGCCGCGCCCTTCCTTGGCGATCAGCTCCATGGAGGCCTGCAGCTCGCAGTCGCGGCCCGCCGAGGTGTCGCCCAGCACGTCGTCCAGCACGGACAGCGCGTGCATGCGCACCAGCACCGGCTCGTCGCCGGAGATGTCGCCACGCACCAGCGCGATGTGCTCGGCGTACGCCACTTTGTTGACGTACACGTACATCTGGAAGCGGCCGCCGTGCCGGCTGTCCAGCGTGCCGGCCAGCCGCTGCTCGACGATCGTCTCGGTGCGCCGGCGATAGGCGATGAGGTCGGCGATGGTGCCCACCTTCAGCCCGTGGAACTGCGCGAACTTCACCAGGTCCGGCAGGCGGGCCATGGTGCCGTCGTCGTTCATGATCTCGCAGATCACGCCGGCCGGCGTCAGGCCCACCATGCGGGCGATGTCCACCGCCGCTTCTGTGTGCCCGGCGCGCACCAGAACGCCGCCGTCGCGCGCCAGCAGCGGGAAGATGTGGCCCGGCGTCACGATGTCCTCCGGCCCCGCCTTGGGGTCGATGGCGACCTGGATGGTGCGGGCGCGGTCGGCGGCCGAGATGCCGGTGGTCACCCCCTCGCGCGCCTCGATCGACACGGTGAAGGCGGTGTGGTGGCGCGACGCGTTCTGCTGCGCCATCAGCGGCAGGCGCAGCTTCTGGATGCGCTCCTGGTCCATGGCGAGGCAGATCAGGCCGCGCCCGAACTTGGCCATGAAGTTCACGGCCTCGGCGTCGCACATCTGCGCGGGGATGACGAGGTCGCCCTCGTTCTCGCGGTCCTCGTCGTCGACCAGGACGAACATGCGGCCCTGGCGCGCCTCTTCGAGGATCTCCTCGGCCGGCGACAGGAAGGAATGGTATTCGGAGGTCATTCTTGGCCCACCAGCCGGGCGACGTAGCGCGCCAGCATGTCGATTTCCATGTTCACGCGGTCGCCCGGCTTCAGATCGCCGAAGGTCGTGGCGACCTGCGTGTGCGGGATGATGTTCACGCCGAAGCGGGCGCCGTCCACCTCGTTCACCGTCAGCGACACGCCGTCGATCGCCACCGAGCCCTTGGAGGCCACGTACTTGGCGAGGTTGGCGGGTGCCTCGAACGTGATGCGCTTCGATTTACCGTCCGGCCGCACGTCGACCACCGCCGCCACGCCGTCGACGTGGCCGGAGACGATGTGTCCGCCCAGCTCGTCGCCCAGTTTCATGGCGCGTTCCAGGTTGACGCGCGTGCCCGGCGTCCAGCTTCCCAGCGTGGTCTTGGACAGCGTCTCGGCCGAGGCCTGCACGGCGAACCAGCCCGGCCCCTTGTCGATGACGGTGAGGCACACCCCGCAGTTGGCGATGGACGCGCCGATGGCGACCGTCTCCATATCGAAGGCGGTCTCGATGGTGAAGCGCGTGTCGCCGTTCGATTCCACGGCCTTGACGCGCCCGACGTCGGTGATGATCCCGGTGAACATGGCCGGGACTTTAGCAGGTTTTGTGCGGGGGGGAAGGAGCATCGACACCGCAATGAATGCAACAGGCCGTTGCATCCACAGAAGCCCTTCCCGGTGGCACTCCCATCGTCGTCCCTATGGGATGAGTCGCTTCAGCAGGTTGTCCACGACCATGGCGTTGAGCCGGCCCTTGCCCGCTATGGCTTCCAGGCGCGCGCGGGCCGCTGGCGACAGGGACGAGGCCGGTACCGCCGCGGCGATGGTGCCGAGCGAGTCGGCGGCGGCAAGGCTCAACGCGTCGTCCTCGGACTCGATCATGGTGACGAGAAGCGGCGTCGCCCTGGCCGGCTCCACCCAGGATAGAACGCTGGCAAGCCGCTCCTGCCATTCGCCGGACCGTCGGCGCCAAGTGTCGTTCAGCGTGTTCCAGTCGGCGTCGCTCAGGCTCGTCACCACGTCGCGCGCGATGACGACAAGTTCGTCGGACCAGTAGTCGTCGGAAGCCTCGGCACCCAAAATCTCGTCGAACTCGGAAAAGCTGTCCATAAAAGAATCCTCAGAATTTTATGGTCGGGTTGCCGCCCGTCGGATAGGACGACGTGATGACGCCGCTGCGGTCTCGTACCACCTCCCACTGGACGCCGTCGACCTCCTGGCGGTGAAGCGTGGCTCCATCTCTGGCTCGCGTGGCGACAGGGGGCGAATCCGCGACCGCATGCGTGGTTTCGATGATTTTCTTGTCGGCCCAGGATTCGGGCGCCAGAGTACTCTTCTTTATCCGGCTCAGGTTGCCGTCTGGCAAGTTTCGAACGAATTTCACCTGAGTCGTCCCGTCAGGGTTGTGCGCAATCACTTCAAAGGCGTAGTCCGGCGACGTCATGATCCGGGGAGAATGCCCGCCGATGATCTCATTGGACATTCCGCCGGACGCGTTGGGATTTGGCACACGTTCGCCGAAAAGTAACTTCTGCTGCTTGGCCGGCGGCAGGCGCCTCGCCCACTCCGCCGCGCGCGCCGTGCGCGCCGCGGCGTCGCGTTCCGCTGCGGCGGTTCCCGCACCCGTGGCCTTGTCCGCCGGAGGCCGCGCCGGCGGAACCGGATGCGATTCCGGTCGAGCGGATGACGATGGCGATGGCGGTGGCGGCGCGGGCCGCCGTGATGGCGGCGCCGATGCGGGGGGCACGCGCTCGGGCGGCGTGCTGGACCGCCCGGCCCCGCGGCCACCGCCCGTACGTTTGCCGATCCCACGCGTGAGCAGGGCGACAAAGGCGCCGACGCCAACGTTGGCAATGATCTTGGCGATCAGCTTGGCCGCCTCGTCGAGATCCGACGCGCTCCGGGCTCCAACGGTAAGTTTCGCGGACCGGAACAGGTCCTCCGCCATCTGGAAGATCGTCCATCCCATAATTGCGTAGCCAAGCGCGAGGAACGCCGCGTCAGCGACGAAACCGATGCCGACGGCGTGGGAGCCTGCCCACGCCGCCAGCACGAGCGCGGCACCGGCGATCGCCCCGGGGGTGAATATCGCCTCAAACTCGGCCCGCAGCTTGTCCGGAAGGTGCTGGCGAACCCTCGACAGCACCGCGGCGAAGCGATCGGTCAGGTCACGCGGCACCGCCTCTGGCGGTGGCGGTGCACCCACACCGCCCGACGCCATCTGCATCCGAACGGGCGGCGGGGCATGGGGGTGCTGCGGCAGTGCGCCGGCCAACCCGACCAGGGCAGCCCGGCCGAGGCCGGCGTCCGTAGACTGCGTACCATCCACCCGGCGGGGAACGTTCAGCAGAACCAGCCCGCCGGACGAAACCTGCCGGACCAGCATTTCGACGACAGCTTGGTCGTCGCAGCGATGGAGATCGCTTTTCCCCAAACGGCCGAGAAGCCGGCGTACCTCGGCCACATCATCACCGTTGCGCAGGGCATGCGACAGCGCGTGCCTTGCCTCTTCCGCCGTGCGGACGCGTATACCCTCCGGTGGTGTCCGGCGCAACGCGTGCGGCGGCACCAGGAGAAGCACCGAATTGAACGTACGCAGTTCCAGTACATCGCGTGGGGGCGGAGATCGGTGCATGGAAAGCGACCCGCTGGCAGGTGTGCGTTCTGCGTGTGCTGCGCCGGCGCAACGAACGACGTTGACATGATGCCCGTGGCACCTACGACCTATAATACACTATGCTTGGCCAAAGGACATCGAACGAGAATCACGTCTTTCGCATGCACTCGCGCCGGATGTATCCCCCGTGCCGTCGGCGCGCCCCGCCCGCGCATGGTGCCCATGCGCCCTTCCCCCTGGCCGAAGCGCGCGGCAACGGCCATGTTGCGGCGCATGCAATTCCACTCCCCGCAGAAATCCCCCGCCGTCGACACCCGCTGGCTGTCCATCGTGCTCAGCACGATGATGGCGTTCGGGCCGCTGTCCATCGACATGTACCTGCCGGCCCTGCCGGAGATCGGCCGCGACCTCGCCGCCGCCCCGGCGGCGGTGCAGATGTCGCTGTCCGGCTTCTTCCTGGGATTCGGCATCGGACAGCTGGTGTGGGGGCCGCTGGGGGACCGGCTGGGGCGGCGCGGGCCGATCGCGGCGGGAATCGCGCTGTTCGTGCTGGGCAGCGTCGGCTGCGCGCTGACCGGCGACGCCACGCACCTCGCCGCGTGGCGGTTCGTGCAGGCGTTCGGCTCGTGCGCGGCGCCCGTGCTGGCGCGGGCCATGGTGCGCGACCTCTACCCGCAGGACCAGGCGGCGCGCATGCTGTCGCTGATGATGCTGATCATGAGCGTGGCGCCGATGGCCGCCCCGCTGGTCGGCGGGCAGGTGCTGGCGCACTTCGGCTGGCGGGCGATCTTCTATGCTCTGGCCGGGTTCGGCCTGCTGGCCATGGCGGCGCTGTTCACCATCCCCGAGAGCCTGCCGGCGTCGCGGCGCAGCGGCCAGAGCATTCCCGGCATGGCGCTCAGCTACGTCCGGCTGCTGGGCAACCGGCGCTATCTCGCCTACACGCTCAGCGGCGGCTTCTTCTTCGGCGGGATGTTCGCCTACATCGCCGGGACGCCCTTCGTCTACATTGAGTATTTCGGCGTGGCGCCGCAGCTGTACGGCGTGCTGTTCGGGCTGAACGTGGTCGGCATGATGATCTTCAACGTCGTCAACCGCCGGCTGGTGCAGACCATGGGCTCCGACCGGGTGCTGCGCGCCGGGGCGCTGGCGGGGGCGGTGTTCGCCGTCGTTCTGGCGGCGGCCGGCGTCACCGGCGCGTTCGGGCTGGTCGGCATCGTCGTGCCGCTGTTCGCCTATCTGTCCATGACCGGCCTGATCGCCGCCAACGCCATGGCCGGCGCCATGTCGGTGAACCCGGCCATGGCGGGCGCCGCCTCCGGCCTCGCCGGCACGGTGCAGTTCGGCATCGGCGCGCTGACCGCCGCGCTGATCGGCTGGCTGGCCGACGGCACGCCCGCGCCCATGGTGCTGGTCATCGGCGGCATGGGCATCGCGGCGGCGCTGGCCGCGCTGGCGATCGCGCCTTCTCAGGCCGGGCGGCGGACGTAGCTCTCGGCCACGTCGGCGCCGGCCCGGCGAACGGCGACGCGTTCGAAATCGGCGGCCTCGGCCAGCCGGTCCACGCCGAACCCGGCCACCGCCGCGATGCCGTCGCCGCCGATGACCCGCGCGGCGCGGAACCACTCCACCCGGTCGACCAGCCGTGCCCGCAGCAGCGAGGCGGCGAGCGTCGCCCCGCCCTCCACCAGCACGCGCGTGATGCCACACGCCGCCAGCGCCTTCGCCGCCAGCGCCGGGTCCGGCAGGCCGGCGCCGTCGGGCGGCACCGGGATCAGCTGGACGCCGCAGCCGGCGAAGGCCTCGGCACGCAGCGGGTCGGGGTCGACGCAGGTGACCAGCCACGTCGGCACCCGCGCGGCACTCGCCGCCAGCTTCGACGTCAGCGGCAGGCGCAGCCGGCTGTCGAAGATCACCCGCACGGGGGATCGGTGCTCCAGCCCCGGCAGCCGGCAGGTCAGCTCCGGGTCGTCGGCCAGTGCCGTGCGGATGCCCACCATGATGACGTCGTGGCTGGCGCGCAGCCCGTGCCCCCAGGCGCGCGCCGTGTCGCCGGTGATCCACTTGGATTCGCCGCTGTGCGTGGCGATGCGGCCGTCCAGCGTGGTCGCCAGCTTCAGCGTGAACAGCGGCCGGTCGTGCAGGATGCGGGTGAAGAAGCCGCGGTTCAGCTCGTACGCCTCCTCGGCGCACACGCCGGTGTCCACGGCGATGCCGGCCTCGCGCAGGCGGCGCACGCCGCCGCCGGCCACCCGCGGGTCGGGGTCCTCGCACGCCACCACCACGCGCGCCACGCCCGCGGCGATCAGCGCCTCCGAACACGGCGGCGTCTTGCCGTGGTGGTTGCACGGCTCCAGCGAGACGTAGGCGGTGGCGCCGCGCGCCGCCGCGCCGGCGCGGGCCAGCGCCTCGGTCTCGCCGTGCGGGCGGCCGCCGGGCTGCGTCCAGCCGCGCCCGACGACGGTGCCGTCCTTGACCAGCACGCACCCCACCGACGGGTTCGGCCACGTGCTCCCCAGCCCCCGCGCCGCCAGCGCCAGGGCCGCCCGCATGTGGCGGAGATCGTCGGGTGTTGTCATGGCTTCGGCACTCCCATCATGCCGACGAGAAACACCCCGCCGGCCGTCATGGCGCGGAGTGCTTGAGGAAAATCAGAGGAGACACGGATGGACACGAATATCCACGGATGAACACGGATAAAAGATCATCACACCCATCTGTGTTAATCTGTGTTCATCTGTGGCCAAAACCACGGCCCGCCGCCAAAAGCACGCAGCGGGAAACAGGATTTCAGCCACAGATGAACGCAGATAAAGAGGATGAGGATTTATTCTTGATCCGTGTCCATCCGTGAAAAATCCGTGTTCATCCGTGTCTAAACACCGAACCTCACGGATGCTGCGCTTCCGGGGCCAGCTGTTCGACGAAGTCGTTGAAGTCCGCCGCCTCGCGGAAGTCCTTGTAGACCGAGGCGTAGCGGATGTACGCGACCTGGTCCAGGTTCTGGAGCGCGTTCATGATCATCTCGCCGATCTGCTTCGACGGGATCTCGCTCTCGCCCGAGGATTCGAGCTGGCGCACCAGGCTGTTGACCACGCGGTCGATGCGATCGGCGTCGATGGGGCGCTTGCGCAGCGCGATGCGCATCGACCGCAAGAGCTTCTCGCGGTCGAACGGCTCGCGCTGGCCGGTGCTCTTCACCACCGTCAGCTCGCGCAGCTGCACGCGCTCGAAGGTGGTGAAGCGCGCCCCGCAGCCGGGGCAGAACCGCCGCCTGCGGATCGCCGAGTTGTCCTCGGTCGGGCGTGAATCCTTGACCTGGGTGTCGTCGTGTCCGCAGAACGGGCAGCGCATGGCCGGCTTTTCCCCCTGAACGTTGTTTTATCGGCCGTCAGAGGGTCGGGTAGATCGGGAAGCGGCGGCACAGCTCGCGCACCCGCTCCCGCACCTGCGCCTCGACGGCCCGGTTGTCGCCCGAGTTGCTGGCGGCCAGCCCGTCCAGCGTCTCGACGATCATCTCGCCCACCTGCTGGAACTCCGCCGTGCCGAAGCCGCGCGTGGTCGCCGCCGGGCTGCCCAGGCGCACGCCCGAGGTGACCATCGGCTTCTGCGGGTCGAACGGCACGCCGTTCTTGTTGCAGGTCATGCCGGCGTGCTCCAGGCTGGCCTCGGCCGCCTTGCCGGTCAGGTTCTTCGGGCGCAGGTCGACCAGCACGATGTGGCTGTCGGTGCCGCCCGACACGATGTCCAGCCCGCCGCCGATCAGCGTCTTGGCCAGCGTGCGCGCATTGTCCAGCATGGCCTGCGCATACTGCTTGAACTCCGGCCGCAGCGCCTCCTGGAAGGCCACCGCCTTGGCGGCGATGACGTGCATCAGCGGGCCGCCCTGCAGGCCGGGGAAAACGGCCGAGTTGATCTTCTTGGCGATCTCTTCCTTGTCGGTCAGCACCATGCCGCCGCGCGGCCCGCGCAGCGTCTTGTGCGTGGTGGTGGTGACGACGTCGGCGTAGGGGAACGGGTTCGGGTAGACGCCGCCGGCGATCAGGCCGGCGTAGTGCGCCACGTCCACCATGAAGAACGCCCCCACCTCGTCGGCGATGGCGCGGAAGCGCTGGTAGTCGATGGTGCGCGGATAGGCCGAGCCGCCGGCGATGATCAGCTTCGGCTTGTGCTCGCGCGCCAGCCGCTCGACCTCGTCGAAGTCGATCAGGTGGTCGTCGCGGCGCACGCCGTACTGCACGGCCTTGAACCACTTGCCCGACATGTTGGGCGGCGCCCCGTGCGTCAGGTGGCCGCCGGCCGCCAGCGACATGCCCAGCACGACGTCGCCCGGCTGGAGCAGCGCCAGCAGCACCGCCTGGTTGGCCTGGGAGCCGGAGTTCGGCTGCACGTTGGCGAAACCGCAGCCGAACAGCTTGCACGCCCGCTCGATCGCCAGGGTCTCGGCCACGTCCACGAACTCGCAGCCGCCGTAGTAGCGCTTGCCCGGATAGCCTTCGGCGTACTTGTTGGTCAGCACCGACCCCTGCGCCTCCAGCACCGCCGCGGAGACGATGTTCTCCGATGCGATCAGCTCGATCTGCTCCTGCTGGCGCACCAGCTCGTCGCGCACGGCGCGGGCCAGTTCGGGATCGGTCTCGGCCAGCGTGGCGGAGAAGAAGGTCGGGTTCGGGGCGTACATCAATGACTTCCTTTCAACGAC
>NZ_DASPMG010000058.1:0-14180 GCF_035627195.1 Azospirillum sp.
GGCCTGGGTGCGGGCGTGTGGAGCCGCGACGGCAACCGCGCCTTCCGCATGGGCCGCGCCATCCAGGCCGGCCGCGTGTGGACCAACTGCTACCACCTCTACCCGGCGCACGCCGCCTTCGGCGGCTACAAGCAGTCGGGCATCGGCCGCGAAACGCACAAGATGATGCTCGACCACTACCAGCAGACCAAGAACCTGCTGGTCAGCTACAGCCCCAAGGCCCTGGGCTTCTTCTAAACCGGAACCCGTAGGTTGGGTTGAGCATCGGCGAAGACCCAACGCCCTCGCATCGCGCAGGGTGTTGGGTCTCGACCCAACCTACCGGTCCTTATGAAGGCAGAGAGGCGATGGTCGAGCGCGTGATCGCCACGCCCGCCGCCGTGGCGCTGATCGAGCGTCTGAAGGCGCGGCACGGGGCGCTGATGTTCCACCAGTCCGGCGGCTGCTGCGACGGCTCCGCGCCCATGTGCTATGCCGAGGGCGAGTTCCGGGTCGGCGGTGGCGATGTCCGCCTGGGCGCCATCGCCGGCTGCGCTTTCCACATGGGGGCGGTCCAGTTCGAATACTGGAAGCACACCCAGCTCGTCATCGACGTGGTGCCGGGCCGCGGCGGCAGTTTCTCGCTGGAGGCGCCGGAGGGCGTCCGCTTCATCACCCGCTCCCGCCTCTTCACCGACGCGGAACTGGCGGCGTTGGGCGATGTCTGAAGGACCCGCGCGTCACTTGCGCGGGCGGCACTCGGTCAGCAGCGGCTTGGTGTCGAAGAAATCCTTGCCGGTGAAGGCGCTGAGCGTCGCCTCCCCCTTGTGTTCCCACCATTCCAGGCCGGGCTGTTCGGGCGTCGTCCCGGCCATGGAGGCATAGCGGGCGCCGCTGGCCGACGGTGCCTCCGCTAGCCCGTGGTCGCGGCCGTTCCAGCGCAGCACGACGAAGCCGACCTCGCGGTGCGACAGGTAGGTGGCGCTGATCGTTTTCCCGCCACGGCAGACGTAGTCCACGGTCTCCGGCGGCGCCGCGACGGCGGCGGCCGGCACCAGCGAAAGGCAGAACAGCAGACCGGCGAACCTCGCGACCATGGCAACCATCCCCCTCGCGCTTTCGAGGAGGGAAGGAGACCGAAGCAATGCCCCCGCCGTCAAGCGGCCACCATCACCAGTTCGTTCAGGTCACCGTGAAGCGTGCCAGGGCGTCGTCGTCCCACGCCATGCCGAACCCCGGCCCGCGCGCCGTGACCATGCCGCCGGCCGGACGCACCGGTTCGGCCAGCATGGCGCCGGCCATGTCCAGGTACTCCAGGAAATGGCACGTGGGGCTGACGGCCAGCGCGTGCGCGCTCGCCTCGACGAACAGGTGGCTGGAGAGCGGCAGGCTCGCCGCCTCGGCCAGCGCCATGGCCCGCAGCCACCCGGTGATGCCGCCGATCTTCATCAGGTCGGGCATCGCCATGTCGCAGGCGCCGGCCGCCACCGCGCGGGCCATATCCGCCGGAAACCACCAGTTCTCGCCGGTCTGCACGGGAACCGGCAACGCGGCGCGCACGCGCGCGTGCCCTTCCAGGTCCTCGGCGGCGACCGGTTCCTCCACCCAGGTCAGGTCGAATTCGGCCAGCCGCTCGATGCGCCGGATCGCCTCGGTGGCGCCCTGCGACTGGTTCAGATCGACCATGAGCCGGACGTCCGGCCCGATGACGTCGCGCACGCCGCGCACCATGGCCGCGTCCTCGGCGGCGCTCCCCTCGCCGATCTTGATCTTGATGGCCCGGAAGCCGGCCGCGACGGACGCCTCCAGCGCGGCCCGGTCGGCGACCGGATCGACCAGGCCGAAGCTGTCGTAGGCCGGTATGGGCCGGGCGGTCCCGCCGATCAATTCCACCACGGGCCGGTCGGCCGCGCGCCCCAGCGCGTCCCACAGCGCCATGTCCAATCCGGACAGCGCCATGCCGACGATCCCCTGCCGCCCTAGCAGGCGGAAGGTCTGCGACAGCTCGCGGAAGCGATCGGCCGGCGCCACCGGCTTGCCGGCGACCAGCCCGGCGAGATCGCCCAGGAACGCGCACATCGGCTTCAGCACAAGGGGCGTGTAGCAGAACACGTAGGCGCGCCCGACGACGTCCTGGTCGGTCTGGACGTCGATGAGCACCAGCGGCGCCGCCGGGATCGCGCCGGACGCCGTGCGCAACGGCCGCGGCATCGGTGCCAGCACCGGTCGCGGATGCAGTGATCGTATGGTCGGAAGCGTGGCCATGTGCGGCCCCCGAATACGGGAGTCCGGGCTGGCTCCCTGCCCGGTTTAAGATTGTGGCTCCCCGCGAAAAGGCGAGGCCCGGACGCCCCCGCGCGGCACCGCCGTCACGCCAGGCCGCACCGCTCAGGGCAATCGCCTTAAAGCCCCTCTCCCGTCAAGGGAGAGGGGCTATCCAGCAACCCCAGGTCCTTCAAGCGATCGCCCTGCCACACCGCTATGATCGCTTGCGCATAACGCGGGGCGCGGTATGATGGCGAACGATTTTCACCGGCGCACCCGGTGGAAGCCAGACCTGAACCTGATGCGCCTCCCGGCCCCCGGCCGGGAGGCTTTTTCGTTCACGCCCGCCGTTCGCCGGCCAGGCGGGTGCGCAGCACCTCGCGCGTCAGCAGGCCCAGGTAGAGGCTGTTGGTCACCAGATAGCGCCGCCACATGCGCCGCGGCTCCTGCAGCACGCGGTACAGCCATTCCAGGCCGGCCCGCTGCATCCAGTCCGGGGCGCGGCGGGTGATGCCGGCCATCACGTCGATGGAACCGCCGACCCCCATCAGGAACGACACGCCCAGCCGGTCGCGGTAGAGCTGGGTGAAGCGTTCCTTCATCGGGCTGGACATGGCGACGAACAGGCAGTCGGCGCGCGACGCGCGGATCGCGTCCACGACCTCCTCCTCCTCCTCGCGCTTGAAATAGCCGTCGCGCCAGCCAGCGATGTCGATGTCCGGATAGCGGCGGCGGATGTTGGCGATGGCCTGTTCCAGCACCGCCGGCTTGGCGCCCAGGATGTAGGGGCGGTAGCCGCGCCGGGCGCACAGCTCCAGCACGCGGTCCATCAGGTCGATGCCGGCGACGCGCGCCGGCACCGGCAGCCCCATCAGGCGCGCCCCCCAGACGATGCCCATGCCGTCGATGTTGATCAGGTCGCTTTCGACCACGTCGCGGTGCAGGTCGGCGTCGCGGCGCATGCTGATCAGCTTGGAGACGTTGACCACCACGTGCTGCAGCCGCACGCGCTGGGCCAGCGCGGAATCGATGACGGCGACCGTCTCCTCCATGTCGAGGGGGTCGAGCGGCACACCCAGGAAGTCGATCCGCCGCGCCCGCACGCCGCGCGCGTCGAGGAAATCGCCGGCGCTGCGGTTGACGCCCGAAAGCCCGTCCATGGAACCTCCTTCGCACTCTGCATTGCGGCGCCGGGGTTTCGCTGGCGCTCAACCCGACCTACGAGGAATTCCCGCGCAGGTTGGGTCGAGGCGCAGCCGAAAACCCAACGTCGGTCCTCACCACACGCCGACGGTGTCGATGACGAACTTGTCCTTCAGCAGGTCGCGGTCGACGTAGAGGAAGCCCATGTGGTCGACCAGCAGCACCACCAGGTTCGCCTGATCCAGCGCGGCGTCGAAGTCGGTCAGCTCCAGGCCCAGTTCCTCCAACTCGCGCGGCAGCTTGTTGACGTGCGGCTCGACGACCAGCAGCTTGCCGACCTTCTCGCGGGCGAGGTTGGCGACGATGTGCACCGCCGGGCTCTCGCGCAGATCGTCCACGTCCTTCTTGTAGGACAGGCCCAGGCAGGCGATGACCGGCTCCTTCAGGTGCTGCGCCTTCTCGCGCACCTTGGCGCAGACGAACTCCGGCTTGCCGTCGTTCACCGCGCGCGCCGCGCTGATCAGGCGGGATTCGTCCGGTGCCGAGTCCACGATGAACCACGGGTCGACGGCGATGCAGTGGCCGCCCACGCCGGGGCCGGGGCGCAGGATGT
This sequence comes from Azospirillum sp., assembly GCF_035627195.1. GTDB lineage: Bacteria > Pseudomonadota > Alphaproteobacteria > Azospirillales > Azospirillaceae > Azospirillum. The sequence goes on from NZ_DASPMG010000058.1 coordinate 4,001, forward strand.
TCACGCGCGGGTGCAGGTTGGCCAGCTTGATCAGCTCCCACACGTTGATCTTCAGCTTGTCGCAGATGACCGACAGCTCGTTGGCGTAGGCGATGTTGACGTCGCGGTAGGCGTTCTCCGCCAGCTTCGCCAGCTCGGCCGTGCGGGCGTTGGTCGGCCGGCACTCGCCCTCGCAGATGATCTTGTAGAGCTGGAGCGCCTGCTGCGCGCACTTGCGGGTGATGCCGCCGATGACGCGGGCGTTGTTCACCACCTCGTCCAGGATGCGGCCGGGCAGCACGCGCTCCGGGCAATGGGCGACGCGCACGTCCGACAGCTCGCCGCGCTGGGTGGGGAAGGTGAGGTCCGGGCGCTCCTCCGACATCCAGGTGCACATCCGCTCCGTCGTGCCGACGGGGGAGGTGGATTCGAGGATCACCAGGTCGCCTTCCTTCAGCACCTTGGCCACCGCGCGCGACGCCTGCTCGACGTAGCTCAGGTCCGGCCAGTGGTGCCCCTCCACGTCTTGGAACGGGGTGGGCACCGCGATGATGAAGGCGTCGGCCGGCTCCACCGTCTGCGAGGCGCGCAGCTTGCCGGCCTCGACCACGCGGCGCAGCAGCGCGCCCAGGTTCGGCTCGACGATGTGCGGCTCGCCGGCGTTGATGCGCTCGACCACGTGGGCGCTGACGTCGACGCCGACCACCTCGACGCCGCGGTCGGCGAAGACGGCCGCGGTGGGCAGACCAATGTACCCGAGGCCGACAACGGAAATCCTGCTAACCGATTTCATGGAGCATCCTCGCAATGATGCGGTCGCAGGCGCGACCATCGCCATAAGGGTTGTGGGCACGGCTCATCCGCCGGTACGCCTCGGCGTCGTCCAAGAGGCGCGTGGCGTGGGTGACCACGGCCTCGGCCGACGGGCCGATCAGCTCGACGGTGCCGGCGGTGACGGCTTCCGGCCGTTCGGTGGTGTCGCGGGTGACCAGCACGGGCTTGCCCAGCGACGGCGCCTCCTCCTGCACGCCACCCGAGTCGGTGACGATCAGGTGCGCGCGCTTCATCAGGTGGACGAAGGGCAGGTACTCCTGCGGCGGGATCAGGTGCACGTTGTCCCGGCCCTTCAGGATCGCCTGCGCGGCCTTCTGCACGTTGGGATTCAGGTGGACGGGGAAGACGACCGACACGTCCGGCCGCTCGGCCAGCCAGGACAGCGCGGTGAACACCTGCTCCAGCCCGCCGTCGAAGTTCTCGCGCCGGTGGCCGGTGGCCAGGATCATCCGGCGGCCCGACCGCTCGATCTCGTCGAGGAACGGGAACTGCGCGTCCAGCGAGGCGCGGAGCGCCGCGTCCTTCTCGATGCGGTCCACGGCGAACAGCAGCGCGTCGATGACGGTGTTGCCGGTCACCTCGATCCTTGCGGCGTCGATGCCCTCGCGCAGCAGGTTGTCGCGCGACTGGGTGGTGGGGGCGAAGTGCAGGTCGGCGATGCAACTCGCCACCTTGCGGTTCATCTCCTCCGGCCAGGGCGACATCAGGTTGCCGGTGCGCAGCCCCGCCTCCACGTGGCCGACGGGCACGCGGGCGTAGAAGGCGGCCATGGTGGTGGCCATGGTGGTGGTCGTGTCGCCCTGCACCAGCACGCGGTCGGGCTTGCACCGGGCGATGACGTCCATGGTGCCGGACAGGACCGCGCTGGTGATGTAGGCCAGCCCCTGGCCGTCGCGCATGACGTCCAGGTCGAAGTCCGGGCGGATGTCGAACAGCTCCAGCACCTGGTCGAGCATCTGCCGGTGCTGCGCGGTCACGCAGACGATCGGCGTCAGCCCGGGCGTGCGCTCAATCGCTTTGAGGAGCGGCGCCATCTTGATGGCCTCTGGCCGGGTGCCGAAGACGATGAGAACTCTCATTCAGGAACTCCGCGCTTGCCGGTGACCCGGACCCTTGCCCGGACGCAGCCACCTGGGATCTCAGCCTTCGGAAGGACCGCCGGCGCCCCTGGGGCGACCCTGGGTGCCGGATCTTCCGCGAATAAAAACGCACGGTGAATGACGGACTTGGATAGTAACTCAGCAGTGAAGTGGCTAACACAAAGGTCCTATTATCTTTAAAAGCGGCTCGTGGTTGGTGGTCGTGTCGCAACCAATAGAATGCAAAGCAAGATGTGCGACTGATAGCTTGCCGTCAACGCTCCATTCGAAGTGCCAATCCGGCGTGGTAAGTGTTAGCGTAAGAAACGGAACGGGGTATTTGTTGGCAAAGCCGGAGAATCCATGGTGGTGCCGGCAGGGCCATGTCGTCGAGGGGCGACCGCGTCGGTAGTAATCCGTCAGCCGCGTACGGTTTCTTCGTCGGTGCCCCGGCGGCGCGATTTGTGAAGAAAAGGGCAAGAAAAAGCCCTTCCCCCTGGTGCGGCGGAACGAACGTTACTCGCCGAACCAGGAAGAAGGGCTCTGTGGGTGTCACGCCCACCTTGAAGCCCCTCTCCCCCTGCGGGAGAGGGGTTGGGGAGAGGGGGGATTACGCCCGGCAGGGCGGAGGAAGATTTTTCCCGGCTGCCGCCGGTATTCCCCCTCTCCCCAACCCCTCCCCCGCAAGGGGGGGAGGGGCTTCGGGGGAAGGCGTCACGCCGTGTAGTAGCGGGCGCATTCCTTGGAATACATGTCGGCGTCGCTGTAGGTGTGCATGGCCAGTTGGCGGGTGTCGACCTGCGTCAGGATGGCGCCGGCGATGGGGGCGCCGCTGGCCTCCAGGTCCTTCATGGCGAAGGCGACCGACCGCGCGCGAGAGTGGCGCCAGCGGATGGCGTACAGGCAGGTGTCGGCGCTGACCGCCAGGATCTTGGTGTCGCTGACCGGCAGCACCGGCGGCGAGTCGATCAGGATCAGGTCGTAGTGGTTGCGCAGCGCCTGGATCGCCTCGTTGAAGCGCGGCGAGAGCAGGAGCAGCTGCACGTCGTGCCGCGACCGGCCGGCGCCGATGGCCTGCAGGCCGCTCTTGGACTGGCGGATGACGTCCTCCAGGCTGGCCTTGCCGTCCAGGTAGTCGCTGAGCCCGTTGCCGCCGGTGACGTTCAGCTCGTGGCTGAGGCCGGCGCGGCGCAGGTCGGCGTCGACCACCAGCACCCGGTAGCCGCTGCGCGACGCCACGCGGGCCAGCGACAGCGTGGTCGTCGTCTTGCCCTCGCCCGGCAGGGTGGAGGTCAACAGGACCACGCGGCCCCCCGCCTCGCCGGACGTGTTCATCAGCACCGACGTCAGCACGGAGCGGTGCGCCTCGGCGTAGGCCGACGACGGGTTGCGGTCGATCTCGCCGAACAGGCCGCCGCGGCGCCAGAACCGCTTGCGGATGCGCGGCACCAGGCCCACCGCCGGGATGCCCAGGCGGCCCTCGATCTCCTCCATGCTGCGGATGCCGGTCTCGAACAGCTCCGACGCGAAGACGACCAGCAGCGCGATGACGCTGCCCAGCAGGGCGGCCAGCACGACGATCAGCGGCTTGTTCGGGAACGACGCCGCCAACGGCACGTCGGCCTGCGAGACGACCCAGGATTCCGGCCGCACGAAGCCCATCTGCTCGGTCTGCTTCAGGCGGTTGAGGAAGGTCTCGTAGATGGTGCGGTTGGCCTGCGCCTCCTGCTCCAGCGCGCGCAGGCGCACCTCGGTCACGTTCAGGCGCGACAGGTCCTCCTTCTGCCCGGCCAGCGAGGCCAGCAGCGCCTGCGCGCGCTTCTCCGCCACCTGGGCCTGGTTGCGGGCGCGCTGCACGGCGTCCTCGGCCTCGCGCGCGATGCGCTGGCGGGTGGCGCTGATCTCGGCGTTCAGCGCCATGATCGCCGGGTTGCGCGGGCCGTACATGTTCGACAGCTCGGCCAGGCGGCGCTGCTGGTCGGCCTCGATCCGCCGCAGGTCGTCCAGCGGGCGGTTCTCGGTCAGCTCGGGGAAGCTGAACACGGCCGCCGGGCCGGTGCGGCGCACCGCCTGCTCGATGGCTTCCAGGCGCGACTGCGCGGCCTGCCATTCGGCGTGCGCGGTGACGTAATCGGTGTTCAGGCGCGACACCTGCTCGGACAGCAGCAGCGTGTTCTGGCCCTTGAGCAGGCCGTTCTCGGCGCGGAACGTCTCGACGCGGTTCTCCGACGCCTCGGCCTCGGCCTTCAGCTCGTTCATCCGGCTGCTCAGCCAACTGGTGGCCTTCTGCGTCACGTCGAACTTGGCCTGCATCTGCTGGAGCGTGTAGGCCTCGACCAGCTTGTTGGCGACGCGGGAGGCCAGTGCGGGATCCTGCGCGGTGAACGACACGGCGATGACGCGCGATCGGCCGACGGCGCCCACCGACAGGCTCTCCTCGAAGCGGTCGATGACCTGGGTCATCATTGCGTCCTCGCCGGCGTAGGGGGCCTCGGGCGCCGGCGGCTCCAGGCCCATCCACCCTTCCACCATGGTGCGGGCGTCGGCGATGGTGCGGCGCACGAAGCCCATCGCCCGGGCGGTGAGCGGCACCTCCTGCTCGGTCGGGTTGAACTCCTGCGTGCTCAGCAGGTTCGTCTCGTCGATCACCTTGCGCGCGAGGCTGCGGGAGCGCAGCACCTCCACCTCGCTCTCGATGGTGGCGGTGTCCGGCACCAGGCCGGACAGGACGGATTCGACGTTGACCAGATGCTCCTGCCGCGGGTCCAGCATGACCGTCGCGGTGGCGGTGAAACGCGGCTTGGTGCTGACGGCGATGGCCACGCCCGCGGCGACGCTCAGGGCCACGATGCCGACCATGATCCATTTACGGCGGTAGAGCAGCTTGTACGCCTCATACAGGCTCAACTGCTTTTCGCCCGTCGTCGTCGGGTCCGATGCCAAGGGCAATGCCTTGTCTGTCCGGCGAATTGCGTTCATTTCCGGTCTACTCTGTAAGAGGGATAAAGCCGGGAAGCTTTCGCCTAAAATCGGCAAGGACGCGCCAGGGCGCGCTCCGCTCCCACCATTTCTTATGGTTGCGCAGGCCCGCCCGGGCATCTGTTCTTTGGTGTTCCCGAACGCGGGAGGCGTGGTAGGCGTGGATCCGCCGTTTGGACCGCGCCGGGCCATCCGGGTACTTCGACCCGGCCGGTGCACCTCCGGCGGCGACTCCGTCCGCCCGGCCGGTCCCCCGCGCGCGCCTCCCCCTACCGATTTGGGGTGCGTCCTTTGCCTGTTGGACACGGGCGCGCGGCCAACCCCAACTACACCTCCCGATATTGCCGCGAGCGGGCAAAGCGTGCCCGCGTCCAGAACAGGGCCATTGCATGACCCATCTGTCCTCGACGGTTCGCAACGCGGATGCCCGCCGGGCGCTCGACCGCGCCTGGGTGATCGCCGCGGTCTACGCGCTGTTCGCCGGCGCCGGCATCGTGCTGCTGGCGGAAATCGTGCCGCTGACCGTTCACCCGCAACGCCTGCTCACCCCCGCCGGCATCGTCAGCTTCGTCGCCTTCGGCGCGCTCTCGCTTTCCGCCGTCCTGGTGCCGTCCCTGCTGGCCCCGGAAAGCTCCCGCGCGCTCGCGCGCACGCTGGCCGAAGCGATCGAGCGGCGCAACGTGCTCTCCCTCGCCCTGGTGCTGGCCGCCTTCGTCGCCGGCACGCTGGTGGTGGCCTATGTGGTGCTGGAGGGCTTCCCCAACTCCGGCGACGAGTACGCCTACCTGTTCCAGGCCTGGCACTTCGCGCGCGGCGAGCTGTGGGTGGCCGCCCCGCCGCTGGGCGAGACCTTCGCCCCCTACCGCACCTGGGTGCTGGACGGCAAGTGGGTCAGCCAGTACCCGCCGGGCTGGCCGGGCGCGCTGGCGCTGGCCGTGCTGATCGGCCTGCCGGCGTGGGCGGCCAACGCGCTGTTCGGCGGTGCCTTGACCGCCTCGCTGGCGGCGCGCGCGTGGCCCTACGGCGACCGGACCGTTGCCGTTGCGGTGGCGCTGGTCTTCGCGCTGACGCCGTTCACCGTCTACAACGCAGCCTCCTACCACTCGCACGTCTTCACCGCGCTGTGCATCGCGCTGCTGTGCGTCGCCTGCGTGCGCTACAACGACGACAGGGGCCAAGGGAGTGGCTGGCTGGCGCTGGTCGCGGCGGCGCTGTGCCTGGGCGTCATCGGCGCCACGCGCTACATGACGCTGCTGCTGCTGATCCCCGCCATGCTGGTCTGGGTGTTCGTCGAGAATCGGCGGACGTGGCTGCGCATCGCCGTGGTCATGGCGCTGGTCGCCGCCCCGTTCCTCGGCCTCCTCATGCTCTACCAGGACGCGATCACCGGCAGCCCGTTCCGCAGCACCTATTCCGTCATCAACCGGCCGGACATCTTCCTGACCGCCGCCTGGAAGGACGTGGTGCACGGCAGTGCCCTGTCGCTCTACCGCGTGGCCGAGTTGGCGGTCTGGGTGTCGCCGATCCTGCTGGCGCTGTACGCGGTGGCCTTCGCGGTGAAGGCGCGCAACGGCGCCATCCGCTTCTACGACCTGATCTTCCCCACCTTCCTGGTCGGCTACGTCTTCTTCCCCACGCTGGGCGGCAACCGCTACGGCCCGCGCTATTACTACGAAGGGTTCCCGCTGATGCTGGCCACCATCGGCACGGCGGCCCCGCTGGTCACCGCCTGGGGCCGGCGGGTGTGGGAACGGCCGGTGGTGCTGCACGCCGTGCTGGTGTGCCTGTGCACCCTGGTCCTCACGCACCTCTTCCTGTGGCCCACCTACCGCACGCAGATCGCCGAGCGGCAGGACCTCTACCGCCTCGCCGCCGAAATGAAGCTGGACAAGGCCATCGTCATCGTCAAGACGACGCCGGGCTTGGGCCTGATCGCCGAGGATCTGGCGCGCAACGGCCTGTCGGTGGACGGCCCGGTGCTCTACGCCCGTCCGGATGCGGTGCCGGAGGATTTGCGCAAGGCCTTCCCCGATCGGTCGGTGTGGGTCTACGAGCGCGGCAGTCCCGATGAACCGGGCCGCCTGACGCCCGCCGCACCTTAAATTGAGCACGGTGGAGGTCGGATTGTTGTCGGCGCGGCCAAGGACAAAGCCCCTCTCCCCTCGCTCTCGCCGGATCTTTGATCCGGCTGACGCGACAGGCGGGTCCTTTGGACCCGCTGAGAGCGGGAGAGGGGTTGGGGAGAGGGGGATAGCCGGCGTCAGCCGGGATATGAACCTCTTCCGGGCATCCGCCCGTAACCACCCTCTCCCCAACCCCTCCCCCGTCAAGGGGGAGGGGCTATGAAGGGACGCTCCGCTTCCAGTTTCTTTTTCAGTGTGCCGACCGTGACGGAGGCGACAGCAACGCCATGACCGAACTCACCAATAATCCCCTGGGCACCCCTCTGGGCACCCCACTCGGCGTCCCGCCGCTGGCGACCTCCGTCGCGCGGCAGAGCGTTCTGGCGAAGATCGCGCTGGCCGCCGCGGCGCTGGCCGCCTGCCTGGGCGCGCCGCTGATCGAGACGCTGGGCATCGCCTACGTCAGCCCCGGCGGCGGCCTCCTGGGCAAGATCCACCCCTCCACCTACCTGATCCTCGCCGCCTTCGGCTGGCTGCTGTTCACGCGGGGCGACCCGGTGACCACCATGCAGGCGATCTGGCGCCGCCAAGGCGCCGAGGTCGTCTTCCTGGGTCTGGTGGCGGTGGTGGCGCTGTTCGGCATCATGCGCTACGGCCCGTCGGGTCTGGCGTATCTGGTCGACGTCTTCATCGCCCCGGCGCTGTTCGCCATCGTCCTGCATCATCTGGCGCCGGAGACGCGGGCGCGCCTGTTCGCCGTCGTCTTCTGGCTGCTGACGCTGAACGCCCTGATCGCCATCGGCGAGGCGGCGACGCGGCAGTACCTGATCGGCTACCTGCAATGGGACATCCGCTGGGACGGCGGCATGGAGTTCCGCGCCGCCTCCCTTCTGGGGCACCCGCTGAACAACGCGCTGATCACCGTGCCGGCGGCGATCCTGGGCTTCCATCTGGCGACCACCGGGCGCGGCTCGGCCGTCGCCTTCGGCATCCTGGGGCTGGGCCTGCTGGCCTTCGGCGGGCGCGCGGCGGCGCTGCTGACCGTGGTGGGGCTGTTCGGCTTCATCGTCGTGGACGTCTGCGCGCGGCTCTACCGCGGCACGCTGTCGTTGCAGCGCGCGGTGATCTACCTGTCGATCCTGCTGATCGGCCCGCTGCTGCTGCTGGGCGTGCTCAGCACCACGGGCCTGGGTGAGCGCATCGTCGGCCGCGCGCTGTTCGACGGCAGCGCCCAGACCCGCCTGGAGGCCTTCAACATCTTCAACTACATCAGCCGCGACCAGCTCTGGTTCGGCATCAGCAGCGAGGCGGTGGGCATCCTGATGGAGAACCTGTCGCACATCGGCGTCATCGAGAACTTCTGGATCTACCTGATCGTCAACCTGGGCATCGTCAACGTGGCGCTGCTGACGTACGGCTTCGGCCTGTTCCTGTGGCGCACGGCGCACCGGGGCGGCTACGTCGGCGGGCTGACGGTGGCCACCTTCCTGGTGGTCGCCTCCACCAACAACTCGCTGGCCGCCAAGACGACCGCGCTGACCATCCTGGTCACGCTGGTGCTGTGCTTCGGCGACTACATGCGGGCCAAGGCGAATTCCAGGGGGACCCTGTAAAATGGACAGTCGGGAGAGGATAATGGCTGGCAGCGCGATTTCCCTGGTCGACACCACCACGGACTGGACGCCCAAGCCCGCGGCGCGGCCGGACACGCCGGCCGTGGCGGTGCTGATCCCCTGCTACAACGAGGAGGCGGCGATCGGCACGGTGGTGCGCGACTTCCGCGCGGCCCTGCCGGACGCCACCATCTACGTCTACGACAACAACTCCTCCGACCGCACGGTGGAGGTGGCCCGCGCCGCCGGCGCCGTGGTGCGGCACGAACCCTTGCAGGGCAAGGGCAACGTCATGCGCCGCATGTTCAGCGACGTGGAGGCCGACGTCTACGTCCTGGTCGACGGCGACGACACCTACCACGCGCCCAGCGCGCCGCAGATGATCCAGAAGCTGTGGGCCGAGCAGCTGGACATGGTGAACGGCCAGCGGGTGACCGACATCGCCGCCGCCTACCGCCCCGGCCACCGCCTGGGCAACAAGGTGCTGACCGGCATCGTGGCGCAGATCTTCGGCAGCCGCATCCAGGACATGCTGTCCGGCTACCGCGTCTTCTCCCGCCGCTTCGTGAAGTCCTTCCCCGCACTCGCCAGCGGCTTCGAGACGGAGACGGAGTTGACCGTGCACGCGCTGGAGCTGCGCATGCCGATCGCCGAGGTGAAGACCCCCTACAAGGACCGGCCCGAAGGGTCGGTCAGCAAGCTGAAGACCTACCGCGACGGCTTCCGCATCCTGCGCACCATCCTGGTCCTGGTGAAGGAGGAACGGCCGCTGCCCTTCTTCAGCCTGGTCTTCGCGCTTCTGGCGCTGGCGGCGCTGGGTCTGGCGGCGCCGGTGATCGCCACCTTCGTGCAGACCGGCCTGGTGCCGCGCCTGCCCACGGCGGTTCTGTCCACGGGCCTGATGCTGCTGGCCTTCCTCAGCCTGATGTGCGGCCTGATCCTCGACACCGTCACCCACGGCCGCCGCGAGATGAAGCGCCTGCGCTACCTGACCATCCCCGCGCCGGGCGCCACCCCGCCCGAGCGGTCGTAACCCAAAACTCCCTCCCCCAGCCCCGCTGGGGGAGGGCAGGGTGGGGGCAACGGCCTGTTCAAGGATCCACCCGTAGGTTGGGTTGAGCGCCAGCGAAAACCCAACGTCCCCGCATCGCGAACACGTTGGGTTCTGCGGCTGGCGCCTCAACCCAACCTGTGGGGCACCTTTCTAAAACGTCATCCCCGCCGTCGCGGGGATGACGAAGCGGGAATATTCCGGTCAAGGAAAGTCCATGTTCCTCAATGCGGGTCGTAGCCGCGCGCCTCCAGCGCGTCGGCCAGATCGTCGGCCATGCGCAGCGTCTTCACCATCAGCGGCACGAGAAGCGCCACGGCGCTGCGTTCCACGCCGCGGGCGCGCTGGGCCATGCGGATCTCCTGCGCCTGGGCCAGCAGGACCGGCACCAGCCGGATGGTCAGCGCCAGCATCAGGCTGACCTTGCCGGCGTTGACGCCCAGCGGGCGCAGCCACGCCAGCGCGCGTTCCAACGTCTCCACCATGTCCGACACGCGCGTGGTCAGCGTCACCAGCGTGGCG
>NZ_DASPMG010000059.1:0-5515 GCF_035627195.1 Azospirillum sp.
GCCAGCGCGAACATCAGCGCGATGGCGTGCTCCGCCGTGGTGATGGAGTTGCCGTAGGGCGTGTTCATCACCACGATGCCGCGCTGGGTGGCGGCCGGCACGTCGACGTTGTCGACGCCGATGCCGGCGCGCCCGACCACCTTCAGGTTGCGCGCGACGGCCATCAACTCCTTGGTGACCTTGGTGCTGGAGCGGACGGCCAAGCCGTCGTAGTCGGCGATGATGGCCTTCAGCTCGTCGGGCGACAGGCCGGTGCGCACGTCGGCCTCGACGCCGCGCTCGCGGAAGATCTCGACCGCGCGCGGGCTGAGGCTGTCGGAAATCAGGACCTTCGGCATGGGGTTTCCTCCCGGGGAAATGTTTGTCATTGGCTGGCCGAAGAGCGTGCGCCCGGCCACCCGTGTCCGGGCCGCCGGGCGCGGGGGTTTACGAGGCCGAAGCGGTCACGTCCGCCTTCACCGTCGCGAAGGCCCAGTCCAGCCACGGCAGCAGCGCCGCGATGTCGGCCCCCTCCACCGTGGCGCCGCCCCAGATGCGCAGGCCCGGCGGCGCGTCGCGGTAGGCGCCGGCGTCCAGCGCCACCCCTTCCTTCTCCAGCAGCGCCGCGACCTTCTTGGCGAAGTCCGCCTGCCCTGCCGCGTCCAGCTTGGCGACGTCCGGGTCGGTGATGGTCAGGCAGATCGACGTGCAGGAGCGGATCGCCGGATCGGCGGCCAGGAACCCGGCCCAGGCGGACGTGGCCTGCCAGTCGGCGATCAGCTTCAGGTTGCCTTCGGAACGTGCGATCAGCCCCCGCAGGCCGCCGGCCGACTTCGCCCATTTCAGGCCGTCGATGGCATCCTCCACCGCCAGCATGGAGGGCGTGTTGATCGTTTCGGCCTTGAAGATGCCTTCGTTCAGCTTGCCGTCCTTCGTCATGCGGAAGATCTTCGGCATCGGCCACGCCGGCTTGTGCGACTCCAGCCGCTCCACCGCGCGCGGGCTCAGCACCAGCATGCCGTGCGCCGCCTCGCCGCCCAGCACCTTCTGCCAGGACCAGGTGACGACATCGAGCTTGTCCCAGGGCAGGTCCATGGCGAACGCCGCAGACGTCGCGTCGCAGATCGCCAGCCCCTGCCGGTCGGCCGGGATCCAGTCGCCGTTCGGCACGCGCACGCCGGACGTCGTGCCGTTCCAGGTGAAGATCACGTCGTGCGACCAATCCACGTCCTTCAGATCGGGAATCCGGCCGTACGGCGCCTGCAGAACGCGCGCGTCGAGCTTCAGCTGCTTGGTGATGTCGGTCGCCCAGTCCTTGCCGAAGCTTTCCCACACCAGCGCATCGACCGGGCGGGGGCCCAGCAGGGACCACAGCGCCATCTCCACCGCACCGGTGTCGGAAGCCGGAACGATGCCGATGCGATAGTCGGCGGGCAAACCCAGGATTTCGCGGCTGAGGTCCAGAACCTCCTGCAGCTTCGCCTTGCCCGGTTTGGACCGGTGCGAGCGGCCGAGCAGCGCGTCGCCCAGCGCGTCCAGCGTCCAGCCCGGCCGCTTGGCGCAGGGGCCGGAGGAGAAGTTGGGGACGTTCGGCCGTTCCGTCGGCTTCATGCGGCGAATTCCTTCCCTAAGTCTGGCGACCGGTTGGGCGGTCGCGGCCCGCCACGGACGATACGGTTCGCCTGACGGACGGTCAATCTGCCCAGCCGTTGGTCAACGAAGGGTGCGCGCTATGCCGCAGGGGGACATCGATCAACACATTTCAAACGTGAAACTCTGCAATTCACACCGCCGCCTTGAAATCCATCATCAGAAACCGATAATGTACTTTCATCGGTTTCACACAATGTCAGGACAGGGAGTACGGCCGTGGACATCCGCAACGGCTTCATCGGCAGCATCGGCAACACGCCGCTCATCCGGCTGGACGGGCCGTCGCGCGCCACCGGCTGCGAGATCCTCGGCAAGGCGGAGTTCCTGAACCCCGGCGGTTCGGTGAAGGACCGCGCGGCCCTGGCCATCGTGCGCGACGCGGAGCGGCGCGGCCTGCTGCGGCCCGGCGGCACCATCGTGGAGGGCACGGCGGGCAACACCGGCATCGGTTTGGCGCTGGTCGGCAACGCGCTGGGCTACAAGACCGTGATCGTCATGCCGGAGACGCAGAGCCAGGAGAAGAAGGACATGCTCCGGCTCATCGGCGCCGACCTGCGCCTGGTGCCGGCGGTGCCCTACAAGGATCCCAACAACTACGTCCGCTGCTCCGGCCGCCTTGCCGAGGAGCTGGCGAAGACAGAGCCGAACGGGGCCATCTGGGCCAACCAGTTCGACAACGTCGCCAACCGCGAGGGCCATCGCCTGACCACCGGTCCGGAGATCTGGTTCGAGACGGAAGGGCGCGTCGACGCCTTCACCTGCGCCGTCGGTTCCGGCGGCACGCTGGCCGGCGTCGGGCTGGCGCTGAAGGAGCGCGACCCGAACGTGCGCATCGTGCTGGCCGATCCGCTGGGCGCCTCGCTCTACAGCTACTACAAGACCGGCGAGCTGAAGGCCGAGGGCAGCTCCATCACCGAGGGCATCGGCCAGGGCCGCATCACCGCCAACCTGGACGGCGCCCCCATCGACGACGCCATCCAGGTGACCGACGAGGAAGCCCTGCCGGTGATCTTCGACCTGGTGAAGACGCAGGGCCTTGTGCTGGGTGGTTCGTCCGGCATCAACGTGGCGGCGGCGATGCGCGTGGCGCGCGACCTGGGGCCGGGGCACACGGTGGTGACCATCCTGTGCGACGGCGGCCAGCGCTACCAGTCCAAGCTGTTCAACCCCGCCTTCCTGCGGGAGAAGAACCTGCCGGTTCCGGACTGGCTGGATTGACGCGCTCTGGACTGGCGCGCGATCCGGGGGCAAGGTGTCGGACGTCGGGTTGAGCGAAGGCCCGGCGTCTGGCGTTTTCCGGGAGCCCCCCATGGAGCTGATCTTCCGTGACGATGCGTACGCGCGGTCCTGCGCGGCGACGGTGACGTCGGTGGACGAGCGCGGCGTGCGCCTCGACCGCACCGTCTTCTACCCCAACGGCGGCGGGCAGCCGGGCGACACCGGCGTGCTGCGCTTCGCCGGCGGCGAGGTGGCGATCGTCGACACGGTGAAGGGCGACGGGCCGGACGACGTGGTCCACGTGCCGGCCGACGGCGCCGCCCTGCCCGCCCCAGGCACGCCTGTCGAGGCCGTCATCGACTGGGACCGCCGGCACCGCCACATGCGCATGCACACCACGCTGCACCTCGTGTGCGCGGTGCTGCCCGGCGCCTCGATCACCGGCGCGCAGGTCGGGGCCGACAAGAGCCGCGTCGACTTCAACGTCCCCACCGAAAGCCTGGACAAGGCCGACCTGACGGCGAAGCTGAACGCCCTGGTCGCGGCCGACACGCCCGTCGCCCCCCGCTGGATCACCGACGAGGAGCTGGACGCCAGCCCCGATCTGGTGCGCACGCTGACCGTGAAGCCGCCGCGCGGCTACGGCCGCGTGCGGCTGGTGAACATCGACGGCGTCGACCTGCAGCCCTGCGGCGGCACGCACGTGGCCCACACCGGCGAAATCGGCATGGTCGAGGTGGTGAAGATCGAGAACAAGGGCAAGCAGAACCGGCGCGTCGTCGTGGCGCTCAAGGACTGACAGGAGGAACGAACATGGCGGCAACCCTTCCCGGCCCGCTGGTCAGCACCGAATGGCTGGCGGCCAACCTGAACGCCGGCAACGTCAAGGTGGTGGACGCCACCTGGGGCATGCCCGGCAGCGGGCTGGACCCCAAAGAGGACTTCGCGGACGAGCACATTCCGGGCGCGGTCTTCTTCGACATCGACGCGATGGCCAGGCCCGACACCGGTCCCCTGCCCCACATGCTGCCCGACGCCGACGACTTCGCCGCCAAGGTCGGTGCGCTCGGCATCGGCAACGACGACATCGTCGTCGCGTACGACACGCACGGCCTGCAGACGGCGGCGCGCGCGTGGTGGCTGTTCCGCGTCTTCGGCCACGACAAGGTCGCCGTGCTGGACGGCGGCCTGCCGCAGTGGATCGCCGACAAGCGCGAGGTGGAGGGCGGCGAGTCGGCGCCCGCGCCCAAGACGTTCAAGGCCACGCTGCGGCCGGAGCTGGTGCGCTTCGCCGACGACGTGCAGGCGAACATCGACGCGCGCAGGTTCCAACTGGTCGACGCGCGCAACCAGCCGCGATTCGAGGGCACCGTGGACGACCCCTGGGTGGGGCGCCGCCGCGGCCACATCCCCGGCAGCCGCAACCTGCCCTTCAGCGACTTCCTCGACCCGGCCACCAAGGTGTTCCTGCCGGCCGACCAGATGCGCGCGAAGGTCGCCAAGGCCGGCGTGGACCTGGACAAGCCGATCGTCGCCTCCTGCGGCTCGGGCGTGACCGCCTGCGTGCTGGCGCTGGGCTTCCACCTGCTGGGCCGGCCGGACGTGGCGGTGTACGACGGTTCGTGGGCCGAATGGGGCCTGCCCGGCAACCGCCCGGTCGAGACCGGCCCGGCCACATGACGCTGGAGATCCGCGCCTATCGGGACGAGGACCGCGACGCGGTGGTGGGCCTGTGGACGGCCTGCCACCTGGTCGTGCCGTGGAACGACCCGGACGCCGACATCGCGCTGTGCCGGTCAAAGCCGAACGCGGCGCTCCTGGTCGGCACCGAGGACGGACGGGTCGTCGCCACCGTGATGGTCGGCCACGACGGGCACCGCGGCTGGCTCTACTATCTGGCGACCGATCCCGCCTGGCGCGGCCTTGGCCATGGCCGGCGCGTGGTGGAGGCGGCCGAGTCCCGGCTGGCCGCCGAGGGCATGCCCAAGGTGCACCTGCTGATCCGAGAAACGAACACCACGGTGGCCGCGTTCTACGAACGGCTCGGCTACGCCCGCTCGCCCGTCACCATGATGCAGAAATGGCTCAAAAATCCTTCCTGACCCCATCCACCGGCAACGGCGACGTGCCGCCCGGCTGTCTCAGCGTCATCGTCACCTATCTGGAGATGGACCGGCCGCCGCGCCACCAGCCGCTGCCGCGCCCGCCCGGCGACCTGGTGCTGATGCGCGCCGAGCCGCCGAGCGTGCCCTTCTACCGCTATCTGTACGACACGGTGGGCGAGCCGTGGCTGTGGAACGAGCGGCGCCGGATGTCGGACGCCGACTTGCGCGCCGTCGTGGCCGACCCGCGCGTCGAGGTGCACGTGCTGCACGTCGCCGGAACGCCGGCCGGGTACGTGGAAATCGACCGCCGTGACCGCGCCGCCACCGACATCGCGTATTTCGGCATGATGCCGGACTTCATCGGCATGAAGCTCGGCCCCTGGCTGCTCGACCAGGGCATCCGCATGGCCTGGGCCGGCCGGCCGCGCCTGCTGACGGTCAACACCTGCACCTTCGACCACCCGAAGGCGCTGCCGCTCTATCAGAGCATGGGGTTCAAGCCGGTGCGCCACGTCACCCGCATCATCAGCGACCCGCGCCTGACCGGCGTGCTGCCGCGC
>NZ_DASPMG010000060.1:0-10075 GCF_035627195.1 Azospirillum sp.
CGGGCGGCGCAGCAGCAGCGACATCTGGCGGTAGGCGACGGCCTGCTTGGACAGGTCGTCGTACACGATCACGGCGTGCATGCCGTTGTCGCGGAAGAACTCGCCCATGGTGCAGCCGGTGTACGGCGCCAGGAACTGCAGGGGCGCCGGCTCCGACGCGGTGGCGGCGACGACGATGGAGTATTCCATCGCGCCGGCGTCTTCCAGCGCCTTCACGATCTGCGCGACGGTCGAGCGCTTCTGGCCCACCGCGACGTAGATGCAGTAGAGCTTCTTCGACTCGTCGTCGCCCTGGTTGATCGACTTCTGGTTCAGGAAGGTGTCGATCACGACGGCGGTCTTGCCGGTCTGGCGGTCGCCGATGATCAGCTCGCGCTGGCCACGGCCGATCGGCACCAGGCTGTCGACGGCCTTCAGGCCGGTCTGCATCGGCTCGTGCACCGACTTGCGCGGGATGATGCCGGGGGCCTTCACTTCCACGCGCTTGCGCTCGACGTCGACCAGCGGGCCCTTGCCGTCGATCGGGTTGCCGAGGCCGTCGACCACGCGGCCCAGCAGACCCTTGCCGACCGGCACGTCCACGATGGTGCCGGTGCGCTTGACGGTGTCGCCTTCCTTGATGTCGCGGTCGTCGCCGAAGATCACGACACCGACGTTGTCGGTCTCGAGGTTCAGCGCCATACCCTTCAGGCCGCCCGGGAACTCCACCATCTCGCCGGCGCGCACGTTGTCCAGGCCATGCACGCGGGCGACGCCGTCACCCACCGACAGCACCTGACCGACCTCGGCGACGTCCGCCTCGGTCCCGAAATTCGCGATCTGCTGCTTGAGGATCGCAGAGATTTCTGCGGCGCGGATATCCATCAGACTTGTCCCCCTGAGGCCTTCATGGCGAGTTGCAACTTGTCGAGCTTGGTGCGCACCGAGGTATCGACCATGCGCGAGCCATACTTGACGATCATTCCACCGATCAAAGCGGGATCGATGGTGACGTCCACCGTCACCTTGGACCCGACCAGCTTCTTGAGCGTGTCCGTGACCGCCTGGACCTGCGCATCGGACAGCGGCCGGGCCGCGATCACCCGCGCCGTGGTCTCGCCACGGCGCCGCGCCAGTTCGGCCAGATAGCCGTCGATCATCCCGGGCAGCGCGAAGAGCCGGCGGTTCTTCGCCACCAGCCCCAGGAACCGCTTGGTGATGTCCGACACGCCGGCACGATCCAGAACCGCGGTCATCGCGCGCCCCTGGTCCGCGCGGCTGATCACCGGGCTCTGGACGAGGCGGCGAAGATCGGCGCTCTCGGCCAGGAGTTGCTTCAGCGCGGTCAGATCGCCTGCGACCTGATCGAGCGCCTTGTTTTCATCCGCCAGCTCGAACAGCGCCGTGGAGTAACGGCCCGCCAGCTCGGAAACGCCTGTACCTTCGGAAGCCACCTGATCCCTCGAATTGAGTTCGGTAGACGGTGAATTTTCAGGGCCTTAGAACGGGCTAGCCCGTGTCGCGGCGGCCCAGGCCGCGAAAGCGAGCGGTCCAATATCACAGGATAAGCGCAGGCGCAACCGAGTCTGGACGTTTTGCGTGCGGCGTTTGTGCACTGCGTCGAAAACGTCCTACGACATAGGGCCAAGCGCCAGGATTCGCAAGCGCACGAACGATCAGCAAGGGGATATTCCGCACCCCCGCGCGCGTCGGCGGCGCGGGTGGGGCGAAGCCGTGACCAATGCGGCGCCTTAACGCACGATTAACCATTCCGGCGCACGGTCGGGCTGTATTCCGCGCTGATCCTGCGCTCTTTCCGGTGTGTCGATGACCGTCGTCGCCTTCTCCCGCGCCCGCTTCACGCCCTCCGACCTCGTCGAGTTCGAACAGGTCGCCGAACCGAAGCTGCGCCTCGGCCACTGGGCGGGAATCATCCGCGAGTCCGGCCGCGATTTCGACCGCCTTCTGGTGCTGCTGCCGGGCGTCGACCGCCCGGTGTTCCGCTTCGAGCGCGGGGCCGGCGGCACCTATACTTTGTGCTTCAACGACCGGGTTGGCTGGTACGGCATCGGCAGCGGCCCCTCCGCCGCCGAGTGCCTGGCCATCTGGCGCCCCCGCACGCGCAAGAGCCGCAGCACGGCGGCGGTGTGACCCCGAGTCTCGTGACCCCGAGTCTCAGGCCGCCGCGTCGACGCGCGGGCGGCCTTGGACGAGGGACGCGAAGCGCTGGCGGAAGGTGGCCGCGGTGGCGGCGTCCAGTTCGAAGCGCACGTGCAGGCGGCCATGCTCGGCCGTCTGGGCGCGGAAGGGCAGCGGCAGACCGAGCGCGTCGATGACCAGCGTGCCGGTGGCGCCGGCGAGGCGGACGGGCGCGTCGGCGATCATCGCCCCACCCTCCGACAGGTCCTTCACCACGGCGCGCGCGTCGCCGATGCGGCACGGCAGGTCGACCGCGTAGCGGGGTGCCACGCGCCGGTCGACGTCACGGGTGGAGGTGCGGACGATGCGCACCAGCACGTCCTGCAACGACTCGATGCTCTCCTCCACCTCCACCGCCATCTGGCGCACTTCGGCGGCGTGGCCGCCGGTGGTGCCGGCCTCCGTGGAGACGTGGGCGATGCGGTCGGACACCTCCTGCGCCGCGGTCGTGGTCTCGACGACGTTGCGGGCGATCTCGTGGGTGACCGCACCCTGCTGTTCCATAGCGGCGGAGATGCCGGCGGCGATGCCGTCCACCTCGGTGATGGTGCCGACGATGCCGTCCACGGCGGCGACGGCGGCGCGGGTCACGCCCTCGATCTCGCCGATCTGGCGGGTGATCTCCTCGGTCGAGCGGGCGGTCTGGTTGGCGAGGTTCTTGACCTCCTGCGCCACCACGGCGAAGCCCTTGCCGGCCTCGCCCGCGCGGGCCGCCTCGATGGTGGCGTTCAGCGCCAGCAGGTTGGTCTGCCCGGCGATGTCGGCGATCAGGCGGGCGACGTCGCCGATGCGTCCCACCGCCTCCGACAGGGAGCGGATGGTGCCGGTGGCGCCGTCGGCCGCCTGCACCGCACCGCGGGTCACGGCGGTGGCGTGCGCCACCTGGGTGCCGATGTCGCGGATGGACGCCGTCATCTCCTCGGTCGCGGCGGCCACCGTCTGCGCGTTGCCGAGCGCTTGGCCCGCCGCGGCGGCGACGCTCTGCGCGTTCTCGCTGACCATCCCGGCCGAGGCCGCCATGGCCTGGGCGTTGCCGGCCATGCGCGCGGTGCGCTCGGCCACGCGGGCGACGGCGGCGCGCGTCTCCTCCTCCACCGTGCGGGCCATGGCCTCCAGCGCGCGGCGCTTCTCCTCCTCGGCGGCGGCGCGCAGCGCCTCCTGCTCGGCGCGCAGGCGCTCGTTCTCGCGGCCGGCGGCGCGGAAGACGCGCAGCGCCTCGGCGATGCCGCCGATCTCGTCGCGGCGGCCGTGGACGCCGACCTCGACGTCCAGGTTGCCGGCGGCCAGCTGCTCCATCACCGCCACGCTGCGCCGCAGCGGCCCGACGACGTTGACCTGCACCAGCACGATCCCGGCCACGGCGATGGCGACCATGATGCCCATGGCGATCAGCAGGTGACTGGTGATGGCGGCCGCCGAGCGCTCGTTCTCCCCCACCGCTTCGCGCAGGGCCGCGATCTGCGCGGCGGTCTCGCCCTCGACGAAGCTGGTCAGTTCGGTCGTCTCTTCGTCCAGCTTCTCGGCGATCGCGTCGAACTCTTCCATGATCGGGTTGCCGGCCTCCGGCCCGCCGGCCACATAGGCCTTGGCCATCTTGCGCCCGACCTCGTGGTAGGGTCGGAACGCCGCCGCGATGCCGTCGATCAGCCGCACCGCCTCGGTCAGGCCGAGTCCCTGGGCCAGCTTGCGCGCCTCCGCCAGATCCTCCTCGACGCGGCGCACGAAGTCGGCGGCGCGGATGAAGCCGTCGTCCAGACCGTCCTTGCCCTGGGTGGCGGAGACGTCGGTGAAGTTCTGCTGCACCTGCACGATGCCGTAGCGGATGGCGGCGATGCGCTCGCCCAGCGGCACGATGTCGCCGGTCACCCGCTCGGTCGCGGCGGAGATCGCCGCCAGCCCCTCCCCCTGCGCCCGGGTTTCACGCAGCACCTCGGCCGAGGACACGACGATGGCCAGAACGATCAGGCCGAGGACGGCGGCGATCTTGGTGCGGATCGAAATGGCGTTGAGGAGCGGCATGCGGGCACCGTTCTAAGGTGTACGAATGATAACGACTCGCGGTATGCGTGCAGTCGTCCACCGTCCACATATCAAAATGTCCGCAGCAGGGAAATCGCTAATTTTAGGTAAAATCCTTCGATTTGTAACGAAGCCGCCTCACATGAAGCTGCCCTACATGAAGCTGTAGGGGTCCACGTCCACCTGCACCCGCACGGACGCCGGCACCTCCACCTGCTCCAGCCAGCCGGCGATCAGCGGCTGCACGGCCATGTTGCGCGGCGCCTTCAGCAGCAGGCGGCGGCGGTGCCGGCCGCGCAGCAGGGCCAGGGGGGCGGGTGCCGGTCCCAGCACCGCCACCGTGTCGCTGCGCGGTGCGGCGCGGCCCAGCGCCATGGCGGTGCGCTCAACCAGGGCCGCGTCCTCGCCCGACACGATGATGGCGGCAAGGCGGCCGAAGGGGGGCATCGCCACCTCCATCCGCATCTCCGCCTCCAACTGGTAGAAGCCGTCGCGGTCGTGCACGGCCAGGGCCTGCATCACCGGATGCTCGGGCATGTAGGTCTGCAGGTAGACGGTGCCCGGCCGCTGGCCGCGTCCGGCGCGGCCGGCCACCTGATGGAGCAGCTGGTAGGTGCGCTCCGCCGCGCGCAGGTCGCCGCCGGCCAGTCCCAGGTCGCCGTCCACCACGCCCACCAGCGTCAGCATGGGGAAGTGGTGGCCCTTCGCCATGACCTGGGTGCCGATGATGATGTCCAGCTCGTGGTCGGCGATCTTGCGGATCATCTCCTGGATGGCGCGCGGGCCGAACAGCGTGTCCGACGCCATGATGGCGGAGCGGGCCTTGGGGAACAGCTCCAGCACCTCCTCGTGCACGCGCTCCACGCCGGGGCCGCAGGCGGCCAGCGTGCCCTCTTCGAAGCAGTTCGGGCACTTGTCCATGATCGGCTGCTGCAAGCCGCAGTGGTGGCACTGGAGCTTGCGGGCCAGCCGGTGCTCCACCAGCCACGCGGTGCAGTTCGGGCATTGCAGCCGGTGGCCGCAGGCGCGGCACAGCGTCAGCGGGGCGTAGCCGCGGCGGTTGAGGAAAAGCATCGCCTGCTCCCCCTCGTCCAGCGTCGCCTGCAGCGCCTTGCGCAAGGTCGGCGCCAGCCAGTGGCGGGCCGGCGGGCGGTCGGCGCGCAGGTCGATCAGCTTCACCTCCGGCAGCACGGCGCCGCCGTGCCGGGCCGGCAGGTGGATGCGCGTGTAACGGCCGGTGTCGGCGTTGATCTGCGTCTCCAGCGATGGCGTGGCGGAGACCAGCACGATGGGGAAGCCGCCCAGGTGCGCGCGCGCCACCGCCATGTCGCGGGCGTGGTAGATGGCGCCGTCCTCCTGCTTGTAGGCGGCGTCATGCTCCTCGTCGACGATGATCAGGCCGAGGTCCCGGTAGGGCAGGAACAGGGCGGAGCGGGCGCCCACCACCACCGTCGCCTCCCCGTTCGCCACGGCGCGCCACGTGTCGCGCCGCGCGGCACCCGTGAGGTCGGAATGCCACTCGGCCGGGGGTGCTCCGAAGCGGCGGGCGAAGCGGTCGAGCCCCTGGGCCGACAGCGCGATTTCCGGCAGCAGCACCAGCACCTGCCGCCCGGCCTTCAGCGCCGCCGAGATCGCCTCGTAATACACCTCGGTCTTGCCGGACCCGGTGACGCCGTCCAGCAGGATGGGCGCGTAGACGCGCTGCTCCACCTTCTCGCGCAGGACCCGGGCGGCGGCGGCCTGGTCGGGCGACAGGGACGGGCCGTCGGCCGTCCAGTCCGGCCGGCCGATGCGGGTGGGGTTGAGCATCACCGGCTCCAGCAGCCCCGCCTCGGTCAGGCCGCGCACGACGGTGACGCCGCACCCCGCCTCCTCCGCCAACTCGGTGGCGGTGCGCGCCGGGCCGTCGTCCAGCAGGGCCAGCACGCGCCGGCGCGCGTCAGTCATCTTGAAGCCGGGGGGCATCTTGAAGCCGGCCGGCGGCTCGGCATTGATCCTTTGATAGGCGACAAGGGGGCGCGGCGGCTCCAGCGCCGCCGGGACGCTGACCGCCATCTTCAGCACCATGCCGGGCAGCGTCATGGTGTAGGCGGCGACCCATTCGATGAAGCGGCGCTGCACCTCCGGCATCGGCGGCACGTCGAAGCGGCGCACCACCGCCTTCAGGCGGCCGGAGTCCACCGCCCCGGCGCCGTCGCCCCACACCACCCCGTGCACGCGGCGCGGGCCCAGCGGCACCTCGACGAAGTCGCCGGGGGCGAGCGTCATGCCGGGCGGCACGCGGTAGTCGTACGCCTCCCGCAGGGGCAGCGGCAGCATGACGCTGACGCGCACCTCGGGCCCCAGCAGGTCGCCCTGCCCCCCAATGGCCCCAGCCCCGGACCTAGTAAGCGACGCGCCCATGCGCTAGACTGCCCTCCGAATGGCGCGCCGGAACGGGTGTTCGTGGCGGCGCCGATGCCCCTGCAAAGCCATTGAGTGGACTCTTCATCATGAAGTTCTTCGTCGACACCGCCGACATCGCCGAGATCCGTGATCTTGCCGACTCCGGCCTGCTGGACGGTGTTACCACCAACCCCTCCCTGGTCGCCAAGACCGGCCGCTCCTTCCTGGACCTCGTGGCCGAGATCTGCGAGGTCGTCAACGGCCCGGTGAGCGCCGAGGTGGCCTCCACCGATTTCGAGACCATGCTGGCCGAGGGGCACAAGATCGCCAAGATCTCGCACCGCGTCGCCGTCAAGGTGCCGCTGACCCCGGCCGGGCTCAAGGTCTGCAAGATCCTGTCCTCGGAAGGGACGATGGTCAACGTCACGCTGTGCTTCTCGCCGGCGCAGGCGATCCTGGCCGCCAAGGCGGGCGCCACCTTCGTGTCGCCGTTCGTCGGCCGCCTGGACGACATCGGGCAGGACGGCATGGGCATCATCCAGGACATCTGCGAGATCTACAGCAACTACGACCACTTCAAGACGGAAGTGCTGGTCGCCTCGATCCGCAACCCGATGCACATCGTCAAGGCCGCCCGCCTGGGTGCCCATGTGGTGACTGCGCCGTCGGCCGTGCTGAAGCAGCTTTTCAACCATCCGCTGACCGACAAGGGCCTCGCCCAGTTCGTCGAGGACTGGAAGAAGACTGGCCAGAGCATTCTGTAAGGCTGCATTCCGTAAAGCAACGGCACCAGGGAGCCGCGCATGGCCCGCGAGCCGGGACAGACCCACCGGATGACCGGCGGCCTTACCGCCGAGGACGTCTGCGCGTACCTGCGCGAACATCCGGACTTCCTGGCGCAGAACGCCGACCTCGTCCACCACCTCACCCCGCCGTCGGTCGACCGCGGGCGCGGGGTGGTGGACCTGCAGGCCTTCATGGTGGAGCGGCTGCGCGGCGAGATCCGCCAGCTGAAGGACCAGCAGCGCGAACTGGTGACCACCACCCGCGCCAACCTGAACAGCCAGAACCGCATCCACGCGGCCGTCCTGTTCCTGCTGGACGCGCAGAACTTCGAACAGCTGATCCAGACCATCACCACCGACCTGGCGGTGCTGCTGGACCTCGACGTCGCCTGCCTGGTGGTGGAGTCGAACGGGCTGGACATCCCGCACGTCCACCGCTCCGGCGTGCGGGTGGTGGAGCCGGGCACCGTCGCCCACTGGCTGGGCAAGCGCGACGTGGCGCTGCACAGCGATATCCAGGGCGACCCGGAGATCTACGGCCCCGGCGCCGGTCTGGTCCGGTCGGAGGCGCTGATCCGCATCCAGGTGTCCAGCGAGACGCCGGAGGGGCTGCTGGCCTTCGGCTCGCGCGAACCCGACATGTTCCACCCCGGGCAGGGGACCGAGTTGGTGGGCTTCCTGGCCCGCGTGGTGGAGCGCGTCATCCGTTCCTGGCTGGAACTGCCGGCGTGAGCGGGGCGGTGGCGGCGCTGCGAACGCTCGGCGTTCGCCGCTTCGCCCGCAAACTCTGGCACCGGCTCCCCCTTGACGGCAACGGCGCGCTGCCGGGCGGGCCGCGCGAGACGCGCGCCATCCGCCGCTTCCTGGCCCGCGCGCGCTGGCAGAACTTCCCCGCCTGGGCACGGCCGCTGCTGGTCGTCGCGGCGCGGACGGCGTGGCTGGTCGCCTGCCCGGTGTGGGCGGCGAAGGTTGCCGCCGCACCGCGCGACCCGCGGGCGGTGGCCCGCGCGGCGTGGCTGGGCTGGACCGCCGGCCGGCACCCGGCGGCTCCGCCCGCCACCGACCCGGCGACCGGCGCGGACCTTCTGGACGACCGCCAGTCGATGCTGCTCTGGCTGGGCCTTGGCGACCGTCGCGACATCGCGCGGGCGGCGGACAAGGTGGCGACCTGCCAAGCGCTGGCCGCGCTGGGCGTGCCGACGGTGCCGATCCTGGCGGAGATCCCGCGAGGAACGGCCCCGACCCTCGAGCACCTGGCCCTGTTCGCCGCCGCTCCACGCTTCGTCAAGCCCAGGCACGGCTCACAGGCAGCGGGTGCGGCGTCGGTGCGGCCGGCGGGCGGCGGGCGCTTCTCGATCGAGGGAAAGCCGCCGGTCGGCATGGCGGAACTGGCGCTGCACCTGACGGCGCTGGCGCGGCGGGATGCGGTGCTGGTGCAGCCGCTGGTGCAACCGAGCACGGATACCCTGGATCTCGCCGCCCACATCCCGGTGGAACTGCGGATCACCACGGCACGGCCGGTGGACGGCGTCACTCTGGTCATCTCCGTGAACGCAAAGGTGCAGCCGCCGGGAAGAGACGCGGCGACGGTGTTGACGACCGCCCTGCACGTTCCCGTCCACCCGTGCGACGGAACGCTGCTGACCGGCTGCTTCCTGCGGCGGCCGGAGGAGCGCCACGCCTGCGTTCCGTGGAACGGTGCGCCCCTCCTCGGGCGGCGCTTGGCGGACCTGGGGGCCGCCATGAACGCCGTCGTGGCCGGGGCGGCGGCGTTTCCCGGACTGGCGGCCATCGGCTGGGACGTCCTGCTGACGGACAACGGGCCCGTGGTGCTGGAAGCCAACGTGGCGCTGAGCTGGCGCTTCATCCACCTGCCCTACGCGGCCAGCGGGCTGCCCTCTCCGCTGCCGGCCATCGTGGACGGCTGGATCGCGCATCGGCTAGGCTGAGCCCACGCCCCCCTTTTGCAAGGCCCGCCCTATGGCTTCCCGCCCCACCGCCGCGACGCTCGGCTTCTCCGCCCGGCCCGACGTGCAGGACGCGCTGCAGCACTGGCGGCGCTGGCTGGAGAGCGAGAAGCACGTCTCGCCGCTGACGCTGGAGGCCTACACCGGCGACGTGGCCGTGTTCCTGGCCTTCCTCACCGAATACGCCGGCGGGCAGCCGCCGTCCATGAACGACCTGGGCGCGCTGCGCGCCACCGACTTCCGCGCGTGGCTGGCACGCCGGGCCGGCGACGGGCTGACGGCGGCGAGCCGGGCGCGCGAGTTGGCCGCCGTGCGCAACCTGTTCCGCTGGCTGGACCGCAGCGGGCGGCTGCACAACGCCGCGGTCACCACGCTGTCCACGCCGCGGGTCAAGCGCCCCGTCCCGCGCCCGCTGACCGAGAAGGACGCCGGCACGCTGCTGGACGCCGCCGGGGCGGAGCCGGACGAGCCGTGGATCGGCGCCCGCGACCGGGCGCTGTTCACCCTCCTCTACGGCTGCGGCCTGCGTATCTCGGAGGCGCTGAACCTTACCCGCAGGGAGGCGCCGCTGGGCGACACGCTGCGCGTGCTGGGCAAGGGCCGCAAGGAGCGCGACGTCCCCGTGCTGCCGGCCGTGGCGCAGGCGGTGCGCGCCTACCTGGACGCCTGCCCCTACGACGTGGGGCCGGAAGGGCCGCTGTTCCTGGGTGCCCGGGGCGGCACGCTGAACCCGGCGATCGC
>NZ_DASPMG010000061.1:0-6827 GCF_035627195.1 Azospirillum sp.
TCGCCGACGATCTCGCCGCCGGTGAAGCGGAAGGTCCGCTTGAACAGCTTCACCCACTCCTCCTTGGGCAGCGGGTGGTGCGCCTTCAGCCAATCGGCGAAGGAGCCGTGGCTCGCGCGAAGCGCCACGACTCGGCGCGCGTTCTCGATGGTGGCGTCGACCTTCAGCCGGTTGCGGATGATGCCGGGGTCGTTCAGCAGTCGCTGCCGGTCATCGTCGCCGTAGGCCGCCACGCGGTCCACGTCGAACCCGTCGAAGGCGGCGCGGAACGCGTCCCGCTTCTTCAGGATGGTCAGCCACGACAGGCCGGCCTGGTTGATCTCCAGGACGAGGCGCTCGAACAGCACCCGCTCGTCGTCCGACGGCACGCCGTATTCCGTGTCGTGGTACGGCCCGTGGAACGGATGGCCGGGCGCCGCTTCGCAGTATGTTTGGGCCCCCATCCTACATCCCCTTCGCCATTTCGCGGAACGAGATCAGGCCGGACTCGCCGACGTAGTAGATGCCGGCCGTGATGACCAGCGCCAGCACCGTCGTCACCGCGAACTTCAGCATCAGGCGCGGCCGCACCGGCGCGCTGTCCGCGTGCCCCGCCTCCGCCTGTTCCGGCGTGCGCACGCCCCAGGGCAACACGGCGAACAGCACCGTCCACCACGTGGTGAAGAAGATCGCGACGAGCGTGGGTGTGCCCATGGTCCGCCTCCAAACGACGTTGGGTTTTCGCTGCGCTCAACCCAACCTACAGATGCGTCGTAGGTTGGGTTGAGGCAACGCCGAAAACCCAACACCCCTTTCCAACGATCAGACCTGCTCCAGCTCCACCAGGGTGCCGCAGAAGTCCTTGGGGTGCAGGAACAGCACCGGCTTGTCGTGCGCGCCGATCTTCGGCTCGCCGTCGCCCAGCACGCGGGCACCCTGCGCCTTCAGCTGGTCGCGGGCGGCCAGGATGTCCTCCACCTCGTAGCAGACGTGGTGGATGCCGCCCGACGCGTTCTTCTCCAGGAACGGCGCCACCGGCGACTTCTCGCCCAGCGGATGCAGCAGTTCGATCTTGGTGTTGGGCAGGTTCACGAACACCACGGTGACGCCGTGCGCCGGCAGGTCCACCGGCTCCGACACCTTGGCGCCCAGCGTGTCGCGGTACAGCGCCGTGGCGGCCGGCAGGTCGGGGACGACGATGGCGACGTGGTTCAGCTTACCGATCATTTCTTGTTTCTTCCCCGAAAAAGGCTGACGTTGCGCCGAACCTACGCCTAAATCCGGACGAGGTGAACCTCAGTCACCGGCTTCTTGCCGTGCGAGGCGTTCAGGCTGCGCCGCACCGCGATGCGCGTGGCGTCGCGCACCAGCGCGTCGTCGAGGCGCGCGTTCTTCGGCAGCGCCGCCACCGCCTCGCGCACCGCGTCCACCACGTCCAGCAGCGAGTCATGCTCCAGCTGGTCGTCCAGCAGGCCCATCACGGCGATCTGCGGCGCCGTCACCAGCTCACCCCGACCGTTCAGCACCAGCGTCGCCACGGCCGCGCCGTTGTGCACCATGCGGTGGCGCGCCCGCATCAGCCCGTTGTCCAGCGACACGATGCGCTTGCCGTCGATGGCGAGGCGGCCGGAGCGCACCTGCGTCACCACCTCCACCGGGCCGGGCCCCAGGCGCACCACGTCGCCGTTGCCCGGCACGATGCCGTGCGGCACCTGGCAGGACTGGGCGATCTTCGCGTGCTCCAGTTGGTGGCGCTGCTCGCCGTGCACCGGCACGGCCACCTTCGGGCGCACCCACTGGTACATCTGCACCAGTTCCTCCTGCGCCGGGTGGCCGGAGACGTGGACGTACTCCTCCTCCGCCGTGACGATGCGGATGCCGCGGTTCACCAGCTGGTTCTGCATGCGGCCGATGGCGCGCTCGTTGCCGGGGATCTCGCGCGAGGAGAAGACGACGACGTCGTCGCGCTCCAGCGTGACCTGCGGATGGTCGCCGCCGGCGATGCGCGCCAGGGCGGAGCGCGGCTCCCCCTGGCTGCCGGTGCAGATCAGCACGACCTTGTCGCGCGGCAGGTAGCCGGCGTCGTGCTCCGACAGGAACGGCTCGATGTCGGCGAGATAGCCGTTGGATCGCGCCGCCTCGTTGATGCGCCACAGGGAGCGGCCGACCAGCGCCACGTGCCGGTCGTTGGCCTTCGCGGCTACGGCGATGCTCTCCAGCCGCGCCACGTTGGTGGCGAAGCAGGTCACCGCGATGCGCGTGTCCCACCGCCCCAGCAGCTCCATCAGCGTCTCGCGCACCTTGGCTTCGGAGCCGGAGTGGCCGGGCACCAGCGCGTTGGTGCTGTCGCACACCATGGCCAGGACGCCCTCGTCGCCAAGTTCGCGCAGGCGCTTCTCGTCCGCCGTGGTGCCGATCATCGGCTGCGGGTCCAGCTTCCAGTCGCCGGTGTGCACGATCAGCCCGGCGTCGGTCCGGATGGCCAGCGCGTTCGGCTCGGGGATCGAGTGGGTGACGGCGACGTATTCCAGCTGGAACGGCCCCACCTCGAACCGCCCGCCCAGCGGGATCTCGACGATCGGCACGCGGTTCTGCAGCCCGCGCTCGTGCAGCTTGGCGCGCAGGAACGAGGCGGTGAAGGGCGTGCAGTACACCGGCACCTCAAGATCCGGCCACAGGTACTGCACGGCGCCCAGGTGGTCTTCGTGCGCGTGCGTCAGTACGATGCCGACGAGGTCGTCGCGCCGCTCCTTGATGAAGCTGTGGTCGGGCATGATGACCTCGACCCCCGGCATCGTCTCGTCACCGAACGAAATGCCGAGGTCGACCATCAGCCACTTCCCCTTGTGGCCGTACAGGTTGAGGTTCATGCCGATCTCCCCGGCCCCTCCCAGGGCCAGGAAATAGACGGAATCGTCGGCGGGCGAGAAGCTGGCGTCCGCCTTGATGGCGGGTCCGTTGGTCGCGGATCTCATTGAACCTTTGGGGAAGCCGTGTTGCGTTTGTGGACCAGCAGCAGACCGCGCATGGTCAGCTCGCCGTCGACGTGGTCGATCATGGTGGTGGCCTCGGCGAAGGTCTTGCCCAGGCCGCCGGCGGCGATCACCGTCACCGGCGGGTCGCCGGTGGGCGACAGCTCCGCCTTGATGCGGGTCAGCAGCCCCTCGATCATGCTGGTGTAGCCCCAGAACATGCCGGACTGCATGGCGCCGACCGTGCCGCGGCCGATCACCGTGGCGGGCCGCGCGATCTCCACCTTCGGCAGCTGCGCCGCCACCCGGTGAAGCGCATCCAGCGCCAGGCTGGGGCCGGGCGCGATGATGCCGCCGACGAAATTGCCGTCGCGGTCCACCACGTCGAAGGTGGTGCCGGTGCCGATGTCGACCACGATCAGCGGCGACGGATAGGTCGCCACGGCCGCCAGGGAGTTCACCAGACGGTCGGCGCCCGCCTCCTTGGGGTTGTCGATCATCACGCGGATGCCGAGGTCGACGCCCGGATCGCCGACCTTCATCGGATCGCAGTGGAAATGGTTCTGGCAGAGCCGGACGAGGTCGTAGGTGGCCGCCGGCACAACGCTGGACATGACGGCGGCGTCGATGTCGGCGGGCTTCAGCCCCTTCACGGCCATCAGGCTGAACAGCCAGACGGCGTACTCGTCCGCGGTGCGGCGGCTGTCGGTGGAGATGCGCCACTGCCCGCGCTTCTCGTCGCCGTCGAAGACCGCGAAGACCACGTTGGTGTTGCCGGCGTCGATGGCGAGCAGCATTCACGCCCCCTGCGCGTTGGGGAAGAAGACGTCGCCGGCGGCGATGCGCTGCCGGCCCGACCCGTCCTCCCGATCAAGCAACAGAACGCCGTCGCTGTCCAGGTCCACGAAGGTCCCATGCAGCGTCCGATCGGCCAGCCGCACCACCACCGGTCCGCCCAGCCCGATCGCCCGGCCCAGCCACGCCTCGCGGATCGCCGCAAAGCCCTGCGCGCGCCAGCGCTCGTACCAGCGGTTCAGGTGCTGGGCGTAGACCTCCAGCGCCGCCGCCGGCTCCGCACCCTCCGCCCCTTCGGCGGTGAGCGACGTGGCGGCGTAGTCGGTGCCCTCGGGGAAATGCCGCAGGTTGATGCCGACGCCCAGCACCAGCCAGTCCAGGACGCCGCCCTCTCCCGCCTCCGACTCCAGCAGGATGCCGGCGACCTTGCGCCCGTTCACCAGCACGTCGTTCGGCCACTTGCAACGCACCGGCACGCTCTGCGGCACGAAGCTGGCCGCCGTGTCGGCAATGGCGAGTGCCGCGACGAAGGAGATCTGCGCGCCCACCGCGGCGGGCACGCCGGGGCGCAGGATGGTGGAGGTGTAGAGGTTGCCTTCCGGCGAGGTCCAGGCACGGCCGCGCCGGCCGCGCCCGCTCTCCTGCCGCAGGGCCCAAACGACGGTGCGCTCCGGTTGCCCGGAGCGCGCCAAGGTCTTGGCCTCGTCGTTGGTGCTGCCGACGGTGCCGTAGCCGATGACCTGGAAACCGGCAGGCAGGCGTAAACCGCCCACCTCCGGTGCAGGACCGCCGGTCATCCGGCGAACAGGGCCGCCGCCGCCGCCGCCGCACGGTTCACGATCGGCGCCGGCAGGACGAAGAACAGCAGCGTGAACAGGCCGGTGCCGACCAGGATGGCGGTCATGCCGTCGTCCCCGATCTTGTCGAAGGCCACCACCGGTTCGTCGAAGTACATGATCTTGATGATGCGCAGATAGTAGTAGGCGCCCACCACGCTGGTCAGCACGCCGATGACGGCCAGCGTGTACAGCTGCGACTGGATCGCCGGCAGGAAGACGTACAGCTTGCCGAAGAACCCGGCCATCGGCGGGATGCCGGCCATGGAGAACATGAAGATCGCCATCGCCGCCGCCAGCATGGGATGCGTGCGCGACAGGCCGGCGAGGTCCTTGATCTCCTCGACCATCTGCCCCTTCTGCTTCATGCACAGGATGACGGCGAAGGTGCCGACGTTCATGAACAGGTAGAGCGCCATGTACACCAGCAGGCCGCGCACGCCGTCCTCGGTGCCCGTGGCCAGCCCCATCAGCGCGTAGCCGATGTGGCCGATCGAGCTGTACGCCATCAGACGCTTGATGTTGCTCTGGTTGATGGCGGCGAAGGCGCCCAGCGACATCGACAGGATCGAGGTCACGATGATGATCTGCTGCCACTGGTGCACGAGGTGCCCGAACGGCTCGATCAGCAGGCGGGTGAACAGCGCGATGGCGGCGATCTTCGGCGCGGCGGCGAAGAAGGCGGTCACTGGCGTCGGCGCGCCCTGGTAGACGTCGGGCGTCCACATGTGGAACGGCACCGCCGACACCTTGAAGGCCAGACCGGCCGCCACGAAGACGAGGCCGATGATGACGCCCATCGACGGGTGCGCCCCGCCGGCGAACAGAGCCGCGATCTTGTCGAAGCTGGTGGTGCCGGAGAAGCCGTACACCAGCGACGCGCCGTACAACAGCATGCCCGACGACAAGGCACCCAGCACGAAGTACTTCAGGCCGGCTTCCGACGACGCCGAGGAGTCGCGGCGGAAGGCGGCGATGACGTACAGCGCGAGGCTCTGCGTCTCCAGGCCGACGTACAGCGAGATCAGGTCGTTGGCCGAGATCATCATCAGCATGCCCAGCGTCGCGAAGAGCATGAGGACGGGAAATTCGAACCGGTTCATGTCCTCACGCTCGATGTAGCCGAGGGACATGATGACGGCGAGTGCGGATGCCAGAAGCACCAGCACCTTCATGAAGACGCCGAAGGCGTCCATCACGAACAGGCCGTTGAAGGTGACGACACGGCCGGTGCCGTACCCGGCGGCGAGGACCGCCGCTAGGAACATCGCCACCACCGCGAGGTAGGCGACGGGCCGCGTGAAGCGGTCGCCATTGAAGACGCCGATCAGCAGCAGCGCCATGCCGGCGCAGGCCAGGAAGATCTCCGGGAGAGCCGGCCAAAGGTCGGGAAACTGGGCGATCATGGCTTACCCTCTAGCGCGCGGCCACGGACAGGTCGCCGGCGGCGGCCAGCTTGGTTTGGTAGACGTGGATGAGCTGTTCGACCGACGCCGAAGTGACGCCGAGGAAGCTGGACGGGTAGATGCCCATCCACAGCACCACGATGATCAGCGGGACGAAGACGGCGATTTCACGCGCGTTCATGTCGAACATCGCCTTGACGTCCGGCTTGGTCAGCGGGCCGTACACGACGCGGCGGTAGAGCCACAGCGCGTAGGCGGCACCCAGGATCAGGCCGGTGGCGGCGAAGAACGCCACCCAGGTGTTGTCGAGGAAGGCGCCCTGGAGGACCAGGAACTCGCCGACGAAGCCCGACGTGCCCGGCAGGCCGACCGACGCCATGGTCATGAACAGGAAGACCACCGCGTACTTCGGCATGTTGTGCACGAGGCCGCCGTAGCGCGCGATCTCGCGGGTGTGCAGCCGGTCGTACACCACGCCGACGCACAGGAAGAGCGCACCCGACACGATGCCGTGCGACAGCATCTGGAAGATCGAGCCTTCGACACCCTGCTGGTTCAGCGTGAACATGCCGATCGTCACGAAGCCCATGTGCGCCACGGACGAATAGGCGATCAGCTTCTTCATGTCCTCCTGCGCCAGGGCCACCAGCGAGGTGTAGATCACCGCGACGCAGGACAGGGTGTAGACCAGCGGCGTGAAGAACTCGGTCGCCTCCGGCATGATCGGGATGTTGAAGCGCAGGAAGCCGTAACCGCCCATCTTCAGCAGCACGCCCGCCAGGATCACCGAACCGGCCGTCGGCGCCTCCACGTGCGCGTCGGGCAGCCAGGTGTGCACC
>NZ_DASPMG010000062.1:0-10545 GCF_035627195.1 Azospirillum sp.
CCATCAGGATGATCTTGGGATCGACGATCAGCGTCTGCGCCAGCGCCACGCGCTTCCTCATGCCGCCGGACAGCTGGTGCGGAAAGCGGTCGCCGAAGCGGCCCAGGCCCACCCGCTCCAGCCACGGCCGGGCGCGCTCGCGCGCCTCGCCCCTGGAGACGCCGCGGAACTCCAGGCCGGCCGCCACGTTGTCCAGCGCCGATTTCCAGGGCATCAGCGCGTCCGCCTGGAACATGTAGCCGGCGTGCCGGTTGATGCCGCCCAGCGATTCGCCGAACACCCGCACGTCGCCGCCGCTGGGCGCCAGCAGGCCGGCGATGGCGTTGAGGATGGTGGACTTGCCGCTGCCCGTCGGCCCGACGATGGACACGAACTCGCCGCCCGCGACGGTGAAACGGACGTCCTGGACGGCGGTGTAGGAGCGCCCCCGCCCGTCGGGCGAAGGAAACGTGATGGTGACGCCGTCGAGCGCGAGCGCTGGCGACGCGGTACCGGCTTCTGGCATGGGTGCGTCTCTATCCCTAAGGGGTGCTTTTTTCGCCATTGTGGCCGATGCCGGACGCCTCGGCAATGCCCGGGCTCCGCTTATCGAGCCGGTCGAAGAACGCCATCGCCGCCGCCCCCGCCCCGCGCGGCCACTGGTGCGGGTAGTAGCGGCCGTTGTAGGCGACGTCGTCGTGGTGCGGGCACCACAGCACGGGGTTCGCCGCGTCCTCCGCGCCGTAGCGGCGGCAGGCGAAGCGGTCGGGCTCCGCCGGCACGCTGCCCGGCGGCAGCCCGTTCTGTTCCCGCAACGCGGTGCGCGCGGACAGCCCCTGGGCGATGGGCACCTGCCGGTCCTTGGGATTGTGCAGCACAAGCGCCGCCACCGGCCCGGAGCAACGCGGGGCACGGGTGACGCCACCGCCGACCGTCGCGAGGCCACGGATCACGGCGCCGCGCGCGCAGGCCAAGCTGTTGGCGAACCACCCGCCCAGCGAATGCCCGACGACGAACACGGCGTCCCGGTCGATGCAGTAAGCCGCCGTTATCTCCGTCAGCACGGCGTCGAAGAGCGTGACATCGCGCAGGTTGCCCGGCCTGTCGCCGGGCGCGGTCCAGATCGTGCCGTCCATGCGGCCGGACGGGTAGACGAAGATCGTCGGCTCCCCCGCGTGGCGTTCCAGGTCGAAGTAGCGGCGCACGTCGGCGTTGCTGTTGGTCCGCCCATGAAAGGCCACGACCAGCCGGTGCGGGTGGTCGGGGTCGTAGGCCGGCGGCACCGCCGTGATGATGTCCCGCCGCACACCGCCCACCTCCACGCTCTCCGGCGGCTGGTCCGGTGGTGGGCGGTGGCAGCCGGACGGAGCGCCAGCGCGCGGCAGCACATCGTCGATGCGCGCGAAGGAAGTAGAATACCCCGAAAGATAAAACATTGCCGCGCTTACGCTTGCCGGTACCAAAGACGCAAGCCCTCGCCAAAGCGACATTTTATTTCTCTACAACCAAGCCATACATTCCATAACCCATTTGGACAGTTTGCCCGTTAACCATGATTAAAGCAATTCCCGCCACCCTCCGTCGCAAGCACGGAGGTTTTTCATGCGCGTTGGCACTTTCCTGAAGATCCCGGTTCTGACCGCGATGCTGGCGGTGGGCGCGTCCGCCTGCGCCTCGGCCGACAGCGCGGCGGTCGCCCGTCCCGCCGCCGCCCCCTCCGCGCTGCCGGACGCGACGCTGACGCAGGTGGACGGCACCGCCGCCACCGTGCTGCGCATCGACGGCATCATCACCCGCGGCCTGGAGCAGCGCTTCATGGAGGCGCTGGCCGCCATCCCGCGCTCCCGCCCGCTGATCGTCGAGCTGTCGAGCCCCGGCGGCTACACCTCCGCCGGCTACCGGATGGTCGACCAGCTGGTGGCCGAGCGCGAGCAGGGCCGCGCCATCGCCACCCGCGTGCGGGCCGGCGAGGCGTGCGAGAGCATGTGCGTGGGCCTGTACCTCGCCGGCTACCCGCGCTACGCCGCCCCCTCGGCCACGTTCATGGTGCACGCGCCGCGCGCGGCGGAGGACGGGCGGATGACCCTGCGCATGACGCAGACCATGGTGAACCGCCTCGTCTCGCTGGGCGCGTCCGTCGGCTGGATCGAGAAGGTGAAGGCGGCGGGCGGCTTCTCCGGCGCCGTCGACTACCGCGACAGCGCCGAAGGGCTGAAGGCCGCCAACGCCAACATCGTCACCGACCTGGAGCCGTAAGCCGCCGCGCGATCTCCGGCATCAGCGCCGTATCGACGTTGGCGAAGGCGAAGCGCAGGTAGGCGTCCTGGCCCGGCCCGAACATGGGCCCCGGCAGGCACAGGATGTTGTGCCGGTCGGCCAGTTCCTTCGCCACCTCCTTGGCCGGGCGCCCGTCGTAGGGATGGCGCATGTAGGCGAAGTAGGCACCGATGCTGGCGATGCGCCAGCCGCCCTGCCCGTCCCCCAGGACGCGTTTGAAGGCGTCCACCCGCTCCACGATGTCGGCCCGCCGCTCGGCCACCCAGCCGCCCAGGTTCCGCAGGCCGTACAGCGCCGCCTTCTGCCCGACGTGCGGCGCGCAGATCGCCACGCAGTCGAGGATCTTCGCCATCTGCGTCAGCAGCCCGGCCTCGGCGATCACCGCGCCCACGCGATAGCCGGCGAGGCTGAACACCTTGGAGAAGCTGTAGAGCTGCACCAGCGTGTCGTCCCGGTCCGGCCGGCGGAACAGGCCGTGCGGCGGCTCGGCCCCCCAATCGGGGAAGTCGCGGTAGGTCTCGTCCAGCAGGCAGCGGATGCCCCGGCGCCTGGCCAAGTCGTGGAAGGCGGCGATGGTCTGCGGCGGGGCGATGGCGCCGGTGGGGTTGTTGGGGGTGATCAGCACGATCGCCCGCGTGCGCTCGTCGATCAGCGCCTCGGCGTCGGCCGGGTCGGGGACCAGCCCGTTCTCCTCCCGGCAGACCAGCGGGCGCGCCTCGATCCCCAGCAGGTCCAGCGTCATCTTGTGGTTGAAGTACCAGGGAACCGGCAGGATGACGTTGTCCCCCGCCCGCGCCAGCGCCATGACGGCGACGACGAAGGCCTGGTTGCAGCCGGCGGTGATCAGCACCTCCTCCGGCCGCACCGCCCCGCCGTACAGCTCCGCCGTCCGCGCCGCCAGTGCCGCGCGCAGCGGCGGGATGCCGGTGATGGGCGTGTAGCGGGCGGTGTCGTAACGGCCGACCTCCTCGGCCAGATGCGCCTGCAAGTCGGCGGCGGGCGCGTAGCCGGGCACCGCCTGGCAAAGGTCGATCAACGGCCTGTCGGCCGGGAACTCCCGGCCCAGGACCCAGCTCCAGGCTTCGGCGATGGGCGGCGCCTCGGTGGCGGCCACCAGCGGATTCACGGTCACGATCAGGCTCCCGGCAAACGGCCCTGGCGCTTGCCGACCGTCTCGGCCAGCAGGCACAGGATCTCGAACATCATGGTGGCGCCGACCAGCGCGGTGTTGCCGCTGGGGTCGAACGGCGGGGCGACCTCCACCACGTCGCCGCCGACGTAGTTCAGGCCCCGCAGGCCGCGCAGCATCTGCTGCGCCTGGAAGGTGGTGAAGCCGCCGGCCTCCGGCGTGCCGGTGCCCGGCGCGTAGACGGGGTCGAGGCTGTCGATGTCGAAGGTCAGGTAGCACGGCGCCTCGCCCACCACGCGGCGGATCTCCGCCGTGACGCCGGCCGGGCCCAGGTCCATCGCCTCCTCGATGAACATGATCCGCACGCCGGCGTCCCGCGCGAAATCCAGGTCGTGCAGGTCGAACATGGAGCCGCGGATGCCCACCTGGATCATCCGCCCGGGGTCCAGCAGCCCCTCCTCGATCGCCCGGCGGAACGGCGTGCCGTGCGTCAGCTTGGTGCCGCCGAAATAGCTGTCCGTGGTGTCGGAGTGCGCGTCGAAGTGCACCAGCCCCACGGGATCGCCGCCGCCCACCAGTCCGCGCAGGATCGGCAGCGTGATCATGTGGTCGCCGCCGGCCGTCAGCGGCACCGCGCCGCCGTCGCGCACGGCGCGGAAGAACGCCTCGACCCGCCCCATGGTCTCGTCCAGGTCGCACGGGTTGACCGAGACGTCGCCCAGGTCGGCGATGCGCGCCAGCTCGTAGGGGCAGACGCGCGTCTGGTGGTTGACCCGGCGCATCATGCCCGACGCGTCGCGCATGGCGCGCGGGCCGTGCCGGGCACCGGGGCGGTTGGTGACGCCGGCATCCCACGGCACGCCGATCAGCGCGACGTCGAGCTGCGCCGGATCGGGCACGTGCGGCAGCCGCATGAAGGTGGCGATGCCGCTGAAGCGCGGGTACACCGCGACGTCCAGCGGTTCGAAGAATCCCTGTCCCTGGTCCATCCCTGCCGTCCGTCTTGTCTGCGGTCCGTTCAGGAAGATGGTGGCCCGGCGGGGCGCCGTCACGCAAGCGCGCAACCAAAGCCCCGCTCCGGCTGTCTTACCAGAAACGCCGTTTCCTCAGACCGAAACGCCGGAGACCGAAACGCCGGGAGGGGCCATGCACTACGCCGCGCTCGCCATCGACTACGACGGCACGCTCGCCAGGAACGGGCGCGTGGACGCCGCCGCACTGGACGCGCTCGAACGCCTCAAGCGCGCGGGCCGCACGCTGTTCCTGGTCACCGGCCGCCGCCTGGACGATTTGCGCGACGCCTTCCCGGAATACACCGTCTGCCACCGCATCGTGGCGGAGAACGGCGCCCTGCTGCACCGCCCGGCCACCGACGAGACGCTGGCCCTGGCCCCGCCCGTACCGGCGGCGCTGGTGCAGGCGTTGAGCCGCAAGGGCGTGCAGCCGCTGGAGGTCGGCGCCGTCATCGTCGCCACCCGCGTGCCGCACGAGAAGACGGTGATCGACACCCTGCGCGAACTGGCGCTCGACCATGAGGTGACCTTCAACAAGGCGTCCGTGCTGGTCCTGCCACCCGGCGTCACCAAGGCGACGGGCCTCGCCGCCGCGCTGGAGGACCTGGACATTCCGGCCGATTCCGTGGTCGGCATCGGCGACGCCGAGAACGACCAGGCCTTCCTCAGCCTCGTCGGGTTGCCGGTGGCGGTGGCGGACGCCGTCCCCTCGATCCGGGAGGAAGCGGCCTGGGTGACGCAGGGCGGCGCCGGTGCGGGCGTGGTGGAACTGATCGACCGCCTGCTCATCGACGACCTTGCCGGTATCCCCACGGTGCCGCGCCCACGCACGGGGGCGGATACCGACGAGGCCGGCGGCGGCCCGATCCGGATCGTTTAAGCGGCTGCCGGGCAGGCGGATCCAGGCTGGTCCGGATTATCCCTTCGCGGCGACGATCACCTGGAACTCCCACGTCGACTGGCAGTGGAAGCTGATCAGATCCCAGCGCTGCCAGATGCGGGGCAGCCACCAGTGATAGGATTCCTGGATGAGGTGCGCGTTCCGCCCGTCCGGCAGTATCTTCTTGGCCGGCCCGGTCGCCACCACGAGAAAGGCGGCACGCTTGGTCAGCCGCGCAAGATCGTCCAGCACCGCGTCGAGGTGTTCGGGCTCGACATGCTCCAGCACGTCGGTGCAGACGACCAGATCGGCGGGTTGAGGGGGTGCCGCGTAGCTCTCGATGGCCGGGTCATAGCCTTGGCACTGCACCCGGTCGCCGAATTCCTTCTCGATCGCGTCGAGCAGAAGCGCCTTGCCACATCCATAATCAAGGAAAGACGCAACACCGTTCCCGATGATCAGCTCCCTGGCCAGACCCACCCACTTGGCACTGGATACGCCATAGTGCTCGTTGGTCTGGTGAAGCTGGCGATTCAGCTCCCGGTACTCTTCGGAAATGGTCATGGATGCTCCTCGTGCGTCTGGCGGTGCCTGCGCGGCATGACCAATCCGATGGGCCGATCGATAGACGGCCCCGCCCTTCCGCCGTCGCACAGCTGCGCGTTCGGCCTCACCCCACCCGCGGCGCCGGGCCGCAGGGGTGCGGCGGGATCGATTCCGGCGGGCGGCCGACGATGCGCGCGTAGACGGCCGGATCGGTGGCGCCCTCGGTGCCGAAGACCAGCACGCGCGCGTCCGGCCACAGGCCCAGCGCCGCCCGCGCTTCCTCGTCGCCCGCCGCGCACAGCACGGCGGCCAGCCCGGCCACGCCGGATTCACCGGCAACCATCGGCCGATCCAGTTCGTTCCCCTCGGCCAGACGGCGCATGGCGGCGACCGCCGCCTCGTCCGGGATGGTCATGAAGTCGTCGGCGCCGCGTTCCAGCAGCGCCCAGGCGAGCAGGGAAACCTCGCCGCAGGCCAGCCCGGCCATCACCGTGTCCAGGTCGCCCTCGGCCGGCGTCGGCCGGCCGTTGACGGCGCTGCGGTACAGGCAGTCGGCCGAATGCGGCTCCACCACCACCAGCCGCGGGCGCTGCCGCCCCCAGGTTTCCCACAGATGGCCGCACACGGCGGCCGGCAGGGCGCCGACGCCGCCCTGCACGAAGACGTGCGTCGGCCGCTCGCTGGCGGGAAGCTGCGAGATCGCCTCCTCCACCATCAGCGCGTAGCCCTGCATCACGTCGCGCGGGATGTCCATGTAACCGGTGTAGGAGGTGTCCGACACCACGTGCCAGCCATTGGCCTCGGCATCCGCCGCCGCCCGGCGCACCGCGTCGTCGTACGTGCCGTCGACGCGCACGACGCGGGCGCCATACCCCTCGATGGCCTTTTGCCGGCCCTCCGAGCACTTGGCCGGCACGTAGATGACGCAGGAACAGCCGAACACCTGCGCCCCCCAGGCGACCGAGCGGCCGTGGTTGCCGTCGGTGGCGGTGGTGACGGTGATGCCGCGGGTGATGGTGCCGTAGCGCCCGACCACGAGGTCCAGCGCCGCCACCGGCACGCCGGGCGCGCGGGCCGACACCTCGCGCGCCAGCAGGCGCAGCACGGCGTAGGCGCCGCCCAGCGCCTTGAAACTGCCCAGCTCGAAGCGGTGGCTTTCGTCCTTGTACCACAGCCGGTCGATGCCGGCCGCCTTGGCCAGCCCCTTGAGCGAGCGCAGCGGCGTGGGCGCGTAGCCCGGCCACGCGGTGATCTCCGCCCGCGCCTCCTCGAAGGCGGCGCGGCTGACGATCGCACGCTCCGACGGCCCGTAGGCGCGGTCGAGGTCGGCACGCGGGTTCTGAAACAGGCGCGGCGCACAGGGCGGCAGCAGGTCCGGCATCGGCAGGTACTCCCAACCGAAGCACGAAAGCAAAGCGCACACCCTCCCGTCAAGCGCGGCGGAGTATGAGCATACGCTCCCGTACGTCACGCGCCGTCGCCGCCCGTTCGCCCGTGGCTGGCGACGATGCGCAGGATCTGCACGGAGGTCGGCAGTTCGACCAGGAATTCGGGGTCGCGGTCCAGGTGGTGGATGTCGCGCGGGTCGGCGCCGGTGAAGCGGGCCATCGCCTCCACGCTCTCCCAATAGGAGATGGTCACGAACTCCGTCTCGGCGCCGCGGTCCTCGCGGAAGGACTGGACGCCAAGCGCCTTCTCGATCAGCGGCTTGATGCCGTGTTCGTGGTTGTAGGCCTCGTACTCGTCGGCCTTTTCCGACGGCGTCCGCCCGCGCCAGATGCGGGCGATCGTCGGCCGGGCGCTTCCTGCCATCGCCGCTCCCCTCAACCCTGCATCATATCGTCGCGCACGTGCGCCTGGGCCGGCGGCGCGGTCGCCTCGACGGCCTGGAAGCGTTCCAGGATGCGGTAGGCGTGCTCTGCCCCCTTCGGCACCACCCAGGAGTCGCCGGGGCGCAGCTGGATCACCTGCCCCTCGATGTGCAGCTCGGCGCGTCCAGCAATGACGAATCCGACGGTTTCGTACTCCCGCCGCGTCGGCGGCTCGTCGCGCATGGCCGGCGCGATGTCCCACAGGCGCATGGCCACCGAACGCCCTGATGCCAGATAGCGCTGCCCCGCCCCCGTCTGGGGCGCCTGGTCTTCGTTGGCCTTCCTGACCGTGCTGTCCGCCATCGCCGCCTCCCCGACCTCGTCGCCGGCCGCCCCCGCCGGACGGCCCCTGTCGGGAGTGTGCAACACCGCAGAACGCCGAAGGTCCCGGCGGCGGTGCGGAGCGGCCCCGGGGGCGCCACCGGCCTAGACGCTCGTCATAT
This sequence comes from Azospirillum sp., assembly GCF_035627195.1. GTDB lineage: Bacteria > Pseudomonadota > Alphaproteobacteria > Azospirillales > Azospirillaceae > Azospirillum. The sequence goes on from NZ_DASPMG010000062.1 coordinate 8,139, forward strand.
GACCGACAAGCAGACCAATTTGCCGGCCGGTGAAAGCTTATTGTGATTTCCCAAGTATATCCCGTCACATGCCCAGCACAGGCACCGCCTTGTCACTGATGGCCGAGTTTATATCTCTCACATTTTCTGCATGTCGCGGGCCATCCAGACGCTTCGCCTCACCTGCCAATGGACGAACCCTGGACATGACCAACGAACATCTGCCTCCCGGTCAAGGAACCTTCTCTTCTCACGTCGTGTTGCGGCCTCGGGCTTGGCCCAGGGAAAGTACGTTGTGGGAGGGTGAAGAACGATGTCGACCGTTGGGAATCGAGCGCCGGCCGCCGCCGCGCTTGTGCTTGCCATGACCATGGCTCCGCTTGCCGTCGCGGCGCATGAATCCGGCCATTACTGCAAGGTTCCCAGCGGCACCGAATGCCCCGTCCACGAGGACGCCTTCGCGCAGGCCGGCGAGGCCTCGTGGTACGGGCCGGGCTTCCATGGCAAGCCGACGGCCAGCGGCGCCCCCTTCAATCAGGACGCGCTCACCGCCGCCCACCGTGCCCTGCCGCTGGGCACCGTCGTGCGGGTGACCAACCTGGACACGGGGCGCTCCGTGCAGGTGAAGATCAACGACCGCGGCCCGTACATCGAGGGGCGCATCATCGACCTGTCGCGCCGCGCCGCCGAGGTGCTGGGCATGAAGGAACAGGGCATTGCCCCGGTGCAGGTCGAGGTGGCGCGCAAGCCGGCGCCCGACGCCGACCTTCAGGTCGCCGAACGCCCGGCCGGCGAAGACCGCCTGAGTCCCTGAGGCCTGAGTCCCTGAGGCCTGAGCCCCTGACGCCGGTTCAGCGTTTCCACTCGCGGCTGGACTTCACGAAATCGGTGAGGGTGACGCCGATCTTGTCGTCGACGATCACCACCTCGCCACGGGCGACGAGCACGCCTTCCACATAGACGTCCGTCGGGTCCTTGAGGTGGCGGTCCAGTTCCACGACCGCGCCGCGGCCAAGCTTCAGCAGGTCGCGCACGCGCAGCATCGCGGTGCCGATCACGACCTTGATCTCCACCGGCGCGTCGCCGATGGCGTACTGGTCGCTGTCGTCGCCGTCGGAGGATCCGCTGCCGAGCAGGTCGTCGATGCTGGTCATAGGGCCCCGGGGATTCTGGCCATCATCCCCAAGGTGTAATCCCTGCCGCCCCGCGCGGCAACCACGACGCGCCGCCGCCCCTGCGACAAGGATCGGGCACGCCCCAAATTGTACATTACATGTTTGTTTTTACATTCTACAAATGTGAGTATATGCTCGGCCTCGATCGTACAAACACACCGCACTGTGAAATGAGGCCCCGCATGACGTCGCTTGCATCGGTGCGCGCCACCACCCCGGCCGCCCTCGCCACCCGGCCGCTGGTCGATGCGGGCTGGCTCAAGGCCCACCTCGGGCAGCCGGGCCTCGTCGTCCTCGACGTGCGCCAGCCCACGCCGCGCGGCCCGGCCGACGTCTTCGGCGCCGGCCACGTGCCCGGCGCGGTGCACACGGACTTCGCGCACTGGCGGGTCACGGAAAACGGTCTTCCCAACATGCTGCCGCCCGTCGCGGCGCTGGAGCGGCTGATCGGCAGCCTGGGCATCGGCAACGGCGACCACGTGGTGATCGTGGCCGCCGGCCAGAGCGCCGCCGACCTCGCCAACGCCACGCGCGTCCACTGGACGTTCAAGGTGCTGGGCCACGACCGCGTGTCGGTGCTGGACGGCGGCTGGGCCGCCTGGGCGGCGGACGCCGCGAACCCGGTCGCCACGGAGCGCGCGCCGCACGCCGTGAAGCCCTTCGCCGCGTCCTTCCGGCCGGAGCTGGTCGCCACCCTGGACGAGGTCCGGGCCAAGGTGATGGCGGGCGCGCGGACGCTGATCGACGTGCGCCCCTCCGACCAGCACCTGGGTTTCGCCAGGACGGCGCAGGTGGCCGCGGCCGGCACGCTGCCGCGCGCGGTGAACCTGGAACCGGAGGCGCTGTACGATCCGGTCGCCAGGCGCTTCGCCCTGCCCGACGAGATCCGCGAGGAGGCGGAGACGGCCAGCGTGCCGCTGGAGGGTGACCTTACCGTGTTCTGCAACACCGGCCACCTCGCCACGCTCGGCTGGTTCGCGCTGAGCGAGGTGATGGGAAATCCGGCGGTGGCGCTCTACGACGGCTCCATGGCCGAATGGACGGCCGACCCGCTGCGCCCGCTCGACAACGCCCCGGCGCCGGCCCTGCCGACCTGGACGCCGTAACGCTCCGACGTTGGGTTTTCGCTGCGTGTATAGACCGGAGACATCCTTTACAGGTGTTCGGGGACATCATTGACACATATGGGCGTGGACGAAGCTTAGCGAGGGCTTGGCCATGCCATTCCAGGAGGTGTCGAAGATGTCCCTGCG
>NZ_DASPMG010000063.1:0-4092 GCF_035627195.1 Azospirillum sp.
TCACCGGCACTGCAACATTTCGTAATAAAGAGTGATTTGTCCTCGCCCCAGTGCAGTGCTAGGTAGCAGATGCGGCCCCATGCCAAGTTGAATCGCTGGCCCCACCAGCAGATGGAGACGAGGCGGCCCGACCGACAAGACCAGATCAGGATCATCCCGCGATGCAAATCGGTGGTATCTCGAACGGACTGTTTCAGCGCACGCTGAAGAGGACGATTCGCAGCAGCGGCATCGGCCTGCACTCTGGCTCGACCGTCACGGTCACCATCGCCCCGGCGCCCGCCGACAGCGGCATCACCTTCGTGCGCACCGACCTGCGCGGCCGCGGCGCGGAGATCCGCGCGGCCTGGGACAACGTGGTCGACACCCGCCTGTGCACCGTCATCGGCAACGCCGACGGCGCCACGGTGGGCACCATCGAACACCTGATGGCCGCCTTCGCCGGCTGTGGCATCGACAACGCCGTGGTGGGCATCGACGCCGCCGAGGTTCCGGTCATGGACGGCAGCTCCGCCCCGTGGGTGGAGATGTTCGAGCGCGCCGGCATCGTCGAGCAGCCGGCCCGGCGCCGCGCCATCCGCGTGCTGAAGGCAGTCACCGTCGGCGACGGCGTCAAGTCGGCCACCCTGACCCCGGACGACAGCCAGACCTTCAGCTTCGAGATCGACTTCGACTCCGCCGTGATCCACCACAAGGCGGGCAGCGTCGACCTGTCGGCCGAGAGCTTCCGCGACGAGATCGCCCAGGCCCGCACCTTCGGCTTCCTGCACGAGGTCGACGCCATGCGCAACGCCGGGCTGGCGCGCGGCGGCTCGCTCGACAACGCGGTCGTCGTCGACAAGGAGCAGAACCGCATCCTCAACGCCGAGGGCCTGCGCTTCGAGGACGAGTTCGTGCGCCACAAGATCCTGGACGCCATCGGCGACCTGTACCTGGCCGGCGGCCCGATCATCGGCCACTTCCACGGCGTGCGCTCCGGCCACGCGCTGAACAACCAGCTGCTGCGCGCGCTGTTCGCCGACCGCAGCGCCTGGTGCTACGACGCGCCGGCGGCACTGCTGCCGACCGGCTGGACCGAAGCCCGCCGCGCCGTCGCCTGATCCGGCACCACACCGGCCCGGACCGCCCCGCCCTCCCCTTCCGGGGAGGGCGTTTTCGTTTCGCGCCCCCCCTCCCCTGCCGGCGACGCGCGATTTGAGTCGTGCAAAGCCCCCTCCCCTGCCGGGGCGAGGGAACGCGCACGCGCGACAACAAAGGACAAAGTTAGGGCAAAAAGCAGACAAAGAAGATCAGCAAAATTCCCTATGTATTTGATTTTACTGACTTCTTGAAACACTCCCGCCGCGACCCCACATCGCCTGGACCCGGACGCGGCGGCGGTGTTTGCGCCGTCCGGCCGTTTCCGCCCCGGAAAGCCCCCTGCCCCGCCTCATGCGACTTGCCGCGCTGACGCCGGAGCGTGCTATATAGGGGCACCTCTCACGGTCTTATGACGACGATGCCCTTCCGCCAATTCCGCGCGCCGGTCGCCGCCTGCCTCATCACCCTGGCGCTTGCCGCCTGCTCGTCCGACAAGGACGAGATGCCCTATGTCGAGCGGCCGCCGGAGAAGATCTTCGACGAGGCGGAAGCCAACATGCGGTCGGAGAACTACAAGACCGCCGCCAAGCTGTTCGACGAGGTGGAGCGCCAGCACCCCTACTCGCAGTGGGCCACCAAGGCGCAGCTCCGCGCCGCCTACGCCCATTACGAGGACCTGAAGTACGACGACGCCATCCTGGCGCTCGACCGCTTCATCCAGCTGCACCCCGGCAGCCCGGAGGTGGCCTACGCCTATTATCTCCGCGCGCTGTGCTATTACGAGCAGATCACCGACGTGCGCCGCGACCAGCGCATGACGCGCCGCTCGCTGGACGCGCTGGCGGAGGTGGTGCGCCGCTTCCCCGACACGCCGTACGCCCGTGACGCGCGCCTGAAGATCGACCTGACCAACGACCACCTCGCCGGCAAGGAGATGGAAGTCGGCCGCTTCTACCTGAAGCAGGGCCAGCACACCGCCGCCATCGGGCGCTTCCGCACGGTGGTGGAGCAGTACCAGACCACCTCGCACGTGCCGGAGGCGCTGCACCGCCTCGTCGAGGCCTATCTGGCCCTCGGCGTGGTGGAGGAAGCGAAGACCGCCGCCGCCGTGCTCGGCCACAACTATCCGGGCAGCGATTGGTACGTCGACAGCTATGCCCTGCTGGTCGACGCCAACGTCCGTCCGGCGCGAGACGAGAAATCGTGGATCAGCAAAGCCTGGAACTCCCTGTTCTAGGGCGGTCCCAGCTGCTGGCGCTGACGATCCGGGACGTCGTCCTGATCGAGCGCCTTTCGCTGAACTTCCGCCCGGGATTGTGCGTCCTCACCGGCGAGACCGGTGCCGGCAAGTCCATCATGCTGGACGCGCTCGGCCTTGCCCTCGGCGCGCGCGCCGAATCGGGGCTGGTGCGCCATGGCGCCGAGCAGGCCTCGGTCACCGCCGAGTTCGAACTGTCCGGCGACCACCCGGCCTTCGCCATCCTGCGCGAGCAGGGTCTGGACGCCGATGACCGTCTGGTCATCCGCCGCACGGTCAGCGCCGACGGCCGCTCCCGCGCCTGGGTCAACGACCAGGCGGTGGGCGTGGGCCTGCTGAAGCGCCTGGGCGAGGAACTGGTGGAGGTGCACGGCCAGTTCGAGACGCACGGCCTGCTCAACCCCGCCACCCACTGCGGCGTGCTGGACGCCTACGCCGGGCTGGACACCAAGGTCGCCCAGGTGTCCGCCGCGCACCGCGCGTGGCGGCAGGTGGAGGACGCGCGCGCCAACGCCGCCGCCGAGATCGCCCGCGCGCGGTCCGAAGAGGAGTACCTGCGCCACGCCGTGGCCGAGTTGGACACGCTGGCGCCCAAGCCGGGCGAGGAAGCGGAGCTGGCCGAGACGCGCGCCGTGCTGATGCACCGCGAGAAGGTCGTCGACGCGATGAACTCCGCCTTCGCCGAGCTGTCGGGGGAACGCGGCGTCGAACGCTCCCTGGGCTCGGCCCTGCGCACGCTGACCCGTATCGCCGAGAAGGCGGGCGGCAAGCTGGACCCCGCCATCGCCGCGCTGGACCGCGCCGCCACGGAAGCCGCGGAGGGCATCGCCGCGCTGCAGGCGGCCTCGGCCGACATGGACATGGACCCGGCGGCGCTGGAGAAGCTGGAGGAGCGGCTGTTCGCGCTGCGCGCCGCGTCGCGCAAGCACGGCGTCGACGTGGACGCGCTGGCGGCGCTGCGCGACGACATGGCCGGCCGGCTGGCGATGATCGAGGACCAGGGCGACCTGCTCGCCCGCCTCGCCAGGGAAGCCGAAACGGCGCGCGAGGCCTACCGCAAGGCGGCCGAGGAGCTGTCCAAGGCGCGCCAGAAGGCGTCCGGCCGGCTGGACAAGGCGGTGGCGGCCGAGCTGCCGCCGCTGAAGCTGGAACGCGCCAAGTTCCGCACGCTGGTCGAGGCGCTGCCGGAAGCCGAATGGGGGGCGACCGGCATGGACCGCGTCGCCTTCCAGGTCGCCACCAATCCGGGATCGCCACCGGGGGCGCTGAACAAGATCGCGTCGGGCGGCGAGCTGGCGCGCTTCATGCTGGCGCTGAAGGTGGTGCTGGCGCAGACCAGCACGGTCGGCACCCTGGTGTTCGACGAGGTGGACACCGGCATCGGCGGCGCCGTCGCGGCGGCCGTGGGCGAGCGGCTGGAGAAGCTGGGCCACGGCCTGCAGGTGCTGGTGGTGACGCACAGCCCGCAGGTGGCGGCGCGCGGCTCCGTCCACCTGAAGGTGCAGAAGTCGGTGAAGGGCGAGCGCGTGTCGACCGGTGTCGCCGAACTGGACGGCGACGAGCGGCGCGAGGAGATCGCCCGCATGCTCTCCGGCGCCACCGTCACCGAGGAGGCCCGCCGCGCCGCCGACAGCCTGATCGCCGGGCGCGGATAGCCGCCCTTCCCAATCCGGAACCCTGATGCGCGCGGACGTCGGTTGCCCGCGCGCGTCGCGCGTGTTTCCCTCGCCCTCCCCCGAACCGGAGGCGCGCAT
>NZ_DASPMG010000064.1:0-44964 GCF_035627195.1 Azospirillum sp.
CGATCACGCTGGGCGAGGACGCCGCGTACACGGCGAAGGCCTCCGGCGGGCAGGCGACGGTGACCAGCCCGGCGCCCGCGCGCAACGCCGCCCGCGCCGCCAGCCGGCCGGCGCCGGTCATGCGCCCGCCCCCCGCCACCACGGCGTGGCCGCGCGCGTACTTGTGCGCGTCGGCGCGCGGCCAGGGATAATGGCCCAGCCACAGCGCCGGCCCGTTCTCCCACTGCCGCGGCCGGATGTCGTCCAGCACGGCGGGCGGAATGCCGATGTCGGCCACCACCGTCTCGCCGCAGCGCAGCCGCCCCGGCAGCAGCCGGTGCCCCGGCTTGGCCCGGAAGAAGGTGACGGTCAGCGCCACCTGCGGTGCCGCGCCCAGGATGGCGCCGCTGTCGCCGTGCACGCCGCTCGGCACGTCCACCGCCACGACGGTCCGCCCCGCCATGGCGTCCACCAGCGTGCGCGCCATGCCCTCCAGCGGCCGGGCCAAACCGGCGCCGAACAGCGCGTCCACCACCAGCGGGTCACCGTCCAGCAGCGCCGGGTCCGGCGCCTCCACCGGCCCGGTCCAGCGCTGCGCCGCCTGGGCCGCGTCGCCGCGCAACGCCGTGTAGGAGCCGAGCAGCGCCAGCCGCACCGGCCACCCGGCCTCCTGCAGCAGCCGCGCCACCACGAACCCGTCGCCGCCGTTGTTGCCCGGCCCGCACAGCACCACGGCGGGCCGCGGCGCCCAGCGCGCCCGGATCTCCCGCGCGATGGCCGCCCCGGCGTTCTCCATCAGCACCGGCCCCGCCACCCCGGCCGCCATGGCCAGCGAATCCGCCCGGTACATCCCGGCGACGCTCAACAGTTCATGCCCGGCGTCCATGCTGGGTTCCTCGCGTTGCATGCGTTTTTGGAGACACGGATGAACACGGATGCCGGCCAGCGCCGGCCACGGATGAACACGGGCTTTGATCAATCCCTATCCGTGTTCATCCGTGCCGGATCCGTGTTCATCCGTGTCTCACTATCCTTCCTGGGATCCTTCTTGGGATCCTTCTTGGCTCCCGCCCACACGCTTCTCCCGCACCGCGCGGAAGTCCTCCACCATCGCCCGCGCGCCGTTGCGCACGAATCCGACGTCGCCGCCGGCGACGATCAGGCGGGCGCCGCGCTCGACCAGCATGTCCGTCGGCCGGCCCTTCACCGGGATGGTGCCGTAGGTGCTGCCGCTGGCGAGGATCGCCTGCTCGGCCCGGTCCAGCAGGGCCAGCACCTCCGGGTCGTCGAACCGCCCGATCCGCCCGAAGTCGGCGGACAGGTCGTACGGCCCGACGAACAGCGAATCCACGCCCGGCACCGCCGCGATCTCGGGAATCGCATCCACCGCCGCCACCGTCTCGATCTGGCAGACGACCACCAACTCGTCGCTGCAGGTGTCGCGGTAGCGCTCGCCGCACAGGCCATAATCGGCCCCGCGCGCCAGCGCGTAGGCGGCGCCGCGCGCGCCGCGCGGCGGGTAGTGGCAGGCGGCCACCGCCGCCCGCGCCTCTTCGGCCGAGTTGATGTTGGGGAACATCAGCCCCTCGACTCCGAGGTCGAGGGCGCGCTTGACGTAGACGGGATCGTTGGCCGGCACGCGCATCAGCGCCGTGGCGCCGGTGCCGGACACGGCCTGCAGAAGGGCCAGCCCGTCGGCCAGCGTGCCGGGTCCGTGTTCATGGTCGATGACGACGAAGTCGAATCCGGCCAGGCCGATGATCTCGGCGGCGACCGGGCTGGCCATGTTGAGCCAGCAGCCGAGCGCCGGCCGTCCGGCGGCCAGCGTGCGCTTCAGGGTGTTTTCGCGGAACATGCGCGTCCTCCCCATCCTCCCCGGATCAGTCCGGTCGAACCGAACTATACGGGTTTCCGCCGGGCGCCGCCGCGTGAAACGCGGCCTATGACGGACACTATATGGAAGGGGGAATGGGGCGATGGATGGGATTCGAACCCACGACCACTCGGACCACAACCGAGGGCTCTACCAACTGAGCTACCACCGCCGCCGTGGGCGGGTTTCTAGGCCAGAGCCCGCCCCCAGGTCAAGCGGAAGATTGGGATGATGCGGCGATTTTTCCAGACGCCCGTTTTTCCGCCGGAAACACACGGCCGCTTGCGTCGTCTGCACAAATAATGTTCACTCCGCCGCATTGAGCGGCAGCAGGATGCCGCCGGGAGCGGCAGATGCCGCGCGTCCGGTGGTGACGCACCCCGTTCGATCAATCCCCGCGCCGCTGGCACGATCCGTGCTAACCAAGCGGCGTCGGCGGTGCGCGGACGGTGCCTGCCGGCGTTGGCACCTCGTAAACGAGAGACCCATGAAGAAGATCGAAGCCATCATCAAGCCGTTCAAGCTCGACGAAGTGAAGGAGGCGCTTCACGAGGTCGGCATCAAGGGAATTACCGTCACCGAAGCCAAGGGCTTCGGCCGTCAGAAGGGCCATACCGAGCTGTACCGCGGCGCGGAATACGTCGTCGACTTCCTGCCGAAGGTGAAGATCGAGGTGGTGATGGAGGACTCCCTGGTGGAACGCGCGATCGAGGCGATCCAGCAGGCGGCCCACACCGGCCGGATCGGCGACGGCAAGATCTTCGTCACTCCCGTGGAGGAAGTGATCCGGATCCGCACCGGCGAAAAGGGCGCCGACGCGATCTAGCCGCAGCCACAGCATCTTACCGCCCACATCATGCGCCTTGCCGCTGCACTCCCCGGCACCACGGAACACCGGTCGCGCACCGGTGACATCCGTGCGTCCGCGCCCCCGGTCCTAGGCCGATCGTCGCGGGTGCGTTGTGCGAACGGAAAAGGCGTGACATAACACCGCCGCACGCGCCGCACCCGCCCTTCCGAAGGCCGGCACCGACGCAGCGGGACCCAACCTCAAAAGCGTGGAAAACCAAGACATGTCCGACATCAGCAAGGTCTTCGACCTGATCAAGGAGCACGACGTCAAGTACGTGGACCTCCGCTTCACCGATCCGCGCGGCAAGCTGCACCACACGGCGCAGCATATCTCGACGATCGACGAGGACGTCTTCGAGGACGGCATCATGTTCGACGGTTCGTCGATCGCCGGCTGGAAGGCGATCAACGAGTCGGACATGATCCTGAAGCTGGACCCGGCGACGGCCGTCATGGACCCGTTCGCCGCCCAGCCGACGCTGAACATCCTGTGCGACGTGTACGAGCCGTCGACCGGCCAGCCGTACGGCCGCTGCCCGCGCTCGATCGCCAAGGCCGCCGAGCGCTACACCGCGTCGGCCGGCATCGGCGACACCGTCTACTTCGGTCCGGAAGCCGAGTTCTTCGTCTTCGACGACGTGAAGTTCACGGTCGAGATGAACAAGGTCTCCTACCAGATCGACTCCGAGGAAGGTCACTACAACTCGGACCGCGCCTATGAGGACGGCAACCTGGGTCACCGTCCGGGCATCAAGGGCGGCTACTTCCCGGTCGCGCCGATCGACAGCGGCAACGACCTGCGCGCCGAGATGCTGAGCGTGCTGGCCGAGATGGGCGTGCCGGTCGAGAAGCACCACCACGAGGTGGCCGCCGCCCAGCACGAGCTGGGCATCAAGTTCGACACGCTGGTCCGCACCGGCGACAACATGCAGTACTACAAGTACGTGGTGCACAACGTCGCCCACGCCTACGGCAAGTCGGCCACCTTCATGCCGAAGCCGGTGTACGGCGACAACGGCTCGGGCATGCACTGCCACCAGTCGATCTGGAAGGAAGGCCAGCCGCTGTTCGCGGGCTCGGGCTACGCCGACCTGTCGGAGCTGGCGCTGTACTACATCGGCGGCATCATCAAGCACGCCAAGGCGCTGAACGCCTTCACCAACCCGTCGACCAACAGCTACAAGCGTCTGGTCCCGGGCTATGAGGCCCCGGTGCTGCTGGCCTACTCGGCCCGCAACCGCTCGGCGTCCTGCCGCATCCCGTACGTGGCGAGCCCGAAGGGCAAGCGCGTCGAGGTCCGCTTCCCGGATCCGTCGGCCAACCCGTACCTGGCGTTCGCCGCCATGCTGATGGCCGGTCTGGACGGCATCCAGAACAAGATCCATCCGGGCGACGCGATGGACAAGAACCTGTACGACCTCCCGCCGGAGGAGCTGGCCAAGGTTCCGACCGTCTGCGGCTCGCTGCGCGAGGCGCTGGACAGCCTGCGCGCCGACGCCGGCTTCCTGATGAAGGGCGATGTGTTCACCAAGGACATGATCGAGGCCTACATCGAGCTGCGCACGGAAGAGATGATGGCCTTCGAGACCATGCCGCACCCGATCGAGTACAAGATGTACTACTCGGTCTGATCGGCCGGTTTCCGGTTGTCGGACGCGAAGGGCCGCCCCTCGGGGCGGCCCTTTTCGTTTACTCCTCCTCGTCCTTCGCCCGGCCCATGCAGTCGCCGGCCTGAAGCAGGCGCCAGACGTCCGCCTCGCCGATGCCCAGGCGCCGGGCGATCTCCGCCGCCGCCAGCCCCTGCCCGGCCAGCGCCCGCACCTCCGCCACGCCGGCCCGGCGCCGCGCCCTGTCCTCCGCGCTCATTCCGTCCTCCCTTCACACGCAAAACTGGTTCGAAATTCAAAGCAATCCGCCGACAAAGTACTTAATGTATAAAATATTTGCCTTCTAAGTAATTAAGCGCGACAGTGCCGCCAACCAAACAAGACCAGCCAACAAAAGAGGCGAGCATGTCCAGCGTCCTTGACGATCTCATCCTGTCGGAACAGGCGGCGTCGCCGCCGCCGTCCTTCGCCCGCGCGGCGGCGAAGAACGACAAGGAGAACAACGGCGGCGGCAACGGCAACAACGGCAGCGACAACAGCGGCAAGGGCAAGACCGACGACGCCACCACCGCCACCCCGGACACCGAATACGACGTCAAGATCACCGTCAACAGCCAGGTCATGCACATCCGCGTGCGCGACCACAAGGGATCGGACGGCGACGACGACTACGCCGGCGACAACGGCCACCAGGTGCTGCACTTCAACCTGGGCAACGACCGCGCCTTCGGCGGCGGCGGGCGCGACACCATGTACGGCGGCGAGGGCAACGACACCCTGGACGCCGGCGAGGACGACGACGAGGTCGACGGCGACATCGGCGACGACACCCTGTCGGGGGGCCTGGGCAACGACACGCTCTACGGCGGCCAGGGCGGCGACGAGCTGTACGGCAACATCGGCAGCGACACGCTCTACGGCGGGCAGGACAGCGACACCCTGTTCGGCGGCCAGGACGGCGACGGCATCGATGGCGGCATCGGCGCCGACGACCTGTACGGCAACCTGGGCAGCGACACGCTGAACGGCGGCGACGGCAGCGACACGCTGTTCGGCGGCCAGGGCAACGACGAGGTGGCCGGCGGCACCGGCGACGACAGCGTGGTCGGCAACCTGGGCGACGACACGCTGTCGGGCGGCGACGGCAACGATTCGCTGGACGGCGGCACCGGCGCCGACAGCTTCGTGTTCACCGGCACCTTCGGCCAGGACACCGTCTACAACTTCAACTTCGGGCACGGCGACCGGATCGCCGTGGCGCCCGGCACCACCTACACCATCCGCTCGGCCGAGGGCGGCACGGTGATCGATTTCGGCGGCGGCAACACCGTCACCCTGGCGGGCGTCAGCGACAGCCAGGTGCTGGCCGACTGGTTCGCCACGCTGGGCTGAAATCGACGCGCAACCGCGGGGCGCGCCGTGGCATACTCGGCCGCCCCGCAACCGTCGCCCGTGTCCCGTCCATGCGCCCGCCGCCGTTCCCCCTCGCCGTCCTGGCGCTGCTCCTGTCCGCCGCCCCGGCCGCCCCCCCGGCCGCCGCTGCCACCGTGTCGAGCGGCCAGGCCGAAGCCAAGGAGGCGGCGCGCGCCGGCAACTGCACGCCCACCAAGGTCGAGGTGATGCGCTACGGCCCCGGCCGCCAGAACGACGTGGTGTTCAAGATCAACTGCTCGGAAAACAAGGACGCCTTCGTGCTGGTGCAGTGCCGCGGCCGCAGTTGCATCCTGCTGCGCTGATCATTCACCCGTTGTTAACCGCCCCGGCGTGCAATGGCGCCGTGGAGGGGAGAGGAACGGTGGCCGCCATGAGGTCGTTGCGCGCGATGGTCCTGGTCCTGCTGACGGCGCCGGCGCTGTCGGCCTGCTGGCCGCTGGGCGTCGCCACCACCGCCGCCGACTTCGGCTCGCTGAACACCACGAAGAAGACGCTGGGCGACCACGTCGTATCCGGCGTCACCGGCCGCGACTGCTCGATCCTCAGCCTGGAGGAGAGCGGGCAGTACTGCCCGGAACGCGTCGTCGTCGACCGCTCCAACGTCTACTGCTACCGCACGCTGGCCGACGTCAACTGCCACTACATCCCCGACCCCTACAAGAACGGCCACACCGCGCTGGCCAGCCCGCCGCCGGTGCGCAAGCCGATCCAGGAAAAGGGCTGGTTCGACTGAGCCGATGATAACGGCTCACCCCATCTTCTTGGCGGCGAACGCCTTCGCGATGGCCATCATCGACTTCTCGTGGTTGACGCCCTGCCCGCCCTGGGCGGCCGGCGCCTGCGCCGGGGCGGCGGGCCGCGCGGGCGACGCCGCCGGCCGGGCCGGCGCCGCGGGTTCCTCGCCCATCCGGCTCAGCACGCGCTCCAGCGCCTCGCGCGACATGGCGCGCGGCGCGCTCCCCTGGCCGCTGGGCCGGCCGGGCTGCGGGGCACGCGCCGGGGTGGCGCCGGCGCCGCGACCGACGCGTTCGATGGCGGCGGCGGCGATCGCCTTCAGGAAGGGCTGCGCCATGCCCAGCAGCAGGCGCTCGTCCTGCACCGCCCAGGCCATCAGCATCTGCTGCGCCACCGTCCGGCTGCCCTTGGCCGCCGTCAGCGCCTCGCGCACCTTGCCATCGACGTAGGAATCGCTCATCGGATCCGGCCTCCACCACCGGCCTCGACTGTCGTCCCGAACGGTTAATAAAGCGTTGTCCGCCCTCCCCCTCCCCGGCATCCGCCGTGCGTACCGTTGCCCCGCCCGCCCGATTGCCCGATAGTGTGCGCCATGCTGATCGAGACCTTCGCCGACCTGATCTGCCCCTGGTGCTACATCGGCAAGCACCGTCTGATGCGGGCCTTGGCCGAACGGCCCCGCGTGCGGCCGGAGATGCGCTGGCAGCCCTTCCAGCTGAACCCCGACATGCCGCGCGCCGGCATGGAGCGCGACGCCTACCTGTCGGCCAAGTTCGGCGGGCCGGAGCGGGCGCGGCAGATCTACGCGGTGGTGGAGGAAACGGCGGAGCGCGACGGCCTGCCGCTTTATCTCGACCGCATCCGCCGCACGCCCAACACGCTGGACGCCCACCGCTCCATCCGCATCGCCGCGCGCTATGGCCTGGGCGACGCCATGGCGGACGCGCTGTTCCGCGTCTATTTCGCCGACGGGCTGGACATCGGCGACCGCGACACGCTGGCCGCCACCGCCGCCGCCGTCGGCTTCGACGCCCACGAAATGAAGGCGCTTCTGGCCTCCGACGCCGAATCCACCGCCGTGCAGTCGGCCGACAAGCTGGCCCGGCAGCTCGGCCTGCAGGCGGTCCCCTGCTACATCTTCGACCGGCGCTACGCCCTGTCCGGCGCGCAGGAGCCGACCAGCTTCCTCCCCCTCCTCGACCTCTCGCTGGACGAATACGCCACCGCCGCACTGTAGACGGCGGACCAAACCCGGAACCCCACTTGCCGCGGGGGTGTTCTGGCATGGGCGCAACCGGAAAAGGCCGCCCCCATGCCCCCAGCCCCGCACGGCTCCACCGCGTCCCTGCTCCAGGCGCGGCCCATTCCGGTGCCGCCGGCGCCCGCGCCGGCCTCCGCCCAGACGACGCTGATCGTGCTGACCGTCGCGGTGGTGGCGCTCTACTTCGGGCGCGACCTGCTGGTGCCGCTGGCGCTGGCGGTGCTGCTCGCCTTCGTGCTGACGCCGGTGGTGTCGCGGCTGCAGCGTCTTCGTCTCGGCCGCATCCCGTCGGTGCTGCTGGCCGTGGTGGTGGTGTTCGCGGCCATCGGCGGCTTCGCCGTGGTGGTCGGCAGCCAGGTCGCCGACCTCGCCGGCAACCTGCCGCAGTACGAGCGCAACATCCGCAACAAGGTCCGTTCGGTGCAGGAGCAGACGGCCGCCACCAGCGGCGGCGTGCTCAGCCGCGCCACCGACATGTTCCGCAACCTGCGAACGGAGATCGAACGCCCGAACGGCCAGCCGCCGCCGCCCGCCGGCACCGCCCCCGGCGGCACGGCCGCCGCGCCACCGCCCCCGCCCCCGCCCGTGCCGGTGGTGGTGCAGGAACCGGAGGCCAAGCCGCTGGAGATGGTGCAGCGCGTGCTGGGCCCGCTCGCCGGGCCGCTGGCGACCACCGGCATGGTGCTGGTCTTCACCATCTTCATGCTGCTCCAGCGCGAGGACCTGCGCGACCGCCTCATCCGCCTCGCCGGTTCCGGCGACCTGTCGCGCACGACGGAGGCGATGAACGACGCCGCCGGCCGCGTCAGCCGCTACCTGCTCATGCAGGTGGTGGTGAACGTCACCTATGCCATCCCGATCGGCATCGGGCTGGCGCTGCTGGGCGTGCCGAACCCGCTCTTGTGGGGCATGCTGGCGACGGTGCTGCGCTTCGTTCCCTTCCTGGGGCCGGTGATCGCGGCCAGCATGCCGATCCTGCTGTCCTTCGCCGTCGATTCCGGCTGGACGCTGCCGCTGCTCACCATCGCGCTGTTCGTGGTGGTGGAGCTGTTCTCCAACAACGTGATGGAGCCCTGGCTGTACGGCTCGGCCACCGGCCTGTCGCCGGTCGCCATCATCGTCGCCGCGGTGTTCTGGACGGCGTTGTGGGGGCCGGTGGGGCTGCTGCTGTCCACGCCGCTCACCGTCTGCCTCGTGGTGCTCGGCCGCTACGTGCCGCGCCTGCGCTTCCTCGACGTCATGTTCGGCGACCGCCCGGTGCTGCCGGACGAGGCCAAGGTCTACCAGCGCCTGCTCGCCCGCGACCCCGACGAGGCCGCCGAGGTGTGCGAGGAACTGCTTCAGGAACGCACCGTCCCCGAACTCTATGGCGGCGTCCTGCTCCCCGCCCTGTCGCTGGCCGAGCAGGATCGCCAGCGCGGCGCCCTGGACCCCGAACGCCGCACCGGCGTCGCCGAGGGCTTCGCCGAACTGGTCGATGCCCTGTCCGAACTGGGCGAACCGGCCGGGGAGGCGCCGCAGACCACCGGCTCCATCCTCTGCGTCGGTGCCCGCAACGATTTGGACGAGGCGGCGGCCCGCCTGCTGGCCGACCTGCTGCGCCGCAACGGCGTGGAGGCATCCGTGGTGTCGTGCGACGCGGTGAGCCCGCGGGTGATCTCCAGCCTCGGCACGGGCGGCGTGGCGGCGGTGGTGATCTCCTACCTCAACCCGTCGGCGCTGCCGCACGCGCGCCGGATGGTGCGCCGCCTGCGCATGCACTTCGGCCCGCGCGTGCCCGTCCTGATCGGGCTGTGGAGCGCCCATCCCGAAGCCGACGCCCCCGACCGCGCGACGGCCGAGACCGCCGCCGACCGCGTCGCCACCAACCTGTCCGGCGCCGTCCTGCACCTGGAGGAACTGGGCATCATCACCGCGCGGCCGGAGGTGGCGGAGGCGAAGGCCGAGGCGGACGAGACGCTGCTGCGCGAGAACGAAGGACATGGATGAACACGGATGCCCGTGCCGCCGGAGTGATCTTTTCCCGTCAGAGAGTTCGTCATGCCCGGGCCCAGTCCCGGGCACCCACGTGCTTTGGCTTGGTCGGAGTGCGTGGGTGCCCAGCACAAGGCCGGGCATGACGTAATCATTTGAGTGAATGCACGAAACGCAGTGGCGTTTTCGAGCAGGCTTTCGTCCCCCTTCCCCATCTCTGACACTTCCCCCACCCCTGCCCGCCACGCTACAACGGCGGCATGACCTGCTTCGCCGCCATCGATTTCGAGACCGCCGACAACGGGCGGGACAGCGCCTGTTCCGTCGCCGTGGTGCTGGTGGAGGGCGGGCGGATCGTCGACCAGCTCTCCGCGCTGATCCGGCCGCCGCGCCGCACCTTCCTCTTCACCCACATCCACGGCCTGACTTGGAAGCACTGCTGCGAGCAGCCGGACTTCGCCGGGATCTGGCCGCAACTGGCGCCGCTGCTGGCGCGGGCGGAGCTGCTGGTCGCCCACAACGCGCCGTTCGACAAGGGCGTGCTGAACGCCTGCTGCGCCACCTATGGCCTGCCGAACCCGGCCAAGCCCTTCGCCTGCACCGTGCGCATCGCGCGCGCCGTCTGGAACCTCTACCCGACCAAGCTGCCGGACGTCTGCCGCCACCTGAACATCGCGCTGAAGCACCACGACGCGCTGTCCGACGCCCAGGCCTGCGCCGGCATCGCGCTGGCGGCGCTGCGTCAGGGCGTGGCGCTGAAACCGTTCGCGCGGTAACCGAAACGCAACAATCCGTCGCACCTGCCGCCCATCTATTTCGCCGCATTTTAAGATTTGATACACCGTGCCTGCGCATCCTGGTTCCACAAACAACCGGAACGAGAGGGTACGCCAATGAGCACCACGGAGCTGGCCGGATTAGGCGGCGCTGCCGCCGCGACCGTCCCCACCACGAAGTCCACCGCCGCCGCCAAGAAGACGGACGACAAGGCCGCAACCGACGCGTCCGGGGCTCCGGCCGCCAAGCAGGACCCCGCCTACACGCTCAGCCAGTCCGTGGAATCGCTGCTCGACGGCATCAACGGCAAGAAGGCGGTCGACCCGTCGCTCGCCCGCGCCCGCGAGGCGGAGCGGATCATGGCCGGCGTCCAGGCCATGAGCAAGGCGATCAGCGAGGCCACCACCAAGGCCATGGACCTTATCAAGGGCGACATGGGCAAGGTGCTGGGCGGCTTCGGCATGTCGGACGACGACGTGAACGCCATCCTCGGCGGCTTCGGCAAGCACATGCAGGACCAGATGAAGGGCTTCGACTTCAACAAGGTCGCGCTCGACATCCAGCAGTCCAGCATGAACATGACGCTCGAATCGCGCGGCATGGAGCTGGTGATCCAGGACGGCGACCGCTCGGTGCGCATCTCCTACGGCAAGTCGGAGCTGCACATGGAGATGGACGACCAGCGCCTGCAGGCCTCGCTCGACAAGGGCGGCAACTTCGACTTCAGCCTCGACCGCAGCAGCACCACGGTGGACGGCAAGGCGACGGGCATGATCGTCAAGGCCAACGGCTTCAGCGACGAGGAGATCCAGGGCATCGTCGACAAGCTGAACGGCATCATGGAAAAGGGCGGCCTGAACGGCCTCGCCGCCTTCAAGCCGGAAAAGGGTGCGGACGGCGTCACCCGCATGACGGTCGACCTCTCCGTCCCCCTGCCCGACTTCACCAAGGACGCCGCCGCCACGACCAAGGGCGTCGACGTGAAGGCGTAGTGTTTTTTAATCCCCTCCCCCGCCTCCGGCGGGGGAGGGAGGGACCCACGCGCAGCGTGGGAGGGTGGGGGCAAGTTGCTTGCCGAGGATCAGTGTCCTCCTGTCACCCGCAAAGGCCGTTGCCCCCACCCTTCCCGCCTTCGGCGGGCCCCTTCCCTCCCCCGCCGGAGGCGAGGGAGGGAGGGCAAGCCGTCACCCGCTTCGCCATGAACACCAGCCGCGCCGCACCGTTCGCCGCGCGGTCGAACACGTGGTAGCCTTGCCGCGCGTAGAAGGTCACGTTGTCGGCGAAGCGCTCGTCCGTATACAGCCGCACCTCGGGCAGGCCCCGGCGGCGCGCCTCGGCCTCGGCGAAACCCATCATCCGGTGGCCCAGGCCGCAGCCCTGCCGGTCCGGGTCCACCGCCACGTTCTCCACCAGCAAATGGTCGCGCGCCGGCAACAGCTCCAGCACCGCCTCCACGCCGCCCGGCCCGTCGGCCACCCACACCGGGTGGTCGGCCATCGCCTCGGCGAAATCGTCGGGCAGCGGGCGCGGCTCCGGCCCGGCGACCGGGATCCAGCGCGCGTAGGCGCGCCGCACCAGTTCGGCGATCGCCTCCGCGTCGTCCGGCCGGGCGGGCCGTATGGGGCTCACGCCCGCCGAATCCGGCATGTCTTCTCCAGGATGGTGACCGCGCGCTCCACGTCGGCGGAGCGCACGAGCAGATAGTCGGTGTCGAACGTGGACAGCGCGAAGATGGAGATCCCCGCCTCGGCCAGCGGCGCCGCCAGCCCGGCCAGGATGCCGGTCAGCGCGAAGTCCAGCGGCCCGTCCACCTTGAACGCGCGCCAGCCGCGTTCGGCCCGCACGTCATCCGGCACGCGGTGTTCCGGGCAGACCACCGACAGCTCCTCGGCCGTGCGCGTCACGCTGACCAGCGGGTCGGTCCAGTCCACCCAGGCCGGCACGCCCTCCCCGGCTTCCGGCCGCGCCACCGCCAGCGCGTCGGGCAGCAGGGTCAGGCCCAGCGGGTCGGGCTCCGGCGGCAGCATCACCGCCTCCAGCATCGCCGCGTCCACCTGCACCGGCTTCAGGATCCGCCGCGCCCGCGCCGCCAGCGACGGAATGCCGGAGCGCAGCGCGGCGCGGATCATGTCCGCCGCCATGTCGCGCAGCAGCGCGTTCTGTTCCGCCAGATCCACCATGCCCTGCAGCGCGGAGGTGCGGACGATGCGGCTCTCCGCCCGGCGGAACCAGGCGCCCATCAGCGACGCCGCGTGCCAGCGCTGCGGCTCGGTCAGCGCCAGCCGGGGCAGGATCTGCGCCAGGTGCCAGCGCACCTCCGCCTGCTCGATCGCCGCCCCCTCGGTCAGCAGCCGCTCGGCATAGGGCGTCAGGTCGTGCGTGCGCGACACGCGCTCCAGCGCGTCGGCGGCGCGCATGCGCACCCCGGCGTGTTCGTCGAACAGGCAGTCCACCAGTTCGGGGATCTGCGCCGGGTCCATCAGCACGGACTCCGCCACGCCGGGCGCCGAGCCCACGGTGCGCCGGTCACCCTTGCGCAGGCGCTCCGCGAGCGTCGGGGGCATCTCAGCGCCGGCCCGGCGGCACGAAACGTCCGAACTTCGACCCGACCTTCAGCGCGTTGGGGCGCGGCGGCGGGGGCGGCGGGGCGGGCGGCTTCGGCACGGCCTCCGCCTTCGGCACCTCACCGCCGGCCGCCATGTCGGCCAGCGCCTTGATCAGGCGCTTGACGCCGGTGACGCGCAGCGCCTCGTCGTCCCACACCCGCGTGTAGACCAGCTTGTGGTCCGGGCGCAGCTTCATCAGCCCGCCCTGGTTGGCGATGTAGGCGACCAGCTTGTCCGGCCGGGCATAGGTGTTGCCGTGGAAGGACAGCACCGCCCCCTTCGGCCCCGCGTCCACCCGGTCCACGCCGGCCTGCCGGCACAGCTGCTTGATGGTGACGATGTCCAGCAGGTTCTCCACCTCCGCCGGCAGCTTGCCGAAGCGGTCGATCAGTTCCGCCGCGAAGGCGTCGATCTCCGCCCGGTCCACCAGCTCGGCGATGCGTCGGTACAGCGACAGGCGCACGGTGAGGTCGGGGACGTACTCCTCCGGGATCAGGACGGCGTTGCCCAGGTTGATGGTGGGCGTCCATTCCTCGGCCGCGGCCGGGGCCTCCTGCCCGATGCCGGCGCGGGCGTTGGCGACCGCCTCCTCCAGCATGTGCTGGTAAAGCTCCACGCCCACCTCGCGCACGTGGCCCGACTGCTCCTCGCCCAGCAGGTTGCCGGCCCCGCGGATGTCCATGTCGTGGCTGGCCAGCTGGAAGCCGGCACCCAGGCTGTCCAGCGTCTCGATCACGTGCAGGCGCTGCTGCGCCGTGGTCGACAGCGCCTTGTTCGGCGCATAGGTCAGGTAGGCGTAGCCGCGCACCTTCGACCGCCCGACGCGCCCGCGGATCTGGTACAGCTGCGCCAGCCCGAACAGGTCGGCGCGGTGCACGATCATCGTGTTCGCCGTCGGAATGTCCAGGCCGCTCTCGATGATGTTGGTGGCCAGCAGCACCTCGAACTTGCCCTCGTCGAAGGCGGTCATCACGTCTTCCAGCTCGCTGGCCGGCATCTGGCCGTGCGCGGTGACGATCTTCACCTCCGGCACCAGCTCCCGCACCCGCTCCGCCACCTTCGGCAGGTCCTCGACGCGCGGGCAGACGTAGAAGGTCTGGCCGCCGCGGTAGTGCTCGCGCAGGATCGCCTCGCGGATCACCACGGGGTCGTACGGCAGCACGAAGGTGCGCACCGCCAGCCTATCGACGGGAGGTGTGGCGATCAGCGACAGCTCCCGCACCCCGGCCAGCGCCATCTGCAGCGTGCGCGGGATCGGCGTGGCGGTGAGCGTCAGCACGTGCACGTCGGCGCGCAGCTCCTTCAGCCGCTCCTTCTGCTTCACGCCGAAATGCTGCTCCTCGTCCACGATGACCATGCCCAGGCGCTTGAACTGGATGCCCTTGCCCAGCAGCGCGTGGGTGCCGACGACGATGTCCACCGTGCCCTCGGCCAGCTCCTGCTTGATCTTGGTCTGCTCCTTGGGCGTCACCATGCGCGACAGCTGCTGGATGCGGATCGGCAGGCCGGCGAAGCGCGTCGTGAACGTCTTGAAGTGCTGGCGCGCCAGCAGCGTGGTGGGCACCACCACCGCCACCTGCTGGCCCGACATGGCGACGATGAAGGCGGCGCGCAGCGCCACCTCCGTCTTGCCGAATCCCACGTCGCCGCACACCAGCCGGTCCATCGGCTTGCCCGACGACAGGTCGGTGAACACCTCCTCGATCGCCTTCAGCTGGTCGTCCGTCTCCGGATAGGGGAAGCGCGCCGCGAACTCCTGGTACACGCCCTCCGGCGTCATCACCGGCTCGGCCCGCTTCAGCTCGCGCTCGGCGGCGATCTTGAGGAGCGCCTCGGCCATGTCCTTCAGGCGCTTCTTGACGCGCGCCTTGCGCCCCTGCCAGCCGGCCCCGCCCAGCTTGTCCAGCTGCGCGCCCGCGTCCTCGCTGCCATAGCGCGACAGCACCTCGATGTTCTCGACCGGCACGTACAGCTTGTCGCCGCCCTCGTAGATCAGGCGCAGGCAGTCGTGCGGCGCCCCGGACACCGTCAGCGTCTCCAGCCCGTCGTAGCGCCCGATGCCGTGGTCCACGTGCACCACCAGGTCGCCGGCGTTCAGCGCCGTGTGCTCGGCGATGAAGTTGGCGGACTTGCGCTTCTTCTTGGCCGGGCGGACCATGCGGTCGCCCAGGATGTCCTGTTCGGTGATCACCGCCATGTCGGGGGCGGAGAACCCGTGCTCGATCCCCAGCACCACCATGCCGGTGACGTGGCGGTCGAAGCGGCGCACGTCGGCGATGGTCTCCGCCGGTTCCAGCCCGTCGATGCCGTGGTCGGCCAGCACGCTCATCAGCCGGTCGCGCGAGCCTGCCGAGTACCCCGCCACCAGCACCTTGCGCCCGTCCGCGCGCAGCGCGCGGATGTGCGCCTTCACCGCGTCGAACACGTTGACGTCCGGCCGCGCCCGTTCCTCGGCGAAGTCGTGCCCGCGCCGCCCGCCGGCGTCCGCCGTGCCCATGATGCCCGGCGGTGTGGCGAAGGGCTGCAGCTGCGCCACCGCCCGCTCGCGCAGCAGCGCGTCCCACTGGCTCTTGTCGAGGAACAGCATGCCCGTGGGGATCGGCTTGTAGGCCGGCTGACCCGCCTTCTTGGTGGCCGCCACCATGGCCGCGCGCGTTTGGTAAAAATCCTCCACCTGCGTCACGCGGGCGTCGCGCGACTCCTCCGCCTGATGGTCCAGCGAGACGATGGCCTTGGGCGCGTAGTCCAGCAGGGTGTCCATGCCGTCGTGGAACAGCGGCAGCCAGTGCTCCATGCCGCCGTGCTTGCGCCCGGCCGAGATCCCCTCGTACAGCGGATCGTCGTCGGTGACCGCGCCGAACAGCTCCCGATAGCCGGAGCGGAAGCGGGCGATCCCCGCCTCGTCCAGAAACACCTCCGACACCGGCTTCAGCACCAGCCCGTCGCGCTTCTCCGTCGTGCGCTGGGTCATGGGGTCGAAGGCGCGCACGCCGTCCAGCTCGTCGCCGAACAGGTCCAGGCGCAGCGGCTCCTCCGTGCCCGGCGGGAACAGGTCGACGATGCCGCCGCGGATGGCGAACTCGCCCGGCTCGCGCACCGTCTGCGCCCGCGTGTAGCCGCTGTTGGTCAGCGTGCGCTGCAGCTTCTCCAGGTCGATCCGGTCGCCGATCTTCGCCGTGAAGGTCGCGTGCCGGAACGCCGCGCGCGGCGGCACCTTCTGCAGCAGCGCGTTGACGGTGGTCAGCACGATGCGCGGCCCCGCCCCATCCTCCCGCCGCTCCAGCAGGCGGGTCAGCGTGTCGATGCGCCGCGCCACGATCTCGCCGTTCGGCGACACGCGGTCGTACGGCAGGCAGTCCCACGCCGGGAACGCCAGCACCTCCACGTCGGGCGCGAAGAAGGCCAGCGCCTCCGCCAGCCGCGCCGTGCGCACGTCGTCCAGCGCCACGTGCACGAGGCCGTAGGCCCCGGCGCGCTTGGCCAGTTCGGCGAGGATGCGGGCGTCTTGCCCTTCCGGCGCGCCGCCGATCAGCAGGCGGGCGGAACGACCGGGCTGCAGGTCGAACTTGATCACGGCACCACCGGGGTCAGAATAAGATGAAGAAGACGGAGCCTCAGCCGCGCGAGCGTTCGTCGTCGCGGAACGCCATCAACAGGCGCATGACGTCATGGTCATGCTCCGCCGGCACCGGCAGCGCACCGATGACCCAGTTGTAGACGTCCACGTCCGGCAGATCGAGCAGCCCCTGGAAGCGGTCCAGCTGCGGCGCCGTCATGGCGTCGACGTGATGGTCGGCGAAGCGGCCGATCAGGAAATCCAGCTCCCGCGTGCCGCGATGCCACGCGCGGAACTTCACCTGCTTGCGCCGCACGGCCAGCGGATCGGCCACGGATTCGGAGACGTTGTCGGTCATCACCATCGACACCAAAAGCCCCTGGTCCCGCCAGGGACAGGGGTGCGTTGACACATCGCCCGCATCCTGCACGCCCCGGCGCGGGGAGGCAAGGACGGCGCGTGCCGCCGCTGGTGGTCAGCGTGTGGGACAGCCAAGCGCGGATGACCCTGACGCAGGCCCGGGCGCCGGGCGGCAACGCGGTGGCGGCGACGCTGGCGGTGCTGCGCGGCTTGGTGCTCAAGGGCTGCACGGTGACGGCGGACGCCCTGCATTGCCATCCCAAGATGGCCGAAGCGGTGCTGGAGGCCAAGGCGCACTACGCGCTGGCCCTGAAAGCCAACAACGGGCCGCTGCACGCCGCGGCCGAACAGGCCCTCGCCCAGGTCGGCACGGCGGTGCCGTCCTACAGCTGCGAGGAGCGTGGGCATGGCCGCAGCGAATGGCGCCAGGCGAGCGTGATCCCGGCCACGTCCCTGGTCCGCCCCGCCACCTTGCCGGGCTTGACGGCGGTTGGCTCGGAACATCTTGCGGGCGCACCCGTTGGACCGGTCAATGAGCCTGAAGTGTTCAGGGCCATGACAAGCGAAGAATTCTTCTTTGAACTCTTTGCTTACATGCGATAGCCCTCATGGTACGGGCAACCCTTTCGTTCGATGGAACGGCGTCCGAACCCACTGCTGTGCGCTACTGAACATCGCTACGCCCTCATTCTCTCCGCCACCGGCACCTCGCGCGGCTTGCGGTCGGGCGGGCTGACGATGCCAGCGGAGACGACCAGCTTCAGCCCGTCCTCCACCGTCATGTCCAGCACGGTCAGCTCCCGCCGCGCCACGAACACCATGTAGCCGGCGGTGGGCGGCGCGCAGGGGATGAAGACGTTGACCATCTCCTCCGGGTTGGTGCGCTGCACCTCCGGGTGCGCCGGGCCGGTGATGAACCCCAGGGACCATAGGCCCTTGCGCGGGTACTCGATCATCACGACCTCGCGGAACGCGCTCGACTTGTTGGCGAGCACCGTCTCCATGATCTGCTTGACCGCGCTGTAGACGCTGCGCACCACCGGCATGCGGGCGAACGCCCCCTCGCCGATGCGCAGCACCAGCCGCCCGACGTATCCGGCGGCGAAGGCGCCGACCAGCGTCAGCACGATGATCACCACGACCAGCCCGATGCCGGGGATGGTGAAGGGCAGGAACTGCTCCGGGTTGTAGGCGGCGGGGATCAGCGGGCGCACCCAGCCGTCGATCCACGAGATGATCCACCACGCCAGATAGACGGTGATGGCCGTCGGCGCCGTCACCAGCACGCCGGCCAGGAAATAGGCGCGCAGCCGCGCCATCAGGCCGATGCCCTGCCGCGGCGGACGCGGGTGGGGCGGGGGCGTGTCGTCGGCGTCGTGCTCTTCGGTCGTCGTCACCGGCAATCCCCGGAAAAATATATGCGCTCCATAGTGATACAGGACGGCGGGGCGCTCAACCGGCATCATTGCCGCGTGGCATAGTCCAGGCGTCGCATCGCCCATCAGGGGGAATGGCGGCTGTCATGATGCGCCACAGATTAGGGGTGATGACCCGATTTCCCCGACTGCGCGCGGTAGCGACGGCGCTGCCGCCGCACCGGCTCACCCAGGACGACACGCTGGCCGCCGCCCGCGCCGTGTTCGGTGGGCGCATGCGCGACTTCGACCGGCTGGCGCCCGTCTTCCCCAACACCGGCATCGACACGCGCCACGCGGTGATGCCCATCGACTGGTACCTGCAGCCGCGCGGCTGGGCCGAGCGCGCCGCCGCCTACGAGGCCGGCGCGCTGGCCCTGCTGGAGGACGCGGCCGGGCAGGCGCTGGCGCGCGCCGGGCTGCAGCCGGACGCGGTGGACGCCATCGTCTGCGCCTCCACCACCGGCATCGCCACGCCCAGCCTGGACGCCCTGCTGCTGGAGCGCATGGGCTTTCGCCCCGACACGGTGCGGCTGCCGGTGTTCGGCTTGGGCTGTGCCGGTGGCGTGCTGGGGCTGGCGCGCGCCGCGGCGCTGGCGCAGGCCATGCCGGGGGCCACCGTCCTGTTCCTGGTGGTCGAGCTGTGCACGCTGGCCTTCCGCAGCGGGGAGGCAACGCCGACCAACGTGGTGGCCAGCGCGCTGTTCGCCGACGGCGCCGCCGCCGCCGTGGTGCGGATGGACGAGGCCGGGGGCGGGCCGGCGATCCTGGGCAGCGGGGAGCACACCTGGCCCGGCACGCGGCGGGTCATGGGGTGGCGGGTCGAGGACGACGGGCTGGGCGTGGTCTTCGCGCAGGACATCCCGGAGCTGATCCGCACCCGCATGCGGGGCGTCGCCGACGCCTTCCTGGCGCGGCATGGGGTGGCTGTGGGCGACCTTGCCGGGTTGGTCTGCCATCCCGGCGGGGCCAAGGTCCTGCACGCCATCGAGGAGGCCATGGCGCCGGCGGGCGAGGGGCTGGCGGACGCCTGGGCGGTCCTGCGGGACTGCGGCAACATGTCGGCGGCCAGCGTGATGTTCGTGCTGGGGCGGCGGCTGGCGGCCGGGGCCGCGGGGCTTCAGTTGATGAGCGCGCTGGGGCCGGGGTTCACCGCCGGTTTCCTGCTGCTGGAGGTGTAGGGATGGGCTGGCCGCAGGTCATCGTCCTGCTAGTGGCGCTGCAGCGGCTGGGGGAACTGGTCCTGGCCGCGCGCAACACCCGGCGGCTGAAGGCCGAGGGGGCGCGGGAGGAGGGGGCGGGGCACTACCCGCTGTTCGTCCTGCTGCACGGCGGCTGGCTGGCCAGCCTGTTCGTGCTGACGCCGGCCGGCGCGGCGGTCGACCCGTGGCTGCTGGCCCTTTTCGTTGCCTTGCAGGCGGGGCGGGTGTGGGTCATCGCGTCGCTGGGGCGGTTCTGGACGACGCGCATCCTGACCCTGCCGGGGGCGCCGCTGGTGCGGCGGGGGCCGTACCGGTGGGTGCGGCACCCGAACTACCTGATCGTGGCGGGGGAGCTGGCGGTGCTGCCCCTGGCCCTCGGGGAGGTGTGGCTGGCGGTGGCCTTCTCGCTGCTGAACGTGCCGCTGACCTGGCACCGCATCCGCGTGGAGGAGACCGCCTTGGCCCCGCGCGTCAGCCCAGCAGCCAGCAGAGCAGCGTGACCATCATGGCGATCGCCGCCCCGTCCACGTGGTTGGGGAAGGCGTGCCAGAAGGCGTCGGCCCCGGCGGGGGCCGGGTCGGCGCCGTCCACCTCGTCCAGCCACAGGCCGGCGGGCAGGCCGCCGTTCATCCGCTCCGCCAGCGCGCCGGAGAGGTGGGCCATGCTGACGGCGAGGTAGCAGAACTTCACGAAGTTCAGCAGGAAGGGCGTCGCCCCGCCGGCCTCGGCGATGCGATCGACGGAGCCGCCGGTGGCGGCGACGGCGGTCGCCATGGCGAGTGCGGCGGCGAAGGGGATGGCCACCACCGACAGCAGGCGCTGGGTATCGATGCGGGCGGCGGTCGGGATGGTGGTGGTCAGCATGGGTCCGGTCTCCGGTGTCGCGTGCCCTTTGGTTTTCCGGCCCGGCCGGTTAAGGGGAGGTTAGCGCCGCCCTTTGGTCACAGCGCGCATTGGTGGTAAGAACGATGGCGATCAACCCATCCCCAGGGAGACTGAGGCCGGTGACCGAGGCCGTCCACGCCACGCTCGACCGCATCGAGCTGCTGAAGCCGCTGCCGCCCCAGCGCCGCGCCGAGCTGGCGCGCCAGTGCCGCTGGCGCCATTTCTCGGCCGGCGAACAGATCCTGGACCAGCACGCCGACAGCCGCGACGTGTGCTTCATCGTGGAGGGGACGGTGCGGGTGGTCAGCCACTCCGCCTCCGGCCGGGAGATCAGCTTCGACGACATCGGCGCCGGCGGCACGGTGGGCGAAATGGCGGCCGTCGACGGCCAGCCGCGCTCGGCGGCCGTGGAGGCGCTGGAAGACGGCACGCTGATCGCCTTCCTGGGCGCCAAAACCTTCCTGGAGGTGGCGACCGGCGACCCGCAGGTGGCGCTGGCCGTCATGCGCCGCCTGTCCGGCATCGCCCGGCGCGCCACCGAGCGCGTCATGGAGCTGAGCACGCTCGGCGCCAACAACCGCGTGCATGCGGAGCTGCTGCGCCTCGCCCGGCGCAACCGCCGGCCGGACGGCACGGCGGTCCTGCGCCCCATCCCCGTGCACGGCGACCTCGGCGCCCGCGTCAGCACGACGCGAGAGACGGTGGCCCGCGTGCTGAACGACCTTGCCCGCGACGGCATCGTCGAGCGCACGGCCGACGCCCTGGTCATCCGCGACCTGTCCCGGCTGGAGGCGCTGGTCGCCGAGGTCCGCGCCTGATGCACGCCACGGCGCTTCAAGACGTTCTGATCATCCTGCTGGCGGCGGTGCTGGTGGTGCCGCTGTTCCAGCGGCTGAAGTCCAGCCCGGTGCTGGGCTACCTCGTGGCCGGGGTGATCATCGGCCCGCACGCGCTGGGCATCATCGGATCGCCGGACGACGCGGCAACGCTGGCCCACTTCGGCGTCGTCTTCCTGCTGTTCGCCATCGGGCTGGAGCTGTCGATCGAGCGCCTGACGGTGATGCGCCGGCTGGTCTTCGGCCTGGGCACGCTGCAGGTCACCGTCACCGCCGCGGCGCTGTGGGGGGCCGGGCTGGCGCTGGGGCTGGACAGCCCGGCGGCGCTGGTGGCGGCCGGCGGCCTCGCCCTGTCGTCCACCGCCATCGTCATCCAGATCCTGCTGGAGCGCAACGAGCTGACCGCTCGCCACGGCCGCGTAACCTTCGCCGTGCTGCTGATGCAGGACCTCGCCGTCGTGCCGCTGCTGACGCTGGTGCCGCTGCTGGGTTCGTACCAGACGGAGGTGGGGGCGGCGCTGGCCCTGGCGGCGGTCAAGGCGGTGGCGGCGCTGCTGGCCATCGTCGTCCTCGGCCGCCTCGTCCTGCGCCCGGCCCTGCGCACCGTGGCCGCCGCCCGCAGCCCGGAGCTGTTCACCGGCGTCACCCTGCTGATCGTGCTGGGCGTGGGGTGGATCACCGAGCAGGCCGGCCTGTCCATGGCGCTGGGCGCCTTCCTGGCCGGCCTCGTCATCGCCGAGACCGAGTATCGCCACCAGGTCGAGGCCGACATCGAGCCGTTCCGCGGCACCCTGCTGGCGCTGTTCTTCATGACCGTCGGCATGACCATCGATTTGTCGCTGGTCATTCGCGACTGGTGGCTGGTGCTGGCCCTGCTGGCCGCGCTGGTGGCGGTGAAGGCGGCGGTGCTGGCCGTGCTGTGCCGGCTGTTCGGCATGGTGCCCAGCCTGTCGGTGCAGATCGGCCTGACCCTGAGCCAGGGCGGCGAGTTCGCCTTCGTCCTGTTCGACCTCGCCCGCGACCAGGGCGTGCTGCCGGCCGACACCGCGCAGCTTCTGCTGGCCGTTGTGGCGCTGTCCATGGCCGCCACGCCCTTCCTGATGGCCGGCGCCCGCCGCCTGGGGCAGGCGCTGACCGCGCCGCCCACCGAATCCCTCCAGCAGATGCGCGAGGAGACCGGCGACCTGCAGGGCCACGTGCTGATCGCCGGCTTCGGCCGTGTCGGCCAGACCCTGGCCCGCCTGCTGGAGGCCAACGGCGTGGGCTGGGTCGCCCTGGACCTGGAGCCCAAGCGCGTGGCCGAGGGCCGGGCGCGCGAGCTGCCCGTCTATTACGGCGACGCCGCCCGCCCCGACGTGCTCCGCGCCGCCGGGGCCGCCCGCGCCCGTGCCGCCGTGGTGACGCTGGACCACCCCAGCGCCGCCGAGCGCGCCGTCCTGGCCCTGCGCCGCCAGCGCCCGGACCTGACCATCGTGGTGCGGGCCAGGGACGGCAGCCACAGCGAGAAGCTGGAAAAGGCCGGCGCCACCGTCGTGGTGCCCGAGGTGGTGGAGGCCAGCCTGCAGCTGGGCGGCACCGTCCTGCGCGGCATCGGCAAGCCGTCCGACGAGGTGACGCACCTGCTGGACCTGTTCCGCCACCAGGCCTACGCGCGCCTGGGCGACATGATCCCCGCCCGCCCCGCCCCGCGCCCGCCCCCCGGCCCCGCCCCCTTCGACCTGGACGACCTCAACGACCCCCGCCGGTAGGGCGGCCGGCGGGGTAAATGCAACCGGATGCCACATCATGCTGGAGTGCATCCCTGGGATGAGACAAAGAAGGTGTCATACCGGCGAGCGGAGGCGCTGACTCACTGAGGGGGATTCCCAAGGCCAGCGATCCGTGATTCGATTCCCTGTCCATGATGGGGAGAAGCGCGTGCCAGCAGCGTTGCCGATCCGGAAAGACCTGAGCGCCAGCGAGTTGCGCGCCCTGGCGCGTCGGGAGGGCAAGGGGCGGCTGGCCGGCATGGACCGCCAAGCGCTGCGCGATGCCGTGATGCGCTACAACGCCGAAGGCGTGGCCGGGCTCTACGACCGCCCTCTGCCCGGCCGGCCGGAATGGCTGATCGAGGGCGAGCAGGCGACGCTCAAGGCCATCATCCTCGCTGGTCCCGATCCGAAGCGGCACGGCTGCGTGGAATGGACCCTGCCGATCCTGTGCGAGGTGATCGCCGAGCGCTGCGCCAAGACGCTGCATCCGGCCAGCCTGTCGCGCATCGTGCGGCGGCTGGAGTTGTCGAAGCAGAAGATGCGGCCCCGCCACCCGCAGTCCGACGCCAAGGCCCAGGCCGCCTTCCAAAAAATGGGATCAGCTCTCCTTCCTATGAGACCTGTGACACGTTTCACTGTCCCAGTTTAGGGGGCACTCCACTGGTGTTCGCCGCGCAGCATTGGCTGTTCGTTCGTCACCCCGACCGCAGCGTCTTCGCCGCCGCGTCGCGTTCGAACAGGTAGAGCAGCGTGCGCAGCGCCTGCCCGCGCGGGGTGGCGAGGTCGGGGTCGCGGTCGACGATCAGGCGGGCGTCGTCGCGGGCCACGGCCAGCAGGTCGCCGTGCACGGCCAGATCGGCAAGGCGGAATTCCGGCAGGCCGGACTGACGTGTGCCCAGCACCTCGCCGGCACCGCGCAGGCGCAGGTCCTCCTCGGCGATGACGAAGCCGTCCTCGGTGTCGCGGATGGTCTTAAGGCGGGCGCGCGCCGTCTCCGTCAGGTGCGGGTCGAACAGCAGCAGGCAGGTGGAGGGCTTGTCGCCCCGCCCCACCCGGCCGCGCAGCTGGTGCAGCTGGGCAAGGCCGAAGCGCTCGGCGTGCTCCACCACCATGACTGTGGCCTCGGGCACGTTGACGCCCACCTCGATCACCGTGGTGGCGACCAGCACGTCCAGGCGGCCCTCGGCGAAGGCGGTCATCACCGCGTCCTTGTCGGGGCCGCGCATCTTGCCGTGCACCAGCCCGACGCGGTCGCCGAAGGTGGCGCGCAGGAAGGCGTGCCGCTCCGTGGCGGCGGCGAGGTCGAGCTGTTCGGACTCGTCCACCAGGGGGCAGACCCAATAGGCGCGAGCACCTTCGGCCACCTTGCGGCGGATGCCGGCCGCCACCTCCTCCAGCCGGTCGAGTGCCACGGTGACGGTCTGCACCGGCTTGCGCCCGGCCGGCTTCTCGGTCAGGCGGGAGACGTCCATGTCGCCGTAGGCGGTCAGCGTCAGCGTGCGCGGGATCGGCGTGGCGGTCATCACCAGCACGTCCACCGCCCGCCCCTTGGCCGAGAGCTGCAGGCGCTGGTGCACGCCGAAGCGGTGCTGCTCGTCGATCACCGCCAGCGCCAGATCCTTGAAGGCCACGTCCTCCTGGAACAGGGCGTGGGTGCCGACCAGGAGGGGCAGTTCGCCCGACGCCAAGCGGTCCAGCACCATCTGCCGCGCCTTGCCCTTGTCGCGGCCGGTCAGCAGGGCAAGCGGCACGCCGGCGGCGTCGCACAGGGGCGCCAGACTCTCGGCGTGCTGGCGGGCCAGGATCTCGGTGGGGGCCATCAGGGCGGCCTGCTTGCCGGCCTCCACGGCGTTCAGCATGGCCAGGAGCGCCACCACCGTCTTGCCGCTGCCGACGTCGCCCTGGAGCAGGCGCAGCATACGGCGCTCGGCGGCCATGTCCTCGTAGATCTCGGCCAGGGACGTCCGCTGCGAGGGGGTCAGCTGGAACGGCAGCGCCGCCGTGACCTTGGCGCGCAAGGTGCCGTCGCCGGCAACCGCGCGGCCGGCAAGGCTGCGCTGGTGCAGGCGGACCAGCGCCAGGGCCAGCTGGTTGGCCAGCAGCTCGTCGAAGGCGAGGCGCTTGCGGTTGGCGTTGGTCGCGGCGAGGTCGGCCTCGTCGTCCGGGTGGTGGGCGCGGCGGATGGCGTCGTGCCACGTGGGCCAGCCCTGGCGGGCGAGCCACGCGGCGTCCTGCCATTCCGGCAGCTCCGGCACGTCGGAAACGGCAGCGCGGATGGCCTTGCGCAGCGTCTTGGCGGGCAGGCCGGCGGTCATCGGGTAGACGGGCTCGACCGGCTCGATCTCGTCGCGGGCGTCCACCGTGGTGACGGCGTCGGGGTGCGGCATCTGGAGGGTTTCGTGGAACCACTCCACCCGGCCGCTGACGACCACGGTCGTGCCGACGGGGAGCTGCTTCTGCAGCCATTCGCCGCGGGCGTGGAAGTAGACCAGCTCCAGCACGCCGGTCTCGTCGGTGCAGCGCACCTTGTAGGGATGGCGCGGGTTGATCGGCGGGACGTGGCCGTCGACGCGCACGGTCAGAGTGGCGACGCGGTCGTTCGGCGCCTCGGCGATCTTGGGCGAGAAGCGGCGGTCGATGACGCCGCTGGGCAGGTGCCAGAGCAGGTCCACCACGTGCGGGCCGGCCAGCTTCTCGGCCAGCTTGGCGAGCTTGGGGCCAAGGCCGGGCAGGCTCGACAGCGGGCGGAACAGGGGGAACAGGACGGCGGGGCGCAACGGACGGCCTCGGGGGTCGCGGGACGGGACGGCCCCATTCAATCCCGTGCCGGCGACGGCGCGTCAAGAGGGGTATGCGCCCCCGACGGCGCCGCCGCGAATGCAACCCAATGCAACCGGATGCAACGGATTTCCAGGGGTGTTGCATTCCGGCACGTCCCTCAATTCCGTGAGCGGCACACCGCCCGCCATGAGGAATTTATGCCTGAGCAAGGACGCCCCGTCAACGCGTGCCCGCCGTCCCGCTCCGCTCACCGTCCGGAGCCGGAGCCCGGCTTGTCCTTCCCGTTGCTGCTGCCGGAGAGCTGTTCGGCCTTGTCCTCGACCTTCTCCTTGGCCTCGGCCGAGGGCTGGTCGGAGGGCTTGGCCTCGACGCGGACGGGGGCGAGGCCGTCCTCCTTGGTGATGCCGATGTCCTCGGCCGCCTTCTTCGACAGGTCGATCACACGCCCCTTCACGTAGGGGCCGCGGTCGTTGATGGTGACGTCGGTGCTCTGGCCGGTTTCCTGGTTGGTCACCGTGGCCTTGCTGCCCAGCGGCAGTTCCTTCGAGGCGGCCGTCGGCGCGTTCTGGTCGAACCGCTCGCCCGTGGCGGTCTTGCGGCCGTGGAACTTGTCGCCGTAGAACGACGCTTCGCCCTCGTGGACGATCACCGGCTCGCCGCCCTCCTGCTCGACGTTCAGCTTCGGGCTTTTCGGCTGGTCGGCCAGCGCCGGCGCGGCGAGAAGCGCACAAGCGACCGCAAGCACAATCCTTCGTGTCGTCATGTCTCATTCCTCCTTCGGCGAGGGAGGAACAGACAGTGCGACCCCGGGTTCCCCGGCACGCCGCCGACCGGCACGGGCGGGATGCATCGCACCCCGCCCTGCCGTCGGTCGGTTTACGGCTTCGGAGCCGGGGCCGGTGCGGGAGCCGGCGCGGGCGCAGGAGCCGGAGCCGGCTCCGGAGCGGCGGCGGGAGCCGGTGCGGGTGCCGGGGCCGGAGCAGCGGCGGGAGCAGGTTCAGGAGCGGCGACCGGCGCGGGTGCCGGAGCCGGCGCTGCCGCAGGAGCCGGAGCCGGAGCCGGTGCGGGGGCCGGAGCCGGTGCGGCAGCCGGGGCCGGAGCGGGTGCCGGAGCCGGAGGCGGCGCGGCGGGTGCCGGAGCGGCAGCCGGAGCCGCCGCGGCCGGGGCCTTCGGGGCCAGCTTGGCGGCCATCGCCTCGGTCGCCAGACCACGGTCGACGCAGGACCACAGCGCGTCCAGCGCCTTCTTCGTGCCGTTCAGGCCGTACCAGAACTCCTCGTCATCGAAGTCGAAGTTCAGCTTGTCGCCCATGCGCAGCTGTTCGTAGAGCGTATCGCTCTCCGGCAGGTCGACGATGATGGCGGTCTTGTCGACGACGATCGCCGTACCGCTGTTCTTCGCCTTCTTGTCGACCCAGTACTTGATCGGCTGCTTGGTGTCCTTCTTCAGCTTCCAGTCCGGCGCGACGATGCCCATCATGAAGTCGCGGTCACGGTCGAGCATGAACATCAGGACGGATTTGTCTTCGTACGGCGACTTGATGGTGCACAGCGACATGCGCCCGTTCTCGAACTTCAGTTCGCCTTCCCAATCCCATTCGGAGTTGGCATCGAACTTCTCGACATGCACTTGCGCCAGCGCCGTTCCCGAAACGGTGGCCATCAACAGCCCGCCGAACACGGCAGCGATCGTCTTCATCCCCCGGATCTCCCAAAAAAGGTCCCCTAACGGCGGGCATTATCCCATGGGACAAGAAGAGATGGCAACGGGAGAGCGGATTTCATTTTTGAAATCCGCGAACGTTACTTGAATGGTGTACAAATATTTAAAGGCGCGGGAGGCTGCTTGATGGTTCTTGCCTGCTCCCGATGTTGGGTTTTCGGCTTTGGCCTCAACCCAACCTACGTGCCCCTAGCCCCTCCCTCGCCCCCGGCGGGGGAGGGAGGGACCCATGCGCAGCATGGGAGGGTGGGGGCAAAGTTTTTCGGGGCGGCGGAGGTCCGGGCTCAAAGGCGTCTGTCGTCCCGCAGCGCCTAGCCCCCACCCTCCCGCCTTCGGCGGGCCCCTCCCTCCCCCGGCGGGGCCGGGGGAGGGGGTTTCGCCGTCAATCCTGGTCGCCGTCCTGCGCGACCTCCTCGGCCAACTCGCCGGCGAGGTCGGCGAACAGGCCGGCGTCCACCGTCAGGCCCTGCTTCTCGCAGATGCGCATGAAGATCCGGTACGCGTGCGTGATGGCGACGTCGTAGACCGCCTCGTCGGCTTCCTCGCTGTAGCGGTCCTTGACGTCCAGTTCCTTGAGCGTGACCGCGATGTCCTGGTCGGCGGCCTGCAGCACCGCTTCCATGGCTCGTTTGTGGAGGTCCGACATGTTCGAGATCCTTCTGTCCGTTACCGGCCCACCATGGAACGTGGGGCGCGGCCCTTAGCAAACCAATCGACGAAAAATGGCGCCCCCGTTCGGGGGCGCCATCATTCTAAGCGCCATGGGAGCGCGATGTCACACGACGCGGAAGTTCTTGAACTGCCACGGGTCGTCGGTGTCCACGTCCTCCGGGAACAGGCGGCCGCGATCCTCCAGCGGCGTCCAGCCGCCGTAGGCGCCGACCACCTCGCCCAGGTACGGGCGGCAAACCTCCAGCACGCGCTGGAAGTCCATCTCCTCCGGCTCGACCACGCCCTGCGTCGGGTTCTCGATCGCCCAGACGATGCCGGCCAGCACCGCCACGGTCACCTGCAGAGACGTGGCGTTGTTGTACGGGATGATCTTGCGGGCCTCGTCGATCGTCAGGCGCGAGCCGTACCAGTAGACGCCTTTCTTATGCCCCATCAGCAGCACGCCCAGCTCGTCGGTGCCGCTGACGATCTCGTCCATCATCAGGCGCTTGGACGGCTGCATGTGCCAGTTCTTGCCGGCCAGCTCGTGCACCGACTTCACCGCGTCGTCGCACGGGTGGTAGGCGTAGTGCACGGTCGGGCGGTAGGCGACGGTGCCGCCATCGTTCACCGTGTAGTAGTCGGCCGTCGAGATGGCCTCGCTGTGCGTGATCAGGAAGCCGTGGAAGGGACCTTCCAGCGGCGTCCAGGTGCGCACGCGGGTCGAGGCGCCGGGGCGCATCAGGTAGATGGCGGCGTCGCAGCCGAACTCGTGCCGGCGGCCGTCGGGCGGCAGCGCCTTCTCGTGGCTGCCCCAGCCCAGTTCGGCCGGCTGGCAGCCCTCGCCGACGAAGCCGTCGATGGACCAAGTGTTGACGAACTCGCCCACCTTCTTCGGCTGGTTCGACACCTGGGTGTCGCGCTCGGCCACGTGGATGACCTTCACGCCCAGGTCCATGGCCAGCTTGGCCCAGCCCGCGCGGTCCTTCGGCACGGCGGCGTCCGCGCCGGTGTCGCGGGCGATGTCCAGCAGCGCCTGCTTGATGAAGTGCGTCACCAGACCCGGGTTGGCGCCGTGCGTCAGCACCGCCGTCGGCCCGCCGGCGAACTCCGCCTTGTGCGCCAGCGCCGATTCGCGCAGCGCGTAGTTGGAGCGCAAGCTGGGCGACAGGCTCGAATCGGTGTAGCCGCCCGCCCAGGGCTCGATGCAGGTGTCGAGGTAGAGCGCCCCCACCTTGTGGCAGAACTCGAACAGCGCGACCGACGACACGTCCACCGACAGGTTGACGAGGAAGTCGCCCTTGCCCAGAAGCGGCGTCAGCACCTGGACGTAATTGTCCTTGGTCAGCGGCAGGTTCATGAAGCGGACGTTGTATTCGTCGGCTTCCGCGTGCCCGCGCTCTTCCGCGGTGATGATGGTGATCTGCTCCGCGCCCACGCCGATGTGGCGGAAGATGAGCGGCAGGACCCCCTGGCCGATCGAGCCGAAGCCGACGATGACCATGCGGCCGGAGAAGGTGCAGTGCTTCTGGTTGTAGGGCATAGACGGGTGCTCCCGAGGCTTGATGTGCTGCTGTCTGTCTTCGGGCATCCCCCCGGCCCACCCCTCCCCCGAAACGGCGAGAGGAGCTGCCACACCCTGTGATCCCAAGATTTGTCCCCGCCCCTGGGAGGGGGGCGGGTTTGTCGGGTCGGGGGGACGGTCGTCCTTTCTAACAGAGTTGCGGAATAACCAGCGAGCCCGTTCAGGCTGCGCTGGCGGCGAGATCGTATCCGGGCGTCTCCAGCAGCGGGGGATCCGCCACCTCGACCACCCGCGCCTGCTCGAAGCCGTTGAAGGCCGTGCGCAGGCAGGACCCGTAGGCGCCGAGCTGGCCCAGCTCGATCCAATCCCCCTCCCTGGCGTCGGAGGGCAGGAGGAACGGGCCGTTCATCCGGTCGGCACTGTCGCACGTCGGGCCGTAGAAGGCGAAGGCCGCGACCGGCGCCTCCGACATCGGCTCGAACGGGCGCAGCAGGCGCGCCGGGAAACGGAAGCCCGGTACGCCGGCATCCGACAGGCTGCCGTAGACGCCGTCGGTGATGTACAGCTCATCGCCGCGCCGCTTGGTGATCCGCACCACCAGCGACACGCCCGGCGCCACCAGCGCGCGCCCCGGCTCGCACCAGATGCGGCAGTGCGCGGGCAGGTCCAGCGTGGCGATGCCGCGCGCGATGGCGGCCATGAAGTCGCCCAGCGGCGGCGGCGTGACGCCCGGGTAGGACACCGGGAAGCCGCCGCCGACGTCCAGCACGTCGATGGCCACGCCCGCCTCGGCGATCACCGCGCCGGCCAGCGCGATGGCGCGCTCGTACGCCGCCGGGTCCAGCATCTGCGAACCGACGTGGAAGCTGACGCCCAACTTGGGCGCCACCGCGCGGGCGGCGCGCAGCAGGGCCACCGCCTCCGCGGCCGGGGCGCCGAACTTGCCGGACAGGTCGTAGACCGCGTTGCCCTTCGGCAGCGCCAGCCGCACCACGAGGCCGAGATCGGCGGCATCGCCGGTCTCCTGCCGGATCTTCTCCAGCTCCTCCATGGAATCGAGGACGAAGTCGCGCACGCCGTACTGCTCGTACGCCGCGCGGATCGCCTGGCGGCCCTTGACCGGGTGCATGTAGTGCAGCACGGCGTCCGGGAACATCTGGCGGATCAGGCGGATCTCGCCCGGCGAGGCGACGTCGAAGTGGCGCACCCCGCCGGCCCACAGCGCGCGCAGCACCGTGGTGTCGGGATTGCACTTCACGGCGTACAGCACGTCGCCGCCCACCGCCGCGCCGAAGGCGGCGACGAAGGAGCGGGCCGTCTCGGCCAGCACGCCGGGGCGGACGCAGAGCATCGGCTCCTCCGGCCGGTGCAGCGCCGTGGCCTGGAGGACGGACGGACGGGGGCCGGCGGGACGCGGACCGGCGGCGGCGAGGCCGCGGCGCAGAGGCGCGACGGCGGATCGGGAGCGGGCGTAGCCCATGGCGCACTCCTGTTCCGGGCCCCGGCGAGGGGGCCCATATGCGGACTTCGGCCCGGTGCCGCGCATCGGCGCGGGCAGACCAGAACCAAGGTGGCGGGGAACGACGGGTGGGCCGGAGTCGTGCGCGCGGCCGGGCTCAACAGCTCCGGGCGTTCAAGGCGTCGATGTCCGGCTGAGGGCTACCGTTTACTGGCCCTGCCGTGGCGACTGGACAACATACTGTGCTCCCTCTCGGGACCGGCCCACTGATGACCGGCTCTGCCAAAAAGGACGCGGTACGTCGTTGCATAACCACAGTGGGCCATAGGCACGTGCGAGTGCGTCGTGCGCATTCAAATACGCGCTTTCGCCGCAGATGCAAGTGAATTTTTTGGGCTGAACGCGCCCCCGGCCGGGGGCGCATTCCCCGTGGCCGATCAACGCGTTGCCAGCATGTCCGCGACCGCGTCGACGGCCGCCGCGGCATAGGGGCGGATGCGCGGCGGGATCTGCGACGGGTTGATCCCCGGCCCCAGGATTCCGACACCCACCGGCTTCATGAATTCCAGCTGCAGGTCGATCAGGCTCTTGATCACCGCGTGGCCCATGACCGATCCGTGCTCGGTCTCGCCGCGCTCGATGATGCCCAGCGCCACCACGGCGTCGACGTCCGCGCGCATCAGCAGGCGCTTCACCGCCAGCGGCTTCTCCATGGAGCCGGGCACCCACGCCTCGCCGTCCGGCGCGATCGACAGGCCCCGTTTGCGCGCGACGGCGCGCGCCTCCTCCAGCATCTCCGTGACCTCGGCCGTATGGAACTTGCCGAGCACGATCCCGATGTTCGCCACCCCTGCCCTCTCCCTTTTCAGTCGATGAACCGTCAGTGCGCGCCGCACAGCAGCGGACGGTCGCAGCCGAGGATGTGGTCCATCAGCCAAAAGCGCAAGAAGTCCCGCACCGCCACCCCGACGTCGAGCGTCCCGTCGGCGATTTCCGCGCGGATGCCCTCGAACTGCTGGGCCATGACGGCGTGGTGGGCGCGGTGCTGGAGGAAGCGGCCGGGGGCCATGGCGCGCACCACACCCTCCTCCATCCCGAAATGGGCGTGAACGTGGTCGCGCAGCCCGTCGACGCGGCGGAGCGCATCGGCCGGCGCCAGCCCGGCGGCGGCGGCGCGGTGCAGGTCGTTCAGCATGCCGACGAGCCCGCGGTGCTGCTGGTCGATGGTGGGGATGCCGGTCTCGTGCTCGGCACCCCAGGCGATCAGGTCGCGCCCGGCGCCGGGCGCCGCCGCCTTCAGCAGGGCGGCGTAGGAGCCGTCGTAGCGGGTTTCGTGCCGGCACAGCACGGTGTCGAGCGTGCCGGCCACGGTGGACAGAAAATCCCGCGACACGTCGCACTCGCGCACATAGGCGACAAGGCGGCCGACCTGCGTGTTCAGCAACTCGTGCTGTTCGGCGTGCTCCTCCCAGCCGTCGTGGCCCAGCGCGCGGATGATCAGCTCCTCGCAGGCGAAATGGGCGTGCAGGTCGGCGGTGAGGGCGTCGAGGACGGGGGCGATCTGCTCGCGCGGGGCGCCGCCGTCGCAGCGTTCGCGGATCTGGCCGATGCGGCGCACCAGCGCCGCGTGCGTGCCGTCGATGAAGCGGTTGCCGGTCTCGGGCACCGGGTGATGGTCGACGTTCATGGCCTCCCCCTGCGGCGTGCCGTTCGGCGGCGTCTTCATCCGCGCATCGGCAGAATACTGCATGCGTGCGCTTATGAGTTGTACCAATCCCGTGACCGGGCGGGCAATCGGGCGGGGGTGCGGCGAATCAACTCGGCCTTGGCCGGCTCAGGCCGGTTCGTGGCGCGGAAAGCGGCCGGCGATGGCGTCGCCGGTGTAGTCGGCCACCCAGCCGTCGGGGCGGGTGAACAGGCGCACGGCGGTGAACGACGGGGGATTCCCCATGTCGAACCAGTGCCGCGTGCCGGCCGGGATGCTGATCATGTCGCCGCGCTCGCACGCGACGCGGAAGACCTTGTCCTCCAGGTGCAGCCAGAAGCAGCCGCCGCCCTCGACGAAGAAGCGCGCCTCGTCCTCGGTGTGGGTGTGCTCGGACAGGAATTTCCGCCGCAGGTCGTCCACGCCCGGCGTGTCCGGCGCCACGCGGACCACGTCGGCGCACCGGAAACCGCGGCTGGCCTTCAGGCGCGCGATCGGCGCGGCATAGGCCGCGAGCACGCGCGCCGCGTCCGCGTCGGCGGGAAGCTGCGGCTCGACCGCCCAGCGCTCGAACAGGATGCCGGCGTGGGCGAGGTGCGCGGACACCACCAGCCAGTCGCGGCTGGACAGCTCCGGCACGGCGGCGTCGGTGTCCCAGTAGACGGTCAGGGCGGTCATGTCGTCCTCTTCACGGCACCTTGCGGCGACCGGCGGGTTGCACGCGGCGTATGGATATTCTATTTCCGATCGGCGCGCGCGGTACATCGTGCCGCAGCTTTTCCGGCCGGCGGATCGTCGCAGCCGCGCGTTGTCGCTGGCGTTGCCAGCAAAGCTCGATTATCTTTCAAATCTGTAACATTCGCCTGCCAACCCGAACGGCGCCCGTCATGGCCATCTCCCTGCGCTCCCGCCTGCTGGCCAGCTTCGCCGGACTGGCGGCCGTCGTGTCCGGCGGCCTGATGCTCTGGCACCTGGACCGCACCGACGCGCTGCTCGCCCAGGCGCAGGATCTGGCGCTGCGCGACCACTACACCGCCATGCGCGCCCAGATCGACACGGAGATGCAGACGGCGCGGGCGCTGGCGCTCCAGACCGCAAGCCTGCGGGAGGTGCAGGACGCCTTCGCCGCCAGCGACCGCGAGCGGCTGCGCGCCCTGCTGGAGCCCGGCTTCAAGGCCCTGGCCGAGCAGACCGGCGTGACGCAGATGCAGTTCCACACGCCGCCGGCCATCTCGTTCCTGCGGCTGCACCGGCCGGACCACAGCGACGACCTCGCCGGCTTCCGCCTGACCGTGATCGAGGCGAACCGCACCCGGCGGCCGGCGCAGGGCGTGGAGGCGGGAAGCGTCGGCCCGACCATCCGCGCGGTGCAGCCGGTGTCGCGCGACAACCGCTTCCTGGGCACGGTCGAGTTCGGCATCGACGTCGGCGACCGGTTCGTCGCCGGCTTCAGGCAGCGCCTGGGCGCCGACATCCTGCTGCACGTGCGCGGCGACGACGGCGGACACCGGCGCGTGGCCGGCAACGCGGCCACGCTCGCCACCTACGCCGCGCTGTCGCAGGCGCAGAACGGCGCCGTCGTGACCGCGCCGGCCACCCCGGAACAGCCCAAGGCGGTGCTGACCGGGCCGGTGCGCGACTACGCCGGCAAGACCATCGCCGTGGCCGAGATCAGCATGGACGGCACGCGCTACCTGCAGCGGCGCACGCAGGCCTGGGTCGAGGCACTGCTGGGCTTCGCCATGGCGGTGGGGCTGGCGGCGGTGGCGGCGGTGGTGCTCGCGCGCCGGGTCGGGCGCCCGCTGCGCCGGCTGACCGACGCGGTGCACCGCCTGACCGGCGGCGACGCCTCGGCGGCGATGCCCGGCCGCGGGCGCGGCGACGAGTTCGGCACCATGGCCGCGGCACTGGAGGGCCTGCGCCGCCAGACCCGCGAGCGCCAGCGCCTGGACGACGCCGCCCCCCATCTGGCGGCGCTGGTGCAAAGTGCGGGCGACGCCATCGTCGCCATCACGCTGGACGGCATCGTCACGCACTGGAACCGGGGGGCGGAGCGCCTGTACGGCTTCAAGCCGGCCGAGGCGGTGGGCAAGCCCGCGGCCGACCTGATCGTGCCGGCCGACCGGCGAACGGACTTCATGGACATGCTGGTCGCCGTCGCCGAAGGCGGCATCGTCGACAACCTGGAGACCGAGCGCCAGCGCAAGGACGGCAGCCGGCTGGCGGTGGAACTGACGCTGTCGCCCATCCGCGAGAACGGTGCGATCACCGGCGCCTCCTGCATCGCGCGCTGCCCCGTGACCGCAGCCGACACGCCGGAGCTTGCCGCCGACGCGGTGGGCGGGGCGTAGCCTATGGCGCCGGGCGCGGGCGCAGGGCGCGGACGGGGCGCCCGTCGATGGCCGCCAAGCCCAGGCCGATCAGCGCCATGCCCAGGAACTGCCGGGGTTCGATCACCTCGCCCAGGATGCCCATGCCCAGCAGCATGGCGCTGACCGGCACCAGGAAGGTCACCAGCACCGCGTTGGTCGCGCCCGCCGTCGCCAGGATGCGGAAGTACAGGATGTAGGCCACCGCCGTGCCGAGCAGCGCCAGCGCCGCCACCGCGCCCAGCGTCACGGCACCCGGCGCCGGGTTCAGCCACGGGCGGTCGACCAGCAGCACGACGGGCAGCATCATGACCGTCGACGCCGACACCTGCCCGGCGGCGGTGACCAGCGGCGGCGTGCCGCGGAAGCGCCGGCCGTAGATGCCGGCCAGGGCGTAGGAGGTCGCGGCGCCCAGAATCGCCACCTGCCCGGCCACGTCGCGCCCCAGCCCGCCCAGAGCCGCCGGCCCGATCATCACGACGATGCCCGCCAAGCCCACCAGCACGCCGGACAGGCGGTTCGCCGTCATCCGCTCGTCCCGCGTCAGGACGTGCGCGAGCAGCACGGTGAACAGCGGCGTGGTGGCGTTGAGGATGGCGGCGAGGCCGCTGGCGATCTGCGTCTGGCCCCACATGATGAGGCTGAACGGAATGAAGTTGTTCAGCAGGCCCAGGGCGAAGTATGGCAGCCAGTCACGCGGTCGTGCCGGCATGCGCAGCCCGGAGACGCGGACGGCCAGCAGCAGTGCGGCCGCCGCCAGCCCGACGCGGCCGAGCACGATCGTGAACGGCGGCAGTTCGGCCAGCGCCACCTTGCCCAGGAAGAAGGACCCGCCCCACAGGACGGAGAGGAGGATGAGGAGGAGCCATTCCAGCCCTCCCATGCGCGGTGCGGCGTTCGTCATGCCCCGACGATGCCGCCGCCCGCCCTCCGATGCCACCCGGTTCTTGCGCTACCGGATCAGAAGCGTTCCAGCGAGACGCAGACGCTGTCCTTGCCCTTCAGGCTGCCGCAGCCATCGCTGCGCTGGGAGATGAAGCGGATCTGCACGCGGTCGCGGTCGACGCCGGCGGGCAGCAGCGCCTCCGCCACCTCCAGGCGGGTGGCGGGGGCCGGCCCCTGGGGCTTGCCGGCCTTGGCCAGCTGCATCTGCGGCTTCGGCTCGGCCTTGGCGACCTGCACCGGTGCGGGAGCCGGGGCCGGCTTGTCGCTGCGCGGCGGCGCCTTGGCGATCTGCACGGGGGCCACTTGAACCGGAGCGGCCGGCTTCTGCGCCACGACCACCTCCGGCTGCGCC
Organism: Azospirillum sp.; assembly: GCF_035627195.1. Lineage (GTDB taxonomy): Bacteria > Pseudomonadota > Alphaproteobacteria > Azospirillales > Azospirillaceae > Azospirillum. The sequence continues at coordinate 36,613 of NZ_DASPMG010000064.1, forward strand.
GGGGCGGGAACGGCGGCGGGAGCGGCCGGGGCGGGCTTCGGGGCGTCCTTCGGCAGGACCGCCACCTCGATGGCGACGGCGCCGGAGGAGGCGGACGGCTGCTGCGGCTCGTGCCCGCGGATCTGCGGGGTCAGCGCCGCCAGATAGGAGCGCGTCTCGCCGGGCAGCTTCTGCTTGCGCGCCAGAACGTTGGCGTAGCAGGCCGGGCCGCAGTTGTAGGCGGCCAGGAAGCCCGGCGCGCCAAACAGGTCGTACATCTCGCGGATGTAGGCGGTGCCGGCCATGATGTTGTCGCGCACGTCGGTCGGGTCGGAGCCCAGGCCGTATTGTGCGCGCATCAGCTCGTAGGTGCCGGGCATGACCTGCATCAGGCCGATGGCGCCGGCCTTGCTGGTCAGCACGCGGCCGTTGACCATGTGCCGCCCGTGGCTCTCGCGCATCATCACCGCGCGGATCCAGCGTTCGGGAACGTCGAAACGCTCCGACGCCTCGCGGATGTGCGGCACCCAGCGGCCGAGCGGATCGGAGGGGTCGATGGGTGTTGCGCCCCGGTCCGGGACGGCGGCCACCTCGGTGGGCTGCTGCGTGGCGCAGCCGGCGAGCGACAGGCCGATGAACAGCGCCACGGCGGCGGCATACGCCGTCCGGGCGGTCTTGGCCGGAACGGCCGGAACGTTTTGAATTGCCACTATGGGTCGTCCGTGCTGACGGCATACGATCGATAGGCGTACCCGTTTATTGCGAGCAACAAGGGGGTGAAGTCAAGCGACAACACCCCTTGTTCGTCACATTTCCGCCTCTTCCCTGTCGCGAAGACTTTCAGGGCGGAACATTTTATGGACATTCATGGGAAAAGATTGCGGTTCGTCTGCCCTGTTCGGCGGCAATGCACGCGTCCGGATGTTTGTCCGCGATCAAATCCACCACGCCGGCGCCGGGCTAAGCTGCGCCTTCCCGAATCGACGGAGCAGGAGCTGCCGGCATGACCTTTCCCGCCTTCTTCGACGCCGCCCCGCGGCTGAGCGTCATCGATCCCCTGAGCGCCTTCCTCGGCGCCTCCGACGGCGGGACCATCGCGTACGGCTATGCCGACGCGGTGAAGCTGGCCGGGCATTCCTGCCCCACGGTGGCCGGCGCCTACCTGATGACGGTGCGCGGTCTGCAAGCGTTGTACGGCGCCGAGCCGCCGGTGCGCGGCAACGTCGCGGTGGCGTTCCGCGATCCGGAAACCGCCGGCGTGACCGGCGTCATGGGCCGGGTGGCGGCGCTGCTGACCGGGGCGGCGGGCGAGGATGGCTTCAAGGGCATCGGCGGCCGCTTCGACCGCCGTGGCCTGCTGCGCTTCGCCGTTCCCATGGAGGGCGACATGGCGCTGCAGCGGCAGGACACCGGGACGGGCGTGCAGATGCGCTTCAACGCCGCCCTGGTCCCCTCGCCCGCGGAGATCCGCGACCTGCTGCCGGCCGTCCTGCACGGCCACGGCGACGCGGATGACGCGCTTCGCTTTCAGGCGCTGTGGCAGGACCGCGTGAAGCGGCTGCTGGTCGACCATGCCGACGACCCGGCGCTGATCACCGTCACGCCGTGGCTGGGCGCGCCGTCGGCATGACGCTCGTCTTCCCCGACGCCGCCCGGCGGATGGGCGGGCACCGCGTGTTCTTCCCGCTGGCGCTCGCCTTCGCGGTGCTGGGCGTGCCGTACTGGACCGCCGGCTACCTGGGCTGGCTGCCGGTGGCGTGGACGCCCGCCGTGCACGCGCACGAGATGGTGATGGGCTTCGCGCTGGCGGTGGTCGGCGGCTTCCTGCTGACCAAGCCGACGCGGCCCGTGCTGGCGCTGGCCGCGGGGGCGTGGCTGCTGGGGCGCGCGGCGATGCTGGCCGGGCTGCCGCCGACCTGGGCGGTGCCGGCCACCCTCGCCTACCCCGTGGTGCTGTTCGTGCACGGCGGCCTGCCCTTCCTGCGCGCCGCCAAGAGCGGCCACAACGCGGTGTTCGGCCCGCTGATCGGCGCCTTCGCGGCGGCCGAGGCGCTGGTCTGGGCCGGCGGCGACGGCGGCCGGGCGGGGGCGCTGCTGGCGCTGCACCTCGTGGGGTTGCTGCTGTTCACCATGGGCGGGCGGATTATCCCGTCGGCCACGGCGGGCGCGGTGCGCCAGCAGGGCGGCGTGCTGGTGGCGCGGGTGCAGCCGCGGCTGGAATGGCTGGGCGTCGGTGGCGCCATCACCGCGATGCTGTCCGTCGCCACGGGATGGCTGCCGGAGGCGGGGGCGGCGGGCGGTATGCTGACCGGCGTCTGCGCGCTCGCCCGGCTGGCGCGCTGGCGGACCGACGCGACGCTGGGGCGGCCGGATCTGTGGAGCCTGCATCTGGGCTACGCCTGGCTGGGCCTGGGCTGGATCGCCGCAGGAGTGGAGCGCGTGGCGCCGTTGCCGGGCGGGGCGGGCTGGCACCTGCTGGGTGCTGCGGCGCTGGGCACCATCGCCGCGTCCATGATGGTGCGCGTGTCCTTGCAGCGCGAGGCGTGGGCGGCGGACTTCCCTCCGGCCGCGACGCTGGCGGTGGTGCTGATCGGCGCCGCGGCCGTGTTGCGCGTCGCCGCCGGCTGGGCGGCTCCGGCATGGCTGATGCCCGCCGCGGCGGTGGCCTGGACGGTGGCGCACCTGTTGATCCTGGGCGCCGTGGCGCGCATCCTGCGGCGTCCGCGAAGGAAGGCCCACTAACGGGGGATGGGATGCAGACGAACACGCACACCGGCCGCCTCGTCCACGACGACCACCACCGCACCGCCGACATGCTGAACCGGCTGGAGGCGCACCTGACGGAGGCGGAGACGCGCGGCATCCCGTCCCTGGACGACCCGACGGTGCGCGCCCTGGTCACCGACCTGTCGGCCATGCTTGACCGCGAACTGGGCGCGCATTTCGACTTCGAGGAGGAGGCGGTGTTCCCGCTGGTCGCGCAGGGCGGCGCCTATGAGCTGACCCGCCTGCTGACCGACGAGCACGAGGCGATGCGCCCCATCGGGCGCCGGCTGCAGCGCTACTGCGCGCTGGCGCTGGCCGAGGGGTTCGACGAGGACAGCTACGCCGCCTTCGTGCACTTCGGCTGGGACCTGACGGACCGCCTGACCCGCCATTTGCAGACGGAGGAGGGCAACCTGCTGCCCGCGCTGGAAATCCTGCTGCTGAACAGCCCGGAGCTGGACGAGCCGCTGGCGGCCGGCTACCGCGCGCCGTAGCGCGTCGGCCGGGTCGCGTTTCCGCCGGCGTCGCGGGCACGCCGGACGCCCGTCAATGCGGCACCAGGGGCCAGACGAAGGCGATCAGCGGCGTGCCGACCAGGATCACCAGGATCGACAGCGGCAGCCCCAGGCGCGAGTAGTCGGCGAACCGGTAGCCGCCGGGGCCCATGACCAGCGTGTTGCACTGGTGCCCGATGGGCGTCAGGAAATCGCACCCCGCCCCCACCGCCACCGCCATCAGGAAGGCGTCGGGGCGCAGCCCCAGGTGGCCGGCGAGGCTGGCGCCGATGGGCGCCATCACCAGCACGGTGGCGGCGTTGTTGAGGAACGGCGTCACCGCCATCGCCGCCACCAGGATGAGGCCCAGCGCCAGCAGCGGCGGCAACCCCTGCGCCACGTCCGACAGGAGGCCGGCGATCAGGTCGGTGCCGCCGGTGGTGCGCAACGCCTCGCTGACCGGGATCAGGCTGCCGAGCAGGATGAGGATCGGCCATTCCACCGAATCGTAGGCCTCCTTCAGGCTGAGCACGCGCGTCAGCATCATGGCAACGGCGGCGCCGAAGAAGGCCGGCGCCACCGGCACCGTGCCGGTCGCCACCAGCGCGATGGTCGCCGCCACGATGGCCAGTGCCAAACGCTGCTTGCGCGGCCGGCCCAGCGCCACGTCGCGTTCGGCCAACGGCAGGCAGCCGAGCGCCGCCAGCGTGGCGGTCGCGTCGGCGGCGCGGACCTGGAGCACCACAAGGTCGCCGAACCGGAAGCGGATGCGGCGCAGCCGCTGGCGGATCGGCCGGCCGCGCCGGCTGAGCGCCAGCAGGTTGGCGCCGTAGCGTTCGCGCAGGCAGACGTCCTCCACCGTGTTGCCGATCAGCATCGAGCTTTGCGCCACCACCGCCTCGACCACGGTCAGCTCGTCGGCGCTGGTGACGCCCCGCAGCTCCTTCTCGGCCACCAGCTGCAGCCCGGCGGCCGGCACGATGCGGGCCAACGCGTGGGTGTCGCACTCCAGCACCAGGATGTCGTCGGCGAACAGCGTCCAGTGGCCGGACGGCACGTAGCGCCGGTGCCCCTCGCGGATGATCGCCGCCACGGTCACGTCGCCCTCGCCCGCTTCCTCCAGGTCGTGCACGGTGCGGCCGACGAAGGCGGATTCGGCGGTCAGCCGCGCCTCGGTGGTGAAGTCATCCACCGAGAAGGCGGGTTGCCCCGAGTTGGAGCCGCGCTTGCCCGGCAGCAGCCGCCAGCCCCCCAACGCGAGGAACGCCACGCCCAGCGCCGAGATGGCGAAGCCGACCGGCGTGAAGTCGAACATGCCGAACGGCTGGCCCAGGATCTCGCCGCGCATGCGCGAGACGATGATGTTGGGCGAGGTGCCGACCAGCGTCATCAGACCGCCCATCAGCGAGCCGAAGGCCATCGGCATCAGCAGGTAGGACACCGGCGTGCCGGTGCGGCGCGCGACCTGGATGGCGATGGGCATGAAGACGGCCAAGGCACCCACGTTCTTCATCACCGCCGACAGCAGCGTGACGGCGCCGGTCAGCACCGCCACCTGCGTCCACGGCACGCGCATCAGCGGCGCCAGCGGGCGCATGGCCGTCTCGACGATGCCCGACCGCCCCACCCCGGCGCTGACCACCAGCGCCGAGCCGACGATGATGACGATGTCGTCGGAGAAGCCGGTGAACGCCTCCTTCGTCGGGATGACGCCGGCCACGAGCCCGGCGACCAGGGCCAGCATGCCCACGAGGTCATAGCGCAGGCGGTCCCAGATGAGCAGCGCGATCACCGCGCCGACGAGGGAGAAGGCGACGATCTGGTCGGTGGTCATGAAACCCTGGGGTTATCGGCCGCTGCCCGATGGCTGGCGGGTGCCGTTGCCGGAGCGGCCGGTGTTGGTGTCCTTGCCGTTGCCAGCCTTTCCGGCGGGGCCGGCGGGCGCCTTGGCGTTCTGGATCAGGGAGCCGCAGTGCGCCTCCTCGTCCGTGCCGGTGTCGACCAGCGGCAGGATGCTGGCCAGCGGCGTCAGCAGGACGCCCAGCGCCACCGCCGCCGCCCCGCGCGCCGCCGTCTCGGTCGCGTCCACGCCGATGTCCGGGTCGCCCAGCGTGCCGCCGACGGTGACCGGCACGTGCGTGGCGAAGATCTGCGGGTGCTTGGCCTTGCCCTGCACGCGCATGTTCAGGCGCTCCTCCTTCAGGTTGACGCCGCCCTGGCCGGTGATCAGCGTCTCCGGCGTGTCGAGCACCAGGGCGTTGACCTTGGCCACGCCGTTCTGCGCCTCGACGTCGGTGACGAGGCAGTTGAAGGGCAGCGGCCGGTCGCCGGACAGCACCACGCCCAGCGTCTCCAGCACGTTGGTCTTCAGCCCCTTGACCGCCAGCGCGCTGATGCGCCCGCCGTCCACCGCCAGCCCGACCTTGCCGTCGGCCGCCGCCAGGATGTCGGCCACCGTCGGGCCGCGTCCGGTCAGCTGGACGCGGCCGGAGACGGTGCCGCCCATCTCCTTGGCGAAGGGCGTGTCGCGGAAGAACTGGGCGAGTTGCACGCCGCGCACCTCCAGGTTGGTGCGCAGCGCCGCCGACCTGCCCTGCCCGTCCAGCACCACCGTGCCGGCGACGCGGCCCTTGCCGATGCCGACGCTCAGCGGTTCCAGCGTCGCCTTGCCGTTCTCCAGCTTCAGGTGCGCGTCCAGGCCGTCGAGCGGCGCCATGGGCGCCTCCACCCGCTGGCCCTTGAAGCGCACGTCCATGTCGGCGAAGCGCAGGCGCTCCAGGTTCACCTCGGTGGCCGGCAGGATGCGGCCGGGGCCCTTGGTGGGGTAGTCGCCGCTGCCGCGCGGCGAGGCGCCGACGAAGCCGGCGAGGTCCACCGCCGCCAGCCGGCGCGACGTGAGGTCGGCGGTGATGCGCGGCCGCTCACCGCCCGTGTCCATCGCCAGGTTGCCGGCCAGGTCGCTCTCGCCGACCTTGCCGTTCATGCCGTCGAAGCGCCAGACGTTGCCCTCCTTGCCCAGCCGGCCGGACAGCGCGTAGGGGCGCGTCTTCGGCGTGGGGATGCCGAAGATCGGGAAGATCTCGGCCATGTCGTCGCCCGCCACCTCGATGGACAGGTCGACGCCCTCCAGCTTCACCGGCTCGGCGATCTTGCCCTCGACCTTGCCGCGGGTCTTGCCGACCGACGCCTCGACCTTGATGGGATAGGGCTGCGCGGTGTCGCGCAGGAACAGCAGCGAGCCGCCGTCGACGGCCAGCTTGAACGGCTTGCCGGCGAAGCTGCCCTGCCCGTCCAGGCGCACGCTGGCATCGCCGCTGCCGCCGGTGGCGGTGTTGATGGTGCTGTTTATGTCGATCTCGCTCTTGGGATCCAGGTAGCCGACGCGGCCGTCCTCGATGACGAGGCTTTCGATCAGCGGGACCTCGCTGCGGTCGTCGGGCTTGACCGTCTCCTCCGCCGCCTCCTTGCGGGGGTCGTTGCCGAAGGTCCAGTTGTTGGCGCCCTCGGCGTTCTTCTCCATGGCCAGCTTGGGGCCGGACACCTTCACCTCGGGCACCTCGATGTCGCCGCGCAGCAGGGGCCACAGGCGAACCTGCGCGTCGAGCACGCGCACCTCGGCGAAGTTCGGCTCCTTCGCCCAGTCCGTGTTGGCGACGCGCAGCCCTTCGATGTGGATGTGGATGGGATCGCCCAGCTTTACGTCGAGCGTGCCGTCGATGGCGACCTCGCGCCCCAGCGCCTTGCTCGCCTGCCGCGCCGCGAAACCGCGCGCGTCGTTCCAGTCGAACAGGGCGAGCGCCAGCCCGCCGCCCACCACCACCAGCCCGGCGAGGCCCAGGAGCCCCAGGCCGATCCACTTCAGCACGGCCATGCGCCGTTCCCTCCCCAAGCGGACGCCACGCGGGCGACCCGTGGGACTCAACGCTTCTCATCCGGATAGTGGGGCGGCACAGAAGCGGCATACCTCCAATGAACGCGAGGCCGGAGCGCCGGCGGTTCGTTGCTTTTGGCGCGAAATCTTCATAAATTTTTCAGGGTGCCTGCGCTGCAATGCAGGGCCGACCACAGACGCCGCCGACCGCCGCCCGCCCCATGCGCTCGCTGACCAACTTCACCCCCGCCACCTTCGAGGAACGCGGCGCCGCGGTCGCCTTCACCACGCCCGTGCTGGCGCAGACCCGCGTGCGAAAGGACGAGCGCGACCAGCTGGAAGTGCTGATCCCCAACCTGTCGGAGGGGCGCGGCGTCTACGTCGTCGCCTGGAAGGGCCTGCCGCTGGCCTTCCCGATGACGGTGCACGACCGCATGCTGCAGGACCTGATCGCGCGGAACGGCGGCTGCTCGCCCGACGACCTGCGCAAGGCGGCGATGGAGGTCGCGCGCCTGGGCCTCGCCGGTCCAGAGGCGCAGGAGGCGGCGGAGGCCGCCCACAAGGACGACGAGGAGCAGCGGCTGCTCATCAACTTCCAGCTGATCGGCGAGGTGCTGAAGGCGGTGGGGCTGGAATCGACCGACATCCTGCGCGCCGGCCTGGCGTCCGAGCAGGGGCAGCGGCTGACCCGCACCTACATGATCAAGGCCGGCCAGCACCTGGGCATCGAGCCGACCGAGCTGTACCTGCGCGTGGCCGAGCTGGCCAGCGCCATGGAGCCGATCGGCCTCGTCTCCTCGCCCAAGCCGGCGCGGCTGCGCCGGCTGATGGGCGAGCTGGTGCGCTTCCGCGATTCCATCGCCGACTGGGCGACCGACAACGTCTCCGAGGCGGCACCCATCGGCGGCTTCTGCGCGGAGGTGGCGGAGCACACGCTGAACCACGTGCGCACGGTGATCGGCCGCCTGGACGGCGCCGTGGCGTCGTTCGAGGTGCTGCTGCGCCAGTGGGACACCCAGCGCAAGGTGGTGCGGCAGGCGTGCACGCGCCTGTCCTGGCTGCTGGACGGGTGGGAGTTCATCACGGCGCTGTGGGCGGACGCCCAGGGCAAGAGCCGGCACGAGCTGGACATCGCCGTGCACGAGATCTTCCGCATCATCCCGCTCCTGCCGCGCAACGAGGACAAGGTCGACCTCTCGCTGGAGGCCGGCAAGGTCTTCACCCTGAACCGCAGGGCGGTGC